>NZ_JBIUBX010000006.1:0-309651 GCF_044548445.1 Streptomyces sp. NPDC052016
GTGTCTGGGGGGGCCGCCGGTCCGCGCCCGCCCCGCGACAGCCCCCCCGCCCCCCCCCGGGGGGGGGGGGGCCCCCCCCCGGCGGGGGGGGGGGGGCGCGCCCCGCGCGCCGCCCCCCCCCACGCCCCCTGGCACTTCACCTGAGGGGTTCTCAGGGAGACTTTTCCGCTACGAGTCGACCCGCGCGGTCACCACGCTGGAGAAGGTGGTCAGCCGGGTGTACACACCCGGGTGACCGGCCTCCGCACAGCCCTCGCCCCAGGAAGTGATCCCTGCCAGGACGCCCCCGATGAGCAGGGGACCGCCGCTGTCGCCCTGGCAGGTGTCCACGCCGCCGGATGTGTATCCGGCGCACACCATGTCGCTCGCGACGAAGTCGGAGCCGTACGAGCCGCCGCAGCTGGAGTTCGACACGATCGGCTGGGGTGCCGCGGCAGCGGTGGGGGCGCTGAGCAACGCCGACGCGGCGGCCCGGTCGCGGCGACGAGCGCCGCTCTCTTCCTGACACGGTCGAGCCCGAACATGGATCTCCTTGCTGGGGGAGCTGCCGGTGGGGGGTCGCGCGGGTGTGGGGGGCACGGGGGTCGCGGGACCGACCCCCGTGTGCCCGGGCGAGCGGCACGTCCCTTACGCTAGGGCCGGAGCCCTCGGCGCCCAATGAGGGAACCCCCTAAGGGAGTCGGGTGAGGGAAAACCCTCGGTCGCCTCCCGGCGCACGCGCTCCGCACGCATTCCGCGCACGCACCCGCGCGGTGGACCGGCCGTGGATGTACGCCACGGGCCCGCGTCAGGCGTCGACCCGCGGAACCGCTACTTCGCGTGACGCCCCGCCGCCAGGCGGACGATGTCCACCCGGGAGCGGATCCCCAGCTTGCGGTAGACCCGGGTGAGGGTCGCCTCGACCGTCTTGACGCTGATGAACAGCCGCGCGGCGATCTCCCGGTTGGTCGCGCCCTCCATGACCAGCGCGGCGACCTGTCGCTCCATCGAGGCCAGCCCCTCCAGCGCGTCCGACGCGGGCACCGGCGCGGGCGGCGACGACGGCTCCGCCGGAACCTCCGCGGCGGCCGCGTCGACCTGGCGCAGCCACGGAAGCGCCCGGCACCGCCGGAACAGCCGCGCCGCCTCGTCGTACGACGTCGGCCCCGGCCGCCGGGTGCGCAACCGGGCCAGCGCGAAGGCGGCCCGCGCCTCCTCCAGCCCGTACCCCAGCTTCGCCAGCCGGGCCTGAACGGACGTCAGACGGACCAGCGCGCCCTCCAGGTCACCCTGCGCCGCCCGCACCAGCGCCTCCGCCCGGTCCAGCACCGCCAGCACGCTCTCCCGGCCGAGCCGCAGCGCGTGCTCGCGGGTGACGTCGATGACGTCCTGCGCCTCGCCCGGCTCCCCGACGCGCACCAGCGCCTCGGCGAGATCGCCCTGCCAGCGGCCGCGCGCCGGGTCGGTGATGCCCAGGCCCTGCTCCAGTTCCCGCACCTGGCGCAGCGATCCCACCGCGCCCGCCGCGTCCCCGGCCACCAACTGGGCGTAGCCGAGCGCGGCCAGGGCCCGGGAGAGGTACATCTGGTCGCCGTCCTCCTCGGCGCGGTCCACGGCCTCCCGGGCCAGCGCCAGCGCCCGGTCGACGTCACCACCGGAGGCCTCGGCGAGGGAGGCGAGCATGGCGGAGGCGCCCAGGCCGATGCCGGAGTCACGCGCCAGCCGCAGGCTCTCCCGGGCCAGGTCGAGGGCGCGTCCGCAGTGCCCGGAGCGCAGTTCGATGTCGGCGAGGAACCGCTGGAAGTGCACCTCGCTCTCGACCATGCCGCGCCGGCGCACCTCGCGCAGCAGCGCGGTGATGGTCGAGCGGGCCTCCGGCAACTGGTCGCTCATCAGCAGCCAGCGGAAGCGGGCCATGCCGGCGCCGTTGTGGTGGCAGGCCACATACGGGTCCTGAGGCTCCTTCAGCGCCCGCTTGATGGTGGCGGGGGCGTCCGGATGACCCATGAGGATCTCCGTCGAGGCCTGGAAGGAGAGCGCCATCAGCTCGGTGCGCCGGTCCTCGCCGCGCGCGGCCAGCTCCGCCGCGTGCGCGGCCTGCTGACGGGCCTCGGCGAAGTCGCCCTCGACGACCAGGCCGCGCCAGGCCAGCTGGTAGTGGACCTGGGAGAGCAGCCCGGGGTCGTCCCCGGCGTCGGCGAGCACCTGCGGGTAGACGGCGTCGACGTCACCCAGCGCCTGCCCGGCCGCCTCGATCACCACCATCCAGGCCCGCACCCGCTCGGCGGGCGCCGTGGCACGGGTCAGCACCTCGCGGGCGATGTCCCGGGCGAGGTCCACCTCGCCGGCGGTGATCGCGTCCTCCGCGGCCTGAAGGCGCCGTTCGTCCGGGCCCGGACCGTCGTCCGCCGGGGTGTGGCGGGCCGCGAGCAGCCCGAGCGAGGCGGCCACCGAAGGCGCCCCGCGGTCGCGGGCCAGCGCGGCGGCCTCGGCGAGCCGCGCGGCCACGTCCGGGTCCGTCCCGGTGGTGGACAGCGCCAGGTGGCGGGCCCGCTCGATCGGATCGGAGGCGGCCGTGGACAGCGCGGCGTGCGCGGCCCGCCGCTCCTGCGCGGGCGCCTCCGCGTACAGCGCGGCGGAGATCAGCGGATGCGCGAACCGTACGGCCGGGCCCTCCGGCTCCGTCGCCAGCAGTCCGAGCGCCGCCGCCTGGGCCGTCTCGGCCTCGGCGTTCTCCCGGCCGGCCGCGTGCAGCAGCGCCAGCGTGGGGCGGGCGCCCGCGCTGACGACGAGGAGGGTGCGGCGCGCCTCGTCGGAGAGCATGTCGAGGCGGCTGAGGACGAGGTCGCGCAGCGAGGTCGGCACCGGGAGGGGCTCGCCGGGACGCGGCGGGGTCGGGTTCTCGCCGAGGGCACGGCCCAGTTCCAGGGCGAACAGGGGGTTGCCGCCACTGGTGCGGTGGATCTCGCGGACCGTGGAGCGGGGCAGGTCGGTGTAGCCGCGGTGGTCGAGCAGGGCGGAGACCTGGGCGCGGGAGAGCGGGTTGAGGCGGACGGCGAGGGTGTCGGGCGGAGACGCGCGTAGATGGCGGTCGTACTCCTGCCCCTCCGTGCGGACCGCGCACAGCAGTTGGACGGGGGTGTCGCCCAGGCGGCGGGCGGCGAAGCCGAGGAGTTCGGCGCTGGCGGAGTCCAGCCACTGGAGGTCGTCGGCGACGAGCAGGACGGGACCCGTGGCGGCGAGGGCGCGCAACGCCGAGAGCACGGCCAGCCGCAGCGCCAGGCCGTCGCGCTGCAGAGTCGATTCGCCGCGTCCGGTGAGCGCCGACTCCAGGGCCGTGCGCTGAGCCGACGGCAGCTTGTCCGATATCTCGTCGAGGACCAGACCGAAGAGGTCCGCGAGGGCCAGGAAGGGGAGATGGGATTCGGACTCGGTCGCCGAGCAGCGCAACACGGTGCGGGCCGCCTCGCCGTAATCCGCGGCCAATGCCCGCAGCACGGTCGACTTTCCTATTCCGGCGGGTCCGTGGAGCAGCACACTGCCACCGCGGGCCAGCTGGTCACGGGCGCCCGCGAACAGTTCCTCCCGGCCGATGACCAGGTCGGGGCGGCACCTGGCAGGCTCCTTGAAGTCCCGTCGCACGGTCACCGCTCCCCTCCGTGTGTCGTGTCCGGGCCAAATTCTAGGCAACGTGTCATTGAAATCCGGAGGGACGGCGTGGTGAGGGAGATAACAGCTTGGGCATGGAGAAATTCATCAGGGTGCCCGGTGAATGGGCGGTCGACGTCCGCCACGACGGTCACTCCTCCCCGGCCTCGCGCCCACGGCCGCTCCCGCGGTCCGTCCCTACGGCAGCAACCCAGCCCTCCGAGCCGCCACCACCGCCTCCCCCCGCGTGTGGGCCCCCAGCTTCCGCATCGCCGAGCGGAGGTAGCCCTTGACCGTCTCCGGGCGCAGCCCCAGCCGCCCCGCGGCCGCCGCGTTGGTCGCCCCCGCCGCCACGCAGGCCAGGACGTCCAGCTCGCGCGGCGCCAGCGTGACCTCCGCGGTCGCCGGACGCGCCGTCAACAGCCCGCACGCGGCGAGGAGCTCGGCGCGCAGGTCCGGGTCGCTGATGCGCGGAGCCAGCGCGCGCAGGGCCGCGTGGGCCTCCCGGACCTGCTCCCGGCCGACCGCGGGACCGGTCGAGCCCTCCGGGCGCGCCGCCGACAGCAGGTCCCGCGCCTCGTCCCCGACCACCAGCGACTGCTCCACGTCCCGCGCCACGTCGACGGCCGCGGTCAGCGTGCGGTCGCCGAGCGGCTGGGCCGTGCGCAGGGCGCCGTACAGCACCCCGCGCACCCGGCGGCGTACGACGACCGGGATCGCGAGGACCGAGCGCAGACCCTCCTCGGCCACCGCCGCGTCGTACTCGTGGCTGATCTGCCGGGAGAGCGAGTAGTCGGTGACCGCGCAGGGACGGGCCAGGGCGACCGCCTTGCCGCCGAGACCGTTGCCCGACGTCACGGCGAGGCCGCGCAGCGCCGGGGTGGCCGCACCGCTCAGCTCGCTGATGCGCATCCGCCGCCGCCCCGGCTCCACCAGCCCGCCGAAGGCGACCGGCAGCCCGGTCACCCGACGCAGCCGTGCCAGCGCGCCACGGATCTCCACCGCCCCGGCCGCGTCCGCTGCTGTCACCTGCCCGCCCTTCCCCGCGGCCCGTCCGCCGCGGTGCCCCCCGTTCGGGGGTAGTGAGACCCGCATCACGGATTACACGATGGCAGAGAGCCGCCCGGCAATGGCCCGGGACCGAACGGGAGCGAGCCGGAGGGGCGCGCCGCAGGCGAGGGCGCGAGCGCACGGAGGCCCGGAGGGCCGAGCACGGTCGCACTCCCGCCTCCGGCACGCCCGGAGGTGAACGACCAGGTGGAAGAGGTGGAGACATGAGCACGGCGACGGAGCAGTTCCGCAGGGCACGGGACTTCCTGCTGGAACACCGCGAGGACTACGCCACGGCCTACGAGGGCTTCGACTGGCCCCGGCCCGAGCACTTCAACTGGGCCCTCGACTGGTTCGACGTCATCGCGGACGGCAACGACCGCATCGCCCTGCACATCGTCGAGGAGGACGGCTCCGAGGTCCGGCTCTCCTTCGCCGAACTGTCCGAGCGCTCCGACCGGGTCGCCAACCTGCTGCGCGAACGCGGCGTCGAGGCCGAGGACCGCATCCTCGTCATGCTCGGCAACCAGGCCGAACTGTGGGAGACCGCGCTCGCCGCGATGAAGCTGCGCGCCGTCGTCATCCCCGCCACCCCGCTGCTCGGCGCCGCCGACCTGCGCGACCGCGTCGAGCGCGGCCGCGTGCGGCACGTCGTCGTCCGCGCCGAGGACGCCGGCAAGTTCGACGAGGTGCCCGGCGACTACACGCGCACCGCCGTCGGCGGCGTACCGGAGGGCTGGCAGCCGTACGAGGACGCGTACGCCGCCTCCGCGGAGTTCCTGCCCGACGGCCCGACCCTCGCCGACGACCCGCTGATGCTGTACTTCACCTCCGGCACGACGGCCCGCCCCAAACTCGTCGAACACACGCACGTGTCGTACCCGATCGGGCACCTGGCCACCATGTACTGGGTCGGTCTCAAGCCCGGTGACGTGCACCTCAACATCTCCTCGCCCGGCTGGGCCAAGCACGCCTGGTCCAACCTCTTCGCCCCCTGGAACGCGGAGGCGACCGTCTTCCTGCACAACTACACGCGCTTCGACCCCGCCCGCCTGATGGCGGAGATGGACCGGGCGGGCGTGACGACCTTCTGCGCGCCGCCCACGGTCTGGCGCATGCTCATCCAGGCCGACCTCACCCAGCTGCGCACCCCGCCGCGCGAGGCCGTGGCCGCCGGGGAGCCCCTGAACCCCGAGGTGATCGAACGCGTGCGGCGGGCCTGGGGCGTGACCATCCGGGACGGCTTCGGCCAGACGGAGACGGCCGTCCAGATCGCCAACAGCCCCGGACAGCCCCTGAAGACCGGCTCCATGGGCCGCCCCAGCCCCGGCTACCGCGTGGAACTGCTGGACCCGGTGACCGGCGCCCCCGGCGCGCGGGAGGGCGAGATCGCGCTGGACCTGTCGCCGCGGCCGGTCGGCCTGATGACCGGCTATCACGGCGACGCCGACCGTACGGCGGAGGCGATGGCGGGCGGGTACTACCGCACGGGTGACATCGGCGAACGCGACGACGACGGCTACATCACCTACGTCGGCCGCAGCGACGACGTCTTCAAGGCCTCCGACTACAAGATCAGCCCGTTCGAGCTGGAGAGCGCGCTGCTGGAGCACGAGGCGGTCGCCGAGGCGGCCGTCGTCCCCGCCCCGGACGAGCTGCGGCTGGCCGTGCCCAAGGCGTACGTCGTCCTCGCCGAGGGCTGGGAGCCCGGTCCCGACACCGCGAAGGTGCTGTTCGAGCACTCCCGTGAGGTCCTCGCTCCCTACAAGCGCGTCCGCCGCCTGGAGTTCGCGCCGCTGCCCAAGACCGTCTCCGGCAAGATCCGCCGCATCGAGCTGCGCGAGGCCACGGCCGCGGGCTCCGTCGACGAGTACCGCGAGGAGGACTTCCGGTGAGCTCCTACACGCACGGCACCGGTACCACCCCGCTGCTCGGCGACACCATCGGCACCGACCTGGACCGCACGGCGGCGCGGTGGCCGGACCGCGAGGCGCTCGTCGACGTGCCCTCCGGGCGGCGCTGGACCTACGCCCGGTTCGTCGCGGACGTGGACCGGCTGGCCTGCGCGCTGCTCGCCAGCGGGGTCGCCAAGGGCGACCGGGTGGGCGTCTGGGCGGTCAACTGTCCCGAGTGGGTGCTGGTCCAGTACGCCACCGCCCGCATCGGCGCGATCATGGTGAACATCAACCCGGCGTACCGCACGCACGAGGTGGAGTACGTCCTGAACCAGGCCGGGGTGTCGCTGCTGTTCGCCTCCCTCGGCCACAAGACGAGCGACTACCGGGCGATGGTGGAACAGGTGCGGGGCAGGTGTCCGCAGTTGCGGGAGACCGTCTACATCGGGGATCCGAGCTGGGAGACGCTGGCCGGCCGCGGCACACCCGAGCTGCGGGAGGAACTGCGGGCCCGGGCGAGCGAGTTGTCCTGCGACGACCCCATCAACATCCAGTACACGTCGGGCACGACGGGCTTCCCCAAGGGAGCGACCCTTCCACCACTCGCGGACATCGACGGGGTCGAAGAAGCGATGCCCGTCTGGATTAGATGCGGGTGACAGACGTCAGTGAGTTCGATCACCGCCGTGGCCAAGAGTGCCCGGTGCGGCTGGCTCAGCTTGTGCCCTCACCTTCCCCCTTGGGAATGTTGGTCGAGCTGACAACAGGTTGAGCGTCCTGGTCGCTTGCCGCTGACGGTGGATGCCGGCCCGAGCCGTGGCTGGGTGTCGGTCGTTGCCGTGTTGCTGAGCTGCCGGGAGCCGCTTTGCCGGCTGTTGCGTGAGTGGCGCGTGCTGCCCTGGGCCGCCTTGGTGCCTGACTGCCCGCTCGGGGCGGGGGTATGACCCCCTGAGCCGTGGTTTCCGGACCGCTACGTCTTACCGGCCACGATCGCGCCACGGTTTCAGGGTCGATCTGAGCGCACCCTGATGCGGATTGGCCCGAGGTAGATCGACGTTCGGCTGAGTGCCTCGGCGAGCGCTCGCGACCGTTCCCCTGGCGCCTCGGAGACTGGAGTGACATCGACCAGCGGAAACCTGACCAAGTCCACTGGCTTTTCATCGCCGTCGACGAGTACAGACAGTACGACTTCCTGCCCCTTGCTCAGCAGCGAGGGGAGGACGTCAACCCAACATTCTCCCGATGTGTCATTGCCCACGATGCGCCAGCCGGCGGTGTCGAATGTGGGGCGAATGCTTCCGGCGGGGGATGTCGTCACATCCAGGATGGTGCAGACGGGAGCTCCAAAATCGAACCGGAGTGGTTGAGCGTCATGGAACATGGCGGCGGTGATGTCACGCCGACCTGAGTTGGCAATGACGAGTTCGACGATGCGCGGAGATGCCAGCGGTGCGCCGAAGAAGGTGACCGCGAGCTCTGACCCCTCAGAGGTACCTGGCATGTTCATGAGTGGGGTATTGGACCGCACCCACCAGGTAAGTTGCCGCTTCGGGTTGCTGGCCCTGAGTGTTGCCCATGCCGCGAGAACGCCCACCGCGATGCCGACAGCGATCGTGATGACGAACTGCCACCACGAGCCGGATTCCCACCAATCCCCCGCCAGAGTGTTCATGGCCGGAAGCTACATCATCGCCGTTGCCTCCCAGTCACTTCAGGTCGATCTCAGCCTGGCTGGGGGTGTGAACGAGCAGGTCAGACCGAGTCGTCTTCGGTCGGGAGGAGGTCGGGCTCGTAGCGCTTCATCGCTTCGCGGCGCTCTTTCTCGAACTGAGCTTGGATCATCTCAGGAGTGATCCCCCGCTGCCTCGCGAGAGGGTCAAACACCCTCTCGGTCAGCCGCTCGTCCGTCTGGGTGAACAGTCGGCAGTCCGCCTTGAGGTCCGCGCACAACTTGGCCCTACTCGATTCGTCGACCATCTCTTGGATGCGCTCGCGCCAGAAGTGGTGAACCAGGAAGTTGCGCCGCTTCAGGCTGCTGGTCAGGTCGTCCACTACTTCCGGGTAGGCGCTCACGTACGGCTCGGCACGCTTGATGAGCTTGCCCATCATGTCCTTGAACCCCTGGGCCCACGGGTCGCGGATGAGCCGTTCCCCCTGCTCCTCCGCCGTGATGATCCTGGCCATGGCGAGGGTGTTGACGAGGGTGTGTTCGAGGACGTTGGCCTTGAAGATGGCCAACCCAAAGAGGGCGTACACAGTCTTGTGGTCTGTGTCGCTGTCGTACTCGTCGTCAGGCTCCGGCTCCTCGCGCCAGGTCGGCTCATGCCTGACCACATACAGTCCGTCCATGCCTCAAGTGTGACGCCAGAGGTCGCCCAACTCGTACTGGGCCTCTACGACTTGGCCTCAAGCCCTCCTGAGCCGGCCGACCTGCGGTGGGCGTGTCCTGAGCACTACGCAGGACACGCCCCGTGCCAGTGCGTCTGAGGCTTCGGGCTGAGTCCCTACGCCGCACGGCCTCGGTTGTCGAGAGCGAAACCTGAGTCAGGGAGGCTCTGCGTGTCCGTCTCGACGCTCAGCCGAAGAGAGAGTGCCAGACCCTCACGGATGGCGTGAGAGCCAGTGAGGGCGCTGCCAGTGACCCAACCGAAGCCCTTCACTTCGTGGTCAGTGACGGCGTCCAGGACGGGCGCCACGGCGTCGAGAGCTTCCATCGTGTCGGCGTGCGGGTGGACGTGCCCCTTCGTGGCGTGCAGCTCGACGTCGAGCCAACGGGCGGAGCCTCGGCCCTGGTATGCGTCGGCGGAGATGAGTCGGACGTCCACGCCAGGGGGCGTGGCGGAGTCGAGCAGGGCCGCCAGGTGCTCGCCAGTACGGCGGGCGGCGTGGTGCACGTGGGAGACGGTGAACAGGGGCGTCACTTCCTTCCAGTAGGGGGTGGTCATGCGGCCAGGGCCTCGGCGATGACGAGGGCGATGGAGATGCCAGTACGGCGCTGCGCCTGCCAGGTGTCGAAGCTGCGGTGACAGGGCTTGGCGAGCGGGGCGTAGTGGTCGGGGTCGGGGGAGTACAGGCGGCCGGACTCGTCGACCTTCACTGCCGGGTCAGTCCCGAGATACGCCCAGTCGGTGGCCTGTCTGCCGCAGCCGCAAGCGCACTTCCACTCGGCGGCCTTGCCGTGCTCTCGGGTCACACGGTTGTGCGCGCCGATGTACGAGACGTCCTCGCCCTTCCAGTTGCGCGAGGCGTGGGAGCGCAGCGGCTTGTCAGCCTGCGGGTCGCCGTGCACGCGGACGCGCTGAGCGTGCGCCAGGCAGAGGCCGCGCGTGCGGTGCGGACGGCCGCATGTCTCGATGCCGCAGAGCTTGCGTCCATCGGCGGCGATGATCGGGGAGTAGGTAGTCACTGTGTAAGTCCTCCTTGTGATGGGGCGCCCTGTCGGGCGCCGCTTGAGCAGAGCTGCAACGGCAAGGTGAAGTCGCTTGCCGTGAGGGTCTTCGGGAAGTGGGGCGCTACCGCGCCACCAGTGAGCAAGCGGCCTTGCGCCAAGGGCGCCCGGTAGGGCGCCACAGAGCAGATCTGTAAGACGTCTTCGGAAGGGGCCGGGCGGGAGCCCGGCGCAGCGCAGAGCTACTTACTGCTTGCCCTCGCCGTTGCCCGCAACGGACTGTGTCTGTCCGCGCGGAGACTCCGCCAGGAGTCGAGCACGACAGTGCTCTTACTCTGGCCAAAGTTCTCAGCAGGCGGGGGCGCTTACTCTGGCCAAAACTTCGTGATGGATCGGCGATGCGCCGGGCTTCCTTACTCTGGCCAAAACTTCTCAGGCGGCATCGTCGAGCCAGTCGTCAGCGTCGACCCAGCCCAGCCACTCCGTGGCCCGGTCTCCGGGCTCCAGACTGAACGTCGTCTTCGCTCCGCGCTTGGCGCCGATCGTCTCGACCGTCAGCCACCCGGCCTCGACGAGCACCTGTACGCCTCGCTCGGTGTACGCGCGCTCTCTGCTGGCACTGTCCCGGACGCCCACGGCATCGGCCAGTGAGCGCCACGGCACCGTCACGCGGGAGTCGTCGCCGCAGAGCCGGGCAAGTTGCTTCGCTACCCGTTGGCCGCTGCGAGGTACGCACTGGATCACGTCGGCGTACCACTGCGCCGTCTGTCCGGTCGGCGGGTAGTGCTCGGCCGCCAGGGCGTATCCGCGCTTCCGCAGCTTGGCTCGGCTCTCCTCGATCTTGGGGAACAGGTCTTCGAGCACCGGTCACCCCACCGGCCGGGAGAGCTGCCAGGTGTCGTAACCGAGTCGCCGGAGCCAGCCCTCCTCTTGCAGGGAGCGAAGGCCAGACTCGAACTCGGCTGCGGGGATGGAGCACTTCCGGGCCAGCTTCCGCGGAGGCAGGCGGAACGGCTCGCTTGCAGGGATCGTGAGGTGACGGGACGCGTAGCCGACCCAGGCAGGGGCGGCGGGATTGTTGGTCTTAGGCATGGGTGTGCGACCTCCTTCGTGTGATGGGAGATCGCGCGTACCGCTACGCACTGCCGGACACTGACCGTCCGGGTGGGATGCCCTCGGCGTCCCTTGGCTTCTCTCGGAGGAGCCGACTCGACCACCTCAGAGGGTGGGAGTCACGGTGTCCGCCCTCGGTGGGCAGAAGGGATTTTCTAGGTGATCGAGTGGCTTGTCGTCAACTTCGCGCATCGTGCTGTTCGGTGTCCGGAACCGTGCGCCTCTCGGCGGCGTTCTCAGGTTCGACCCGTTGACCAGCCGAGGAGGAACCGTGGCCGAGACGATCTACCGGGTGACGTGGAAGGACGTCGACACCGGTCCCGACGTGGACCACGTCAGGGACTTCCGCGACATCGACCAGGGTTACGACTACTACCAGATGATGCAGCGGGCATGCGGGCGCCTACAAGGTGAGGTGGGATCACGTCGTCTTGTGATCACCGGTGGTGGGTTCGGTCATGCTCGGTCGACGGCCGTCTGAACCCCGACCGCATCCACCCGCAGAACGAGTGCATGTCGTCTCCCGCCTTGAAGCGTCCCTCCATCCACTTCAGCTTCGCCTGCGCTTCGTGGGCTTCGTCGGCGAGACGTTCGGACTTCTCCTTGAACTCCTCGCGTGCGCGGTCCGCCTTCTCAGCGGCGACGGCGTCGGCCTGAGCGATCACGTCGGCGTAAGTGGTGGGCTCCCGCTCACGTTTGCGGCGCCTCTTGGCTGAGCGCGTGGACCACGGCGCCCGAGTCTTCGGCCAGGACATCCGCTCAGGGGCGCCAGCCATGATGTCCGCCAGCGCCGTGACGTCGATCAGACAGCCGCCGTCCGGGCCGGTCGCGAACAGAGGCTTCCAGAACTCCCGGTTTGGCTCCGAAGTCCGCACGAATCCAGCTCTGATGGCATCCGATGAGGTAGTGGGCGGTGTCCTTGACCGTCCAGTAGTCGTGCTCGTCGGTCACCGGGTGGCCCGCTTTCGGGCGAAGTCCTCGACGACTTCCTGTCGGTAGACGACGTTCGCGCCGAGCTTCACGTAGTCGGGGCCGCGCCCCTCCGAGCGCCAGAGGCGGAGGAGCGCGGAAGACACACCGATGATGGCTGCGGCCTCCCGTGTGCCGATGTACGTCCCTGCTTCAAGGTCCACTCGCGGACCTCCTTCCTTGCTGCGGTGTTGTGAGTGAGTGTCGAAATGAGAGAGGCCCCAACCCGCCTACAGGAGTAGGTAGCTCAGGGCCGGTCCGCCCCCACGCGCGAGGAGCGGAAGTCTGGGTGCGTCACCTTCGCCTCACCGGCCAGTGACCGAGACCGGCGAGGCGAAGGTGATGTGCGGGGAGCTCTCAGCCCAGGAGCAACCGAGGCCCAACCCGAGGAGGGACGCAGAGGAGGAGGGTGTGCCCGTGAGGTCTGGTGACTGCGCCGCCGTTGGGCGGTGACGCAAAAGAACAACGCCCGACCCGTAGGCCAGGCGGGCGAGGAGCGAACGCTCCCTACTTACTGATACGGAGGGAGCAGGGGGGAAGTGCCCGTCCCTCACACGTGACGCCGGTCACCTTCCGGGCGAACGCCCCCACCTACTGATACGGAGCGAGCGGGCCGTCAGTTCGGATGGTGGCTGTGGCGTTGACCACTCGACGAGCGTCGAGAGCGAGGCCCCTCACCTACAAGGATCGGACGAGGGGGCCGTTTGTCCGGGTCGCCACGGGGTGACGCCGGTCACCCGATTGTCAGACCCTCGGCCTACCGTCTCCGCATGAACATGGACGACCCGCAAGACGTAGGCGCCGCCTTCGGCGCGATGATCCTCGGCGGCACGGTGAGCGAGGAGCCGCCCCCGCCAGACTCTCCCCTCGGCCGAGTGCGTGCGTTCGCCGCCCGGTATGGCGAGGAGGCGCTGAAGCCCGAGCACATCAGGGCCGCACAGGAGGGGCGCCCCCTGCTCCCCTGACGGCGCCACGCCGGGCACTTCATGCAACAACGTGCATACCCACGAACGTGCATGGACGGCCAGGCGTGACGCTCGTACGGTCGTGTCCAACGGCTCAACCGAGCCGCCAGGCGAGGGGGTTTCACATGGCACGCGAAGAACTGACTCGGCTTACCGACAACGGAAACGGCGAGTGCGGCGAAGACGACTGCCCCAACGTCTACCGGACCGAGCGGGGGACGTTCATCGTGCAGGGCGACGTATCCGACGCATTCGCTCCGCCGCAGGGGGAAGGGCTTGTCGAGATTCCCGAGAGCGTTCTTCGGGAGGCCGTTCGTGCTCTTGGATGGTGACGACTGGAAGGCGACCCTTCGAGGATTCCAGTCCGAGGCGTGGCGACTGGAAACCTTGCAGCAGTACCGCGTACCGCAGGAATCCGGGGAACTCGAAGACTTCCGGGCGGGTAAGCGAATCGACCCGGATACCTACTCGTCGCCGTACACGGAAGACCTGAAAAGGCTTCGCGGCGAGGGGAAGCGGAAGGGTCGAGTGCACATCGTGACTCGGCCTCTCTCCGAGTATCTGCAATTCGAGTTCTCTCGGTACTACGCGCCCCACGTACTTGCCGGGGAAGACATCCGAATTCTCGACGTGACCGAGCGAGAGAATGCCTTGCCGGGAGTCCAAGACTTCTGGATGTTCGACCGCTCCACGGTCGTTCTCATGCATTACGAGGACGACGGCACGCAGGTGAGTCGAGAGCTCTACGAGGGCGAGCCGGCCGACTTCATCGAGTACCAGCGCATCGCCGTCGCCGAGTCGGTCCCGTTCCTGGAGTACGTGAAGGAGTGACGTTCGAAGCCGAACAGCTCGGCGAGTCCGGCCCGGAACTTGCCTCACTGCTTCGAGAACTGCGTAAGCGAGCCGGTCTCTCCGGGGATCGGCTCGCCGCGCGCTGCAACATGTCTCAGTCCAAGGTGAGCCGTATCGAGAACGGCCGGACACGGCCGTCCCTGGTCGACGTAGAGGCGATCCTCCGAGCCCTGGACGCTCCGCCCGAGCTCGTCGCCAAGGCGTCCGCGCTCGCCAGGATGGCCAACACCGAATGGCGGAATCTGCGAGAGCTTCGCCGTAAGGGGCTCGGAACCCGACAAGCGGAGCTAATAGGGCTTGAAGCGTCCTCGACGCACATGCGCTACTTCCTGCTCTCGATGGTTACCGGCCTACTCGCCACGCCGGAATACGTACGGGCGAGCCTCGCTCACTCCCCGGCAGATACGAGTAAGGCGGTTGCGGGAAAGCTGGAACGGCAAGCCATTCTCTACGACGTGTCGAAACAGTTCACATTCCTGTTGACCGAGCAGGCCATTCGGTGGCCTGTCGTGACGCCGTTGGCTCTGGCCGAACAGATGGACCGTCTGTCTTCACTGTCCTACCTTCCCAACGTACGCATCGGTGTGATTCCCGTGGGGACGGTAACTCCTCGGGCGCCGCTGAATACCTTCACCATCTACGACGCATCGTTGGTCACCATCGAAACGTCGGCGGGCAGTCTCGTACTGCGTGACGGCCGAGACGTGCAGGCTTACTTGAAGGAATTCACGGGGTACGAGGAGTGTGCATTGTTTGGGGAAGAACTTCGAGTGAGGCTCGCCGAGTGGTCGGCCGCCTGTCGTGCATGACTTCAGTCGACAACGCGCATGAACTGGGAATCGGTGCACATTCCACGGGATCATGCTTCGGCAGAGTCGAAGTCCGGGAGGCCGTACGGAATGACTACACCGAAGACGACGATCACGGGGCCGGTGCACCTGACGGCCCCGGAGCAAGAGCCGGTACCCGTGCCAGGCTGCCGGGGATGCCTCGGCTTCGCCGTGACCCGGACCAACGCCCGATCGGTCGGCGACTACTCGAAGGTGTCCGACGCGAACGTCGTACTCCGTAGGCATCTACGGGAAGAGCACGGGGCCGAGTGATGGACATGCAAACCTGGCGAGACAGCCGAGCTACGGCCGTTGAAGCGACCGAGGCACTGCGGGCGGCCCTTGCCTCTCTCGGCGCCCCAGAGCGCGTCTGGGGGGCGCTGCGCCCCGTCGTCACCCACAGGGGCGCGGCGTACGTGCATGTAGGCATGGTGCGTGCAGACGTAGCCGAGCGAATGGCCGAGGCGATGAGAGCCCGAGAGGGCACGCAGTGACCCGCTCGGTCATGCGCTTCGTGAAGCACCGGATCGCCCACCAGTCGGACACCTGCATGACGTTCGAGGCCGAGTGCATGACGTGCGACTGGAAGGCGAGGCCGTCGACAGACGGCGCGACGGTCGACGTCGAGTGCATGAGCCACACCGGCCGGACAGGGCACGCGACGTTCCGTCGGTTGTGTACGTCGCTTGCTCTCGTCGAGCGAGCCGAGTAGCCGAACGCAGCGAACCCGCCGGCCGTGATGGGCTGACGGGGTCGCGGTCACTCAGGGGCGGCGGCTGACTGAATGGAGAGTGGGCGGAAGACTCAGCCGGTGAGCATCTCCGCCTCGTACTACGCCACCCAAAGCTGTTCGGGATCGAGCGGAGGCGAAGCCGCTCGTCTAGGCCCACAACAAGCTCGCCGACATGCATCTTCTGCTCCTGCGAGAGGCAAGCGAGGCGTACTTCCTGCGCGAGGAGGTCGACCGGCTGACGAACGGCCACTACAACTGACGGACGAAAGCCCTGGCACCCTCGAATGGGGGTAGCCGGGGCTTCGCCGTATCCGCTACTCGCTCACGTCACGCCACTCAATCGTGACGTGATCATCGACAGACATGGAGGACATGTGCCGGCCCTTGGCCGGGTTCAGGGTGACGATGCAGCAAAAGTCCACCCACGCACGACGGGTCGGCAGGGGCAGGTTCGGCCACCCCTCGATCAGGCCGGCCACACCCTTCACCGGGTCGAGCGGAGGGATGCCGGCCGTGCTGACGAGCTCCGACTCGATGGCTTCCAGCTTCTTCTGGAGCGCCGCCGACCCTGCGGTCAGCTGAGACAGGCTGATCGTGCCTTCTGCGTAGGCCACAGCCAGCCCGTCAAGCCGCTCCCGCAGTTCCTGTGCCTGACTCTGGAGCTGAGCACCTGAGTGGCCATCCGGGGCGTTCTGAGACTCCAGGATCTGACCGAGGAAGTCGGGGAACATCAGCCGGGCCAGAGTCGCCTTGCTCGCGCGGTCGTCGGCAATGCTGCGAGGCGTGCGCGTGTGCGTGGCAGCGCAGCCGTACACCGGGACGCCCCGGTAGCCCCGACCGTTGACCGTGTCGGTGCAGCCGTCGTACCCGCACCGCCCGATGCCGGCGAGCAGGGTTCCCGGCACCCGGCCGGTCCGCTTGCCCCCCGAGAACCGCTCCGGGTTGTTCAGGATGGCCACGACCCCGTAGTGCACTTCCGGGTCGAGGATCGGGGGCCACTGCGCCTCGCCCATCACCTCACCGTGGTACGTGGACTGCCCGACGTAGCGCGGGGACGTCAGCACCTTCTTCACCCCGCGCAGGGTCCACCCCTTGGCGCCCGTGACCTTGCTGCGGGGCGACTGGAGCTTGGCCTCGTCCCACTTCCGCGCGACGGCAGACAGAGACTCCCCGGCGAGGATCATGTTGGCGCCCTCGACGATGGCCGCAGCCTCCTCGGCGATGATCGTCATGTGGTCGTCGCCGTAACCGAAGGGCCGGATGCCTGCGGTGTACGGGCGGCCCTGTCGGGCGGCCTGGACGTTGGCCAGCTTCTGCCGCTCGGCCTTCTGCTCGCCCTCGTACGTGGCCCAGGCCGTCACCGTGCGGGCGACAGCTCGGCCGGCCGGCGTGGACAGGTCCAGATGTCCGGCCATGACGGCGTGGACGTTGACCCCGAGGTCGATCACCCGCTCCAGGTCCCGCGTGACGCGGATGAGCCGGTCGGTGTGCCAGCAAATGATCGCCTCGGGCTTGCTCTGGAGCATGGCCTCGAAGTCGGGGCGGACGACGTTCTTCTTCGTGGCGCTCAGGTCGTTGTCGACCCAGACGTGCCGGAGTTCCATGCCGAGCTGGGCTGCCAGCTTCCGGCACTCGTCCTCCTGCCGCTGGACACCGAGCTCGTCGCCCGTGAGATCCTGGCTGATGCGGACGTAGATGTCGGCCCGGACTACCGCCCCTGACCCGCGATTTTGCATGAGTGCATGGTACCCTCAAGGTGTACCGCTCGCGGCATGGTGATGGGCAACCCGGCGGCGACCTCGCACGGCGCCTGCATGGTCGTGCCGGCGCCGTCCTTCGACCCGAGGGCCACGCTGGCGGCCGTCCAGCAGGAGCGCTGCACCTCGCTGTACGGCGTGCCGACCATGTTCATCGCGGAGCTGAACCTCCCCGACTTCGCGACGTACGATCTCTCCTCCCTGCGGACCGGCATCATGGCGGGCTCGCCGTGCCCGGCAGAGGTGATGAAGCGGGTGGTCGCCGAGATGAACATGGCGGAGGTGTCCATCTGTTACGGCATGACGGAGACGTCCCCGGTGTCGTTGCAGACGCGGCGGGACGACGACCTCGAACACCGCACCGGTACGGTCGGCCGGGTCCTGCCGCACGTCGAGGTGAAGATCGTCGACCCGGTGACGGGCGTGACGCGACCGCGCGGCAGTGCGGGTGAACTGTGCACCCGTGGTTACAGCGTGATGCTCGGCTACTGGAACGAACCCGAGAAGACCGCCGAGGCCGTCGACGCCGGCCGCTGGATGCACACCGGCGACCTCGCCGTGATGCGCGACGACGGCTACGTCGAGATCGTCGGCCGCATCAAGGACATGATCATCCGGGGCGGCGAGAACATCTACCCGCGCGAGATCGAGGAGTTCCTCTACGGCCACCCCCGCATCAGGGACGTCCAGGTCGTCGGGGTGCCCCACGAGACGTACGGCGAGGAGGTGCTCGCCTGCGTGATCCCGCAGGACCCCGCGGACCCGCCCACCCTGGAGGACCTGCGCGCCTTCTGCCAGGGGCGGCTGGCCCACTACAAGATCCCGAGCAGGCTCCAGGTGCTGGACGCCTTCCCGATGACCGTGTCGGGGAAGGTGCGGAAGGTGGAACTGCGGGAGAGGTACGCCGTCTAGGTCTGCGGCGGGGGCGGGGCGGGGCGGGAGTAGGGGCGAGGGCGGGACGGGGGCGGCCTGCCCGAGCCCTCGCGGTCGGACGTGCCGCGCGGGAAGCGGAACTCGTCGCCCTCCGGGTCCGCACGGGCGATCGTCCCTCTTCGCTCCGTCGCCACCCTGCGGGCGGGCCTGCCGGAACGGTGCCGCACCCGGCGTCGCGTCGCGCCCGGCGGCTCAGACGCCCCGGGTGTCCAGTTCCTCCGCCACCGCGTTGACCGGCTGCGGGGTGCCGGTGAAATCCAGGACGAAGAGAGGGACGCGCAGGGACTCGGCGCGGGCGCGGGCGTCCGGCGCGTAGCCCGCGAGCGAGAAGTACACGCAGTCCGTGGAGTCCGCCATGGCCGTCAGCCACAGGCACTCCAGGTCCCGCAGCGAGACCGGGTGCACGCTGGGGTCGACGTGCGCCAGCAGCCCGTGCGCGGCGAGACCGATACCGGAGGTGGGCCGCTGGCCGGCCCGGCGGATGTCCCGGTACCCGAGCCACCGCAGATACAGCGCCGCAGCCGTGACCGCGTCGCGCGCGGTGCGGATGGCCACCGGATGGAAGGCGCGGCGGGGCGTGTCCCCGCGTGGCGCGGACTCCCGGCGGGCGGCCGCCACGTCCGGCGTCGCCGGGGCGGAGTGCTGTCCGGGGGTGGGTTCTCGGGGCGTGACCGGTCCCCGCCCGGCCTCCTTCTCCGCCGGGGGCGGGTCCTCCGGCTCGGTCGCCTCCCGGGCCGGACCCGTCTCCGGTTCCGCCGGCCCCTGCCCGGTCGCGGGTGGCTCGGCCGGTCGTCGCGGCGCCGGCGCCGCGGTCGGTGCCGGGCTCGCGGTCGGTGTCGGCGTTGCGGTCGGTGCCGGGGTCGCGGTCGGCTCCCGGCCCGTGTGCCCCGTCCGCTCGCGCGAGGGGGGCGGGTCGGTCACCGGGATGTGCAGCACCGTGCCGCAGGGGCAGCCCAGTTCCGGGCGGGGCCACTGGGTGTGGCGGCCGCAGGCGGGGCAGGGGACGGTGATCCACTCCTCGTCCCAGGCGCGGTGCGCGACGGCCGCCGGGGTCGCGCGGGGGTCGAGCCGCGGGGCGACCGCGGTGCCGCAGACGCAGGGGTAGGAGGGCGCGGTGTAGAGGCGCTCGCGCCGGCAGGCCGGGCAGCGCACCGGCACGCTCTCGGACATGGGCCCCATCGTCCTCCAGAAACCCCCGCTTGTCCGTCTCTTGACGACCTTCCCCCACACACCTACATTACTTCCAGATAGTAGAAGTTTAATTCCGCGATACGGAAAAGCATGCCGTCGCGGAAGTGCTCACCGCGGGGCGCGACGGGAGAGCGACATCCGACAGTCGGAGCAGGAGTACTCGATGGCTCGAATGACCGCTGCCCGCGCGGCAGTTGAGATCCTCAGGCGCGAGGGCGTCACCGCCGCGTTCGGTGTCCCCGGCGCGGCGATCAACCCCTTCTACGCGGCGCTCAAGGCCTCCGGCGGCATCGCCCACACCCTCGCCCGTCACGTCGAGGGCGCCTCGCACATGGCCGAGGGCTACACCCGCACCCACCCCGGCAACATCGGCGTCTGCATCGGTACCTCCGGGCCCGCCGGCACCGACATGATCACCGGTCTGTACTCGGCCATCGGCGACTCCGTTCCGATCCTGTGCATCACGGGCCAGGCCCCGACCGCCGTGATCCACAAGGAGGACTTCCAGGCCGTCGACATCGCCTCGATCGCCAAGCCGGTGACCAAGATGGCGGTCACCGTCCTGGAGGCCGCGCAGGTCCCCGGCGTCTTCCAGCAGGCCTTCCATCTGATGCGTTCCGGCCGGCCCGGCCCGGTCCTCATCGACCTGCCGATCGACGTGCAGCTCACCGAGATCGAGTTCGACCCGGACACGTACGAGCCGCTGCCCGTCTACAAGCCGGCCGCGACCCGTGCCCAGATCGAGAAGGCGTTCGCCATGCTGAACGCCGCCGAACGCCCGCTGATCGTCACCGGCGGCGGTGTCATCACCGCCGACGCCTGCGAACTCCTCGTCGAGTTCGCCGAGCTGACCGGAACCCCGGTGGTGCCGACCCTGATGGGCTGGGGCGCCATTCCCGACGACCACGAGCTGAACGCCGGCATGGTCGGCCTGCAGACCTCGCACCGCTACGGCAACGCGACCTTCCTGGAGTCCGACTTCGTCCTCGGCATCGGCAACCGCTGGGCCAACCGCCACACCGGAAAGCTCGACGTCTACACGGCCGGACGGATCTTCGTCCACGTCGACGTCGAGCCCACCCAGATCGGCAGAATCTTCGCCCCCGACTACGGCATCGCCTCCGACGCCAAGGCGGCGCTGGAGCTGTTCGTGGCGGTCGCCGGGGAGGCGAAGGCGGCCGGCACGCTGCCCGACCGCTCCGCCTGGGCCGCCGCCGCGCAGGAGAAGCGGGCGACGCTCCAGCGCCGTACGCACTTCGACGACATCCCGATCAAGCCGCAGCGCGTCTACGAGGAGATGAACAAGGCCTTCGGACCCGAGACCCGCTACGTCACCACCATCGGCCTCTCACAGATCGCCGGCGCCCAGATGCTGCACGTCTACCGGCCGCGCCACTGGATCAACTGCGGCCAGGCGGGCCCCCTCGGCTGGACCATCCCGGCCGCCCTCGGCGTCGCCAAGGCCGACCCGGAGGCGACCGTCGTCGCCCTCTCCGGGGACTACGACTTCCAGTTCATGATCGAGGAGCTGGCGGTCGGGGCGCAGCACAAGATCCCGTACGTCCACGTCCTCGTCAACAACTCCTACCTGGGCCTGATCCGCCAGGCGCAGCGCGCCTTCGACATCGACTTCCAGGTCAAGCTGGAGTTCGAGAACATCAACTCGCCCGAACTGGGCGTCTACGGCGTCGACCACGTGAAGGTCGCCGAGGGTCTCGGCTGCAAGGCGATCCGCGTGACCGACCCGAACGAACTGGGCGCCGCCTTCGAGCAGGCCAAGAAGCTCGCCGCCGAGTTCCAGGTCCCGGTCGTCGTCGAGGCGATCCTGGAGCGCGTCACCAACATCTCCATGAGCGTCACCAACGACATCGGCAACGTCGTGGAGTTCGAGGAGATCGCCACGGAACCGGGGCACGCGCCGACGGCGATCAGGCCCCTCGAGGTCTGACCCGCCGCGTGCGCGGATGAGCAGGGGGCGGCCCGCCGGGGGGACGGGCCGCCCCCTTCCGCATGCCGTTCCTCTTCCGCGTGCCGGTCCTTCTCCGCGTGCCGCTCCTCTCCCACGCGCCGTTCCGCGTGCGAGCCGTTGGAGGAAGACGGTCGCGCTCCATGCCGTTTCCCGCGCTCAGTCCGAGCCGCCGCCGCACCCGCCGCCACCGCCGCAGGAGTGCCCCGCCCCGCTCGTGCCGCGACCCCGCGGGGAGCGTGGGGGGAACGCCCCGCCGCCCACCTCGGCCCGGTCGACCAGCCCCGCCCGCAGGGCGAAGCGCGGGACGAGCACCCGCAGGGCCGCCTCGCCGTGCAGGGCCACGGCGAGCAGCTTGTCGTGGTCCGTCAGCCCGCGCCGGTCCCCGGGCAGGGTGTGGAGCGCCCCCAGGGCCCGTACATGGCGGCGTGCGGCGCGGGTCGGGCCGAGCAGCGGGTAGCGCAGCAGGCCGGCCTCCGCCAGGGGAATGCGCATCAGGGCCACCGCCAGGCGGACATCGGGCCGCTTCGCCAGCGTCCGCAGCCCGCAGGGCTCGCCGAGGGACGCCTGCACGGCGCTCTCCAGTGGGGTGAGGGGGAGCGGCGTCCGCCCCGGGACCGCGTCGGCGACGACCGGCTCCGACGTCCTCATGGTTCCCGGCCGTCCGGCTTCCACCGAGCCCCGCAGGTGCAGGCCGAGGACGGCGACGGTGACGGCGGCGCGCGGACCGCCGCGCAGCAGGGCGATCTCGTGCGGCTGGAGCCGGATCGGCGTGTCTGCGCTCATGGCACACCCCCTGGGGCGGAGCCCGCCACCCCCGTGCCGGCGGGCCCCGCGTGACCACAATGTGCCCTCATCCAGGGGTTGTTGAAGCCTGCTGAACCATGTTCAGAGGTTGATTTGAGGTTGACGTACCCGCCCTACGTCTCGTGCTGGGAATGATGCTCCGACAGTCCCGGCCAGTCCTCCGGGCCGCCGCCCTGCCACTCGATGAGATCGCTCTCCTCCACCTCGATGTCGTCGAGATCGGCGAGCCGGAGGATCTCGACGACGTCGTCGAGGTGCGTGGCGATCCCCAGCGTGTCGTCCCCTGTGGTGACCCGGCGGGAGCCGTCCAGGGCCGGGGCGTGGACCACGATGTGCGGGTACTGCGTCGGATTGCCCATGCCTTCAGCGTGCTGCGGGCGCGGTGGATCCGCACGCCGACGGCAGACGCCCAGGGCCCCTTCCCCGGGTCGGGTTCCGAACCGGGGAAGGGGCCCTGGGCGTCTTCTGGCCGTCCGACGGCGCGAGGCTGGGCGCGACAGGACGTTCGCGCCGCCGGACGGTGTCTCGTACGGCGGGACCGCGGCGGGTACGACGGAACCGGGCGGACCTTCCCTCAGGTCGAGAAGGCGGCTCGGGTCCTTCACCACCGCACTGGCTCACACGCCGCCGCGGTCCTCACCTCGCCCGCACGACTGCGACCGGCCACCCCTCATCCGGGCCGTTCGACTGGTGCGGGCCGTCTTGATCCGGTCCTCGCGCGGGGCGCGGACCGCCTCCTCCACGCGCTTGCCGTACTCGGGGCCGGCGGCGTGAAGCGGGACTTCACCTTGGTGGAGCTCCGGGTGTGGTTCCGGGCGGCGCCACCGCCTTGGGCGCGACAGGACAGATGTCGGCGGTGGCGCCGCCCGGAGGCTTCGGGGTCGTCAGACCCGCGCGCCGGACAGGCGCTCCACGGCCCGCAGCAGCGCCGAGTGGTCGAGGCCGCCGTCGCCCTGCGCGCGCAGGCTGGCCACGAGTTGCGCCACCACGGCGCCGACGGGCAGGGCCGCGCCGACGTTGCGGGCGGCGTCCGTGACGATCCCCATGTCCTTGTGGTGCAGGTCGATGCGGAAGCCCGGCTTGAAGTCCCGGCTCAGGAAGTTGTCCTTCTTGCGCGCCAGCACGGTCGACCCGGCGAGTCCGCCGCCCAGGACGTCCAGCGCCGCCTTCAGGTCCACGCCGGACTTCTCCAGGAAGACCACGGCTTCGGCGCACGCCTGGATGTTGACGGCGACGATGAGCTGGTTGGCGGCCTTCACGGTCTGGCCCGAGCCGTGCGGGCCGCACAGCACGATGGTCCTGCCGAGCGCCTCGAAGATCGGCTCCGCGGCGTCGAAGTCGGCCTGCTCGCCGCCGACCATGATGGACAGCACGGCCTCCACGGCGCCGGCCTCGCCACCGGACACCGGGGCGTCCAGGACCCGGATGCCCTTGTCCTTCGCGGCCCTCGCCAGGTCGATCGAGGTCTGCGGGGTGATCGAGGACATGTCGATCAGCAGGGCGCCGGACCTCGCGTTCTCCAGGATGCCCTCGGGGCCGTACGCGATGGCCTCGACCTGCGGGGAGGCGGGCACCATCGTGATCACGACGTCGGCGTCGCGGACGGCCTCGGCGACGGACCCGGCGGCGGTGCCGCCGGCGGCGGTCAGGCGGTCCAGCTTCTCCTGCTCCAGGGTGAAACCGGTGACGTCGTAACCCGCCTTGATCAGGTTCTCGGACATGGGGGAGCCCATGATGCCGAGGCCGATCCAGGCGATCGTGGGAAGTGTGCTCATCGGGGTGCCTCTCTCACTACGGCGGTGCGTCTTCGGATGGGCGGGCGTCGGCAGGAGCGGCCCGTCCGGGGTGGCCCCTCCGGGGGACCGGGGACGAGGCCCGTTCAGGGCCGGATCGCGGGCCCGGGAGCGGCGGGCCGCGGTCGGGGCGCCTCAGCGGGCGGCGCGCTGACCGGCCGGCAGCCAGCCGAAGGCGTCCGCGCTCGGACGGTCGCCCGGCTTGTACTCCAGCCCCACCCAGCCCTCGTAGCCGGCCTTCCTCAGCAGGCCGAGGAGGTCCTCCAGGGGGAGCGAGCCCGTGCCGGGGGCGCCGCGGCCGGGGTTGTCGGCGATCTGGACGTGGCCGGTCCGCGCGGCGTACCGCTCGATCACCGACGGCAGGTCCTCGCCGTTCATGGACAGGTGGTAGAGGTCCATCAGGAACCTGGCGTTGCCGAGCCCGGTGGCCTCGTCGACCTTGTCGGCGACCTCGACGGCGGCCGGCGCCGACACCAGCGGGTACAACGGCGACTCGGGCCTGTTGAGCGCCTCGATCAGCAGGATCGCGCCGATCCGGTCGGCCGCGCGGGCGGCGAGCACCAGGTTCTCCAGCGCCAGCGCGTCCTGCTCGGCCGGGTCCACGCCCTCGACGCGGTTGCCGTACAGCGCGTTGAGCGCCGTGCAGCCGAGGGACTCGGCCAGGCCGGCGGCCACGTCGATGTTGGCGCGGAACCTCTCCGACTCCTCGCCCGGGACCGACAGGGCGCCGCGGTCGGGGCCCGGGAGTTGTCCGGCGTAGAAGTTCAGGCCGGTGAGCCGGACGCCCGCGTCCTCGATCGCCTTCTTCAGGGCGTCGAGCTCGGACCGCTCGGGGGTGGGGGAGTCGACCCAGGGCCACCACAGCTCGACCGCGGTGAAACCGGCCGCGGCGGCGGCCGCGGGGCGCTCCAGGAGCGGCAGTTCCGTGAAGAGGATCGACAGGTTGACGCTGAAGCGCTGCTCTGCGGCGGTGCCCGATTCAGAACCTGGCATGGGGGGCCGGCGCTCCCTTCCTCGCTATTTCGCATCGTGAAAGTTAGTTTTTGCTTAATGGAAGATTGCCTCCGGTCGGGGACGGCTGTCAAGAGCCGGAGACAGAAAGAGCCCCCGCGCGGTCTCGCGCGGGGGCTCTGCCGGGGAGCAGGTCAGAGGGCGTCGACGGCGCTCACCTTCCAGCCGCCGGGGGTACGGGACATCGTCATCCGCACACGGTTCAGATCCACACGGGACCCCGTGATCCGGGTGCTCTCGGTGACCTGGTTGACGAAGAGCAGCACGACGACCCGGTCCGGGGAGGCCGACACCACGGAGGCAGCCGGGGCGCCACCGCCGGGCGGCTCCACCACCGTCGCCTTCACCACCCCCTGGTACTTCCGGGCGGTCGGCCCCACCACCGCCTTCGTCGTCCTGCCGTACTCGTCGCGGAACTTCCCGGTCAGCCGGGCGCGCGCCCGGTCGAAGTCGCGGTCCAGGCGGCGGTGGTCGTACGACAGCACGACGGGCGCCGCCTCACGCGCCGCCGCGAGCGCCTGCCCGCGGGCCTGCTCGGTCGCCCGCCCCTCGTGGAACCGCCACCCGAGGACGGCCACCGCGACCAGGCCGGCCACGAGGAGCAGCACCAGGGCCGCCGTCAGCAACCCGCGCCCCCGCCCCGGGCGGGCCGGCAGCACCTCGTCCTCGCCGGGGTCCGGGCGCGGCTCCGGCGGGTCGTCCCACCCGTCCGGCGGCTCGATGAGCACGGTCCGCCCGGACTTCTGGTCCTCCGCCCGCCGTGGTGCCTTCGAGCCGTTCGAGCCGTTCGAGCCGTTCACATCGCTCGCGTCGATCCGCTCGGCGCGCTCCGCGCGCTTGGCCGCCGCCCGGGCCGCAGCGTTCAGTGTGCGCCGGGCGGGCGAGCCGGAGGCGCGGGGCTTGGACGTCAGGTTCGCCACGGTCGTTCTCCTTACTGGTCGTACATCGGGTCGGGCGGTGCGTCAGCCGACGAACTCCACGTCGGACGTCAGCCAGCGGCCGTTCTCCAGGACGAGGTCGAGCTGCAGGCGGTACGTGCGGGCCTCGCCCTGGGGCACGGCGGTGTTGGTCACCTTGCTGTCGGCGACCACCTGAACGCGCGCCGAGTGCTCGTCGGCCCGGACGATGCCCGCCTCCAGGACCTGGCCCTCGGACACCGACCTGTTCCGCGCGACCAACTCGGTCAGCTCCGCGGTCTGCGCGGCGAACTGCTCCTTGAAGGCGCCCGTGGCGCCTCTGAGCACGTTCCTGCTGTCCCGGTCGTAGTGCCGGTAGTCGAGCGAGGTGAAGTTCAGCGCCGACTGTCGGGCCGCCGCGAGGATGTCCTGGCGGCGCTGCTCCGTCTGGCGCTGCTCGTACACCCGCACGCTCAGCCAGACGGCCGCCGCCGTCGTCAGCACCGTCGCCACCACCAGCCCCGCCGGCAGCAGCCGGGTGCGCACGGGGCCGCGGCCACGGGCGTCCGCCCGCCCGGCGGCCAGCCGCAGCAGCGGCCGTACCAGCCGTGCCGGTGCGTTCCGGAGCGTCGCGAACAGGCGCTCGGTCACGCCATCGGTCCGACGAGCAGCCATTGCCAGGACTCCTTTCCGAACACGGCCTGCTGGCCGCCCGTCGAGCCGATCTCGACGGATCTTCCGTCCGGCCCCGTGGCGAGACCGGTCTCCGGGTCGTACGGCGAGACGTACGCGGCCCGGTCCGCGCCGTCCGAACGGGACCGCGCGCCGGGCGCGTTCTGCGCGCCCCGCACCGAGGTGTCGCTGCCGCGCGGCTCCGTGCAGCGCGCCTCGGTGTTCGCCGGGCGGGTGCCGGTGTCCGCCGGGTCGCGTCGCGGGGTGTCGTATCCCCGTGTGCACGGCGGCGGGTCGTCGGCGTTGACGACCAGCCCGAAGTGGGTGGTGCCGTCGCCGGGGACGACCGTGTAGCTGTCGGAGACCACCACCGGGAAGGTGACCAGGGCCTGTTCCACTCCGGGCAGCCGCGCCAGCGTGACCTGGCCGCCGCTGATCAGGTTCGCCAGCAGCACCGACAGCCGGGGGCCGGTCGACTTCAGCAGCGAGTTCACCTCGTGGGCGGCCGGTGTCGCGTTGCCGATCAGTGTGCGCAGGTCCCCGTCGCTCGCCTTCAACTGCGCGGTCAGCGCGGCGAGATCACGCGAGAACGACCTGATCGCCGACCCTTGGTCGGCCTGCGTCTTCAGAACCGTCCGCGAGTCCTCGATGAGGTCGATCGTCTCCGGCAGCGCGTCGGACGCCGACTCGACGAGCGCGTTGCCCGAGTCCACGAGACGGCTGAGGTGCGGCCCGGTGCCGGCGAAGGCCTTGCCCAACTCGTCGACGGTGACCCGCAGATCGTCCTTGCCGACCGACTTCACCAGCTTGTCCAGGCTCACCACCATCTCCGTGGCGGGCAGCGGCACCCGGGTCCGGCCGCGCGGGATCGTGCTGCCGTCCAGCAGGTACGGGCCGTCCGACCGGCGCGGCTGCAGATCGACGTACTGCTCGCCCACCGCCGAACGGTTCGCCACCACGGCGAGGGTGTCCGCCGGAATGCCCGGCGCGCCGTCCTCGATCTCCAGCGCCACCGAGACGCCGCCGTCGCCGCTCAGCCGCAGCGTGCCGACCCGGCCCACCGGCACCCCCCGGTAGGTGACCTCGGCGCCGGTGTAGATGCCCCCGGAGTCGGCGAAGTCGGCCCGCACGGTGTAGCCGCGCCCGAGCAGCCCGTCCACCAGGCCCGTGTACTCGGCGCCGACGTACGACACCCCCACCGCGGTGACGGCGGCGAAGGCCAGCAGCTGCGCCTTGACCGTACGTGTGATCACGGCAGTATCCCCTTCAGCAAGAGCTCCGCGAGCGCGAGGTCGATGCCCGGAGGGAGGCCGCCGGCGTCCCCGTAGGCGGCCTGCGTACCGGTGCACACGGGCGGGCACAGCGGGCCGCCGCCGTCGCCGGACGGTGCCGACGGTTCGGCGGGCGTGCCCGGCAGGCCGGGGGTGCCCGGCAGCGCGGGCGTCGGCACGCCGGGCACCTCCGGCAGGTCCGGCAGGTCCGGCAGCTCCGGCGTGTCAGGGAGCCCGGGTGTCTTCGGGGAGTCCCCGTCCCCGTCGGGCTCGTCGGCGAGGTTGCCGTAGATGCTCGACAGATCGAGGTCGGCGGTCACCGCCAGGTTGACGTAGTCGCCCTTGACGGCGTCCACGGCGTTGCGCGGGAACGGGTAGGTGGTCAGCAGCTCCAGGGAGTTGGGGAGGTCGGCGCCCGCCTTGTTGAGCTGTTCGAGGATCGGCCGCAGCGCCTTGAGGTTGGCGACCGTGTCGTCGTGCGAGGCGTTGACGACCTTCGTGCCCGTCTTGCCGAGATCGGACAGCGCCGTGAGCATCTTGGTCAGGTCCCGGCGCTGGTCGGCGAGGACCTTCAGCGCGGGGGGCAGGGTGTCGACGGCCACGGCGATGGTCTTCTTCTCCTTGTTCAGCCGCTTGGCGAGCCGGTCGATGCCCTGGAGCGCCCGGACGATCTCCTTGCGCTGTCCGTTCAGGCCGCCGAGGAACGTGTTCAGCTCCTTCAGCAGACCCTTGACCCGGTTCTCCCGGCCCGCCAGCGCCTTGTTCAGCTCCACGGTGATCGTCTTGAGCTGGGCCACGCCACCGCCGTTGAGCAGCGCGGACAGCGCGGACAGCACCTCCTCGACCTCCGGGTTCCGGCCGCTGCGGGCGAGCGGGATCCGGTCGCCGTCGCCGAGCCGGCCGACGGGCGCGGTGTCCAGGGGGGCGACGAGCGCCACGTACTTCTCGCCGAGCATGCTCGTCTGCCGCAGCTCGGCGACCGCGTTGCCGGGCAGCTCCACCGAGTCGGCGATCCGCAGCCGCACCCTGGCGTGCCAGCCGTCCAGCTCCACCTTCTCGACGGCGCCCACGGTGACGCCGTCGACCTTCACCGCGGACTGCGGCACCAGGTCCAGGACGTCGCGGAACTCGACGGTGACCCGGTAGGCGTCACCGTCCGCGGCGGCGCCTCCGGGCAGCGGCACGTCGTACCAGCCGTTGATCTGGCAGCCGGACAGCAGCAGCGCGCCGGCCGCCGCCCACGCCAGGGCCCTCGGCCCGCGGATCCCGCTCATGCGTCGGCCTCCAGGATTCCGCCCAGCGTCCGGTCGACCGTGCCCGTGCTCGGCACGGCCGGGGCCTTCGGCACCTCGGGCAGGGACTCGAACAGCTTCTCCAGCTCCCCGCAGTCGGGGTTCTCGCCGCCCTCGTCGCCGGTCGTGCGCAGGATGGAGCACAGCAGCGCGGCCGGGTCCTGGGGATGGTCGGGGTTGTTGCGGGTGTCGAGGGTGCCGGAGGACGGGTTGCCGGCGTTCTGCAGGTTCGACAGGCCCGCCGGGGCGACCTCCAGCAGTTCCTCCAGCGCCGCCCGCTGGGTGACGAGCACCTGGGTGACCTTGCTGAGCCCCTTCACGTTCGCGGTCAGTGACGCCTTGTTCTTCTTCACGAACCCGGACACGTCACCGAGCGCCGTGCCCAGGTGCTTCAGCGCCTCCGCCAGGTCCTTGCGCTCGTCGGCGAGCTGACCGGCGACCTCGGCCAGCGTGGTGTTGAACGACCGCACGTTCTTGTCGTCGGCCGCCAGCGCCGCGGTGAACACCTGAAGGTTGCGCACGGTGCCGAACAGATCGCTGCGGCCGTCGGACAGCGTGGTGACCGCCAGCGACAGGTCCTCGACCGTCTGGTGGATGTTCTCGCCCTGGCCCTGCAGGTTGTCCGCGCTCACCCCGAGCAGCCGCGCCAGCGAGCCGTCCTTGCCGGCGCCCTCCGGGCCGAGCGCCTCGGACGTGGTGTGCAGGCTCTCGAAGACCCGGTCCAGTTCCACGGGCACCGCCGTGCGCGACTCGGGGATGACGGCGCCGTCCCGCAGCGCCGGGCCCGTACGGTACACCGGCAGCAGCTGCACGTAACGGTCGCTGACCACCGACGAGTTGATGATGGCGGCCCGGGCGTCCGCCGGGACCTTGCGGCCCGCGTCGTACTCCAGCACCACCCGCACCCGCTCGCCCTCCGGCGTGATCTCCGCGACCTCCCCGATGCGCACGCCGAGCACCCGCACGTCGGAGCCGGGGTAGATGCCGACGGTGCGCGGGAAGTAGGCGGTGACCCGCACGGTCTGCGCCCGCGGCCACAGCGTGAACACGGCGCCGGCGACCAGGGCGAGGACGACCACGGCGGTCGTCCGGCGCCTCGGAATCCTCGGCTTCTTCACCGGTCGCCTCCCGTCCGCGGCACCACCGGAGCGGCGACCAGGTTCTGCACGTAGCTGTCGAACCAGCGGCCGTTGCCGAGGGTGTTGGTGAAGACCCGCACGTACGGCGCGAGCAGCTTGACGCTCCGGTCCAGGCTCGACTGGTTCCGTTCGAGCATCTCGACCACCCGGTTCAGGCCGCTCAGCGCGGGCCCGATCTCCTTGTCGTTGTCCTTGACCAGCCCGGAGAGATGGATGCCGAGCGCGGCCGAGGTGGTGAGCAGCTTGTGGATCGCCTTGCGCCGCTTGCTGATCTCCCTGAACAGCTCGTCTCCGTCCTTGACCAGCGCGGTGAAGTCCTTCGACCGCTCGGCCAGCACCCCCGTCACTCCGTTGGCGTGGTCGAGCAGCCCGCGCAGCTCCTTGTCCCGCTCGGCCACCGTCCTGGAAATCTTCGACAGGCCCTTGACGGAGGCCCGCACCTCCTCGGGCGAGTCCTCGAAGGCGGTGGAGATGGTGTCCAGGGCGTCGGCCAGCCGCTGGGTGTCGACCTCCTCCGTGGTGGTCGTCAGGTCGCTGAACGCCTGCACGACGTCGTACGCCGGGACCGTCCGCTTCAGTGGGATCTCGCTGCCGGGTGTGAGCCGGCCCGGCCCCTCGGGGTGCAGGGCCAGGTACTTGGCCCCGAGGATCGTCTTCACCCGGATCGAGGCGCCGGTCGTGGTGCCGAACTCCGGGTCGCCCTTGACCTTGAAGGTCACCTTGACGTGGTCGCCGTCCAGGTCGACCTCCTCGACCCTGCCGACCTTGACCCCGGCGATGCGCACCTCGTCGCCCGGCTTGAGCCCGCCCGCCTCCGTGAAGGCGGCGCTGTAGGTGTCGCCGGCGCCGATCACCGGAAGGCTGTCGGCGTTGAACGCGACGACGGTCAGCAGCGCGAGCGTGGTGAGCCCGGCGGCGCCGAGGACCACGGGGTTGCGGTCCCGGAACGGCTTCAGGCGTGGTCGGCCCCCCTTCCGGCGCAGCCTGATCCTCGGCAGCTTCGGTGGCAGGACGCGCACCTTCATCAGGGGCTCGGGGCGGCGGCGCCGCGTCGGCACGATGCGGATCCTCATGCGCCGCACCTCGCCCGCGCCACGTGCAGTTCGGGAGTGAGCACCTCCTGCGTCTTCGGCAGCACGATCCGGCCGTCGAAGTCGCAGAGGTAGAAGTTGAACCACGAGCCGTAGGACGCCGTCCCGGTCAGTTTCTCGAGCTTGTTCGGCAGCCGCTTCAGCACGCCCTCCACGGTCTTCTCGTTGTCGTTCAGCGTTCCGGTGAGTTCGGTCAGCCCGGCGATGTCGTCCTTGAGCGGCGGGCGGGCGTCCGCGAGCAGCCCGGAGGTGGCCTCCGTCAGGTCGCCGATGTTCACCAGGGACTCGCCGAGGGGTTTGCGGTCGGCGGACAGACCGGAGATCACCCGCCGCAGCTCCTTGAGCAGGGCGGAGAACCGGCCACCGCGCTGGTCGAGCGTCTTCAGGACGGAGTTGAGGTTGTCGATCACGGATCCGATCAGCTGGTCGCGTCCGGCGAGCGTCGTGGTGAGGGACGCCGTGTGGGCGAGCAGGCTGTTCACGGTGCCTCCCTCGCCCTGCAGCGTCTTGACGATCTCGGTGGCGAGCTGGTTGACGTCCTGCGGACTGAGCGCGGCGAACAGCGGCTTGAAGCCGTTCAGCAGCACGTTGAGGTCCAGCGCCGGCTGGGTCCTGGACAGGGGGATGCGCCCGCCGGGCGGCAGCCGGGTGCCGTCGCTTGTGCCCTCGGTCAGCGCGATGTACCGCTGCCCGACGAGGTTGCGGTAGCGGACCACGGCGCCCGTGCTGGTGAGCAGCGGCCGGTCCGCGCTGACCGTGAAGCCGACTTCCGCCAGCGTCCGGTCCTTGATCCGGATGTCCTCGACCTCGCCGACCCGCACCCCGGCGATCCGGATGTCGTCGCCCTCCTCCAGGCCCGTGACGTCGCTGAACACCGCGCGATACGTGTGCTTCGGGGTGAAGTCGAGGTTGACGATGGTGGCGGCGAGCAGGGTGGTCGCCAGGGTCGTCACCACCGCGAAGAGGCTGAACTTGACCAGTGGCGCGACGGTCCCGCGCGCTGTCGTCGTCCGCACGCTCATGCGACGCTCACCGCCGTCCCACGGGCCAGCGGCCCGAACAGCAGCGTCGCCACGGGCGGCACCTCGTCCGCCGGCACGCCCATGACGGGTGCCACGAGCGAGCCGACCGCCCGCTGCTCGGCCTCGGTAGCGGACACGTTGACTCCTCCGGGCAGCGCACTGCCGGAACCCCCTGACTTCGTGCCGTCGTCGAGCTTGGTGGGCGGCGCGGGCACCGCCGGGTGCGGCAGGCCCCGGCAGTAGGGCCCGGACCGCTCGCCCCAGCGCGGCTCCTCGCCCGGTTCGTAGGCGGGCCTCTGGCGGACGGCTTCGAGGGTGATCCGCATCTTCCCGCCCCGGAACGCCTCCTCCGACGCCTTCTCCTGCCGGACCAGGCCCTCCAGCAGGCACGGGTACTGGGGCGAGTAGCGGGCGAACAGCTCCAGCGTGGGCCGGGAGACCCGGCCGAGGGTGATCAGCCGGTCCCCGTTGGTGTCCAGGAACTCCTCCGCGGTGCCCGCGACGCCGGTGGTCGAGGTGAGCGCGGCGGCCAGCCGGTCCCGCTTCTCCACGATCGTGCGGCTGGTGGTGACGGTGTTGCGCAGGATCGCCATCAGGTCGGGCGCCGCGTCGCCGTACATCTCGGCGACGTCGGCGAACCGCGAGATGTCCTCCTTCAGCGAGGGAAGATGCGGGTTGAGGCGCCGCAGGTAGTCCTCCACGCGGACGAGGTTGTCCCCGATCCGGTCGCCGCGTCCTTCGAGCGCGCCGGCGAACGCCGAGAGCGTGGCGTTGAGTTCGCCCGGTTTCACGGTCCGCAGCAGCGGCAGCAGGTCGTTCATCAGCTGTTGCAGCTCCATGCCGACCCGTGTGCGGTCCTGGGTGATGACGTCGCCCGCGCGGATGGCCCGGGCGGACGAACCGCGCGGCACCACCAGGTCGACGTACTTCTCGCCGAACAGCGTCTTCGGCAGCAGCCGCGCGTGCACGTCCGCCGGGATGAACCGCACGTGCTCCGGCTTGAGCGCGATGTCGAGCGTCGCCTTCCTGCCGTCCGCGCGCACCTCGCGCACCTCCCCGACGAGCAGCCCGCGCAGTTTGACGTCCGCGCGCCGGTCGAGCTGGTTGCCGAGGCTGTCGGCCTCCAGCGTGATCCGCACGACGGGGGTGAACGCCTGCTGGTAGACGGCCACGGCCAGCGACAGCAGCAGCGCGAGCACCACGAGGAAGGCGACTCCGTACAGCCGCAGTTTCACCACTCTCATCGACCTCACCCCGCGATCCGTACGGTCGTGCTGGCGCCCCAGATCGCCAGGGACAGGAAGAAGTCCACGACGTTGACGGCCACGATGGAGGTGCGCACCGCGCGGCCCACCGCGACGCCGACGCCCGCGGGGCCGCCGCTCGCGTAGTAGCCGTGGTAGCAGTGCACCAGGATGATCAGCACCGCGAAGACGATCACCTTGCCGAACGACCACAGCACGTCGACGGGCGGCAGGTACTGCTGGAAGTAGTGGTCGTACGTGCCCGTCGACTGCCCGTAGTAGCCGGTGGTGATGGTCCGGGCGGCGAGGTACGAGGACAGCAGCCCCACCACGTACAGCGGGATCACCGCGACGAAGCCGGCGATCATGCGCGTGGTCACCAGGAACGGCAGCGAGGGCACGCCCATCACCTCCAGGGCGTCCGTCTCCTCGCTGATCCGCATCGCGCCGAGCTGCGCGGTGAACCCGGCGCCGACGGTCGCCGACAGCGCGAGCCCGGCCACCAGCGGCGCGATCTCGCGGGTGTTGAAGTACGCCGACAGGAACGCCACGAAGTTGGACGTGCCGAGCTGGTTCAGGGCGGCGTAGCCCTGGAGGCCCACCTCGGTGCCGGTGAAGAACGACAGGAAGGCGATCACGCCGACCGTGCCGCCGACCACGGCGAGCGCGCCCCGGCCGAAGCTCACCTCGGCGAGCAGCCGCAGGATCTCCTTCTTGTAACGGCGCAGGGTGCGGCCGGTCCAGGCCAGCGACCGTCCGTAGAAGGCGAGTTGGGCGCCCAGCTCCTCCAGGGAGTGCAGGGGGCGTCGGAGGATTCTCATGCGCTAACCCCTCGGCGGGACGACCTGGAAGTACACCGCGGTCATCACGAAGTTCGTCACGAACAGCAACATGAAGGTGATCACCACGGACTGGTTGACGGCGTCGCCGACGCCCTTCGGGCCGCCCTTCGCCGTCAGCCCCTTGTACGAGGCGACGATCGCGGCGATCGCCCCGAACACCAGCGCCTTGATCTCGGCCGCCCACAGGTCGGACAGCCGGGCGAGCGTGGTGAAGGACGCGAGGTAGGCGCCGGGCGTGCCGTCCTGGAGGACGACGTTGAAGAAGTAGCCCCCCGCGACACCGACCACCGACACCAGGCCGTTGAGGAGCACCGCGACCACCATCGACGCCAGCACGCGCGGCACCACCAGCCGGTGGATCGGGTCGATGCCGAGCACCTGCATCGCGTCGATCTCCTCGCGGATCTTCCGCGCCCCGAGGTCCGCGCAGATCGCCGTGCCGCCCGCGCCCGCGATGAGCAGCGCGGTGACGATCGGCGAAGCCTCGCGCAGGACCGCCAGCACCGAGGCGGCGCCCGAGAACGACTGCGCGCCGAGCTGCCGGGTCAGGCTGCCGATCTGCAGCGCGATCACCGCACCGAAGGGGATCGAGACGAGCGCGGTGGGCAGGATCGTCACGGACGCGATGAACCACGCCTGCTGGATGAACTCCCGCACCTGGAAGGGGCGCCGGGGCACGGTCCGCAGGATGTCCAGGGCCATCGCGAAGAGGTCGCCCGCGTGCCGCAGCGCCCCGGTCGGAGACAGGCTCACGCGTCCGCCACCTCCTTCCGGTGCGGTTCGGTCTCCCGTCTCGCGATCGCCTCCCAGCGCGGCGGCCGGGTGATGCCGGGACCCGGCAGCAGGCGCGGAGTCAGCGCCCGGCTGCCGGCAGTCCCGGTGTCCTTGCCGTCGCCGCGGTCGCCCTCGTCCTCGCCGAGCTGGGCCAGCTCCTGCTCGACCTGGGCGGCGTCCTTCTCCTCCGCCATGCCGATCGGCCCCTGCATGCGGCCGTTCAGGAACTGCCGTACGACGGGTTCGTCACTGGTCAGCAGCTTCTCGCGGGGACCGAACATCACCAGCTCACGGCGGAACAGCAGCCCGATGTTGTCGGGGACCTGGCGCGCCGAGGCGATGTCGTGCGTGACGATCAGGAAGGTCGCGTCGATCTGCGCGTTGAGGTCGACGATCAGCTGGTTGAGGTAGGCGACGCGCACCGGATCGAGCCCCGAGTCCGGCTCGTCGAAGAGGATGATCTCCGGGTCGAGCACCAGCGCCCTGGCCAGCCCGGCCCGTTTGCGCATCCCGCCGGAGATCTCGCCGGGCAGCTTCTCCTCGGCGCCGATCAGCCCGACCATGTCCATCTTCTCCAGCACGATGCGCCGGATCTCGCTCTCGGGCTTGCGGGTGTGCTCACGCAGCGGGAACGCGATGTTGTCGTACAGGTTCATCGACCCGAACAGCGCGCCGTCCTGGAACAGCACGCCGAAGAGCTTGCGCACCTCGTACAGGTCGTGTTCCCGCAGCTTGGTGATCTCCTGGCCCGCGACCCGGATCGAACCCCGGTCCGGCTTCAGCAGCCCGACGAGCGTCTTGAGGAACACCGACTTGCCCGTCCCCGAGGGGCCGAGCAGCACGGAGACCTCCCCGGCGGGCAGCGTCAGCGAGACGTCCTGCCAGATGACCTGGTGGCCGAAGGACTTGGTCAGTCCTTCCACACAGATCTCGACACCCATCCGGATCACCCTTCAGCCGGCCGTGGAGCAGCTTCGACATCTGCTCTACGGGGAGGGCCGGGGCGTCCGTCGCGACGGTTCCGGATTTTTTTCGGAGTTCTCCGGGGACGGGGTTTACGGCAGCGCGTCCACCGGGGCGGAGGGCAGCGCGGGGGCCTCCGGGACGTCCGTGACCTGGGGCGGAGCGGGGCTGCCCGGCGCGACCTGCGAGAGGTCGTTCAGGTCCGGGGCCCGGGGGACATCAGGGAGCTCGGGGACCTCCGGTACGACATCCGGCATGTCCGGGACGACGTCCGGCACCTCGGGAGCGGTCAGCTCCGGCCCCGGGGAGAGCGCGACCTCCGGCAGGGACGGCACCGACAGCGGCAGCAGCGACTCCGCGCCGGGGGCACGCGACGGCTGTGGAGCCGCGGGCGTCGAGGCCGCCGTCCGCCCGCGACCGTCCGAGGGCGGCACATCGCCCTCGGCGTACGGCCGCTGCCAGGCCTCCGGGGCCGGCGAGACGGAGGAGCCCGGTCCCCGGCCCCGGCCGTCCCCGTCGTGGACGTGCGGCAGCGCGAACCCGGCCACGACCAGGGTCACCGCCGTCGAGGCCAACGCCACCGCCTGGGCGTGGCCGCCCGCCCGCGGCCTGCCGCGCCCGGACAGGAACAGGACGAGGCCCAGCGTGCCGGCGAGCGAGTTGCGCAGCGTCCGCCGGGCGCGGGCCAGCAGCGACTCGACGGTCCGGTAGCTCAGCCCCATCCGGACGGCGACCTGGTTGACGTCCAGGTCCTCCGACTTCAGACGCAGCGCCTCCGCCTGGCGGGCCGGGAGTTCGCCGCTGCGGACGGCGAGCCACCGGGCCTCGGCCCGGTCGCACACCGCTTCGTCGACCGGCACCGGACCCGGCTCCACCAGCGTGGGGCTGCGGTGCACCTCCGCCTCCCGGCTGACCTGGCGGTGGCGGTCCACACAGAGCCGCATCGTGACCGTGGTCAGCCAGGCGGCCAGCCGCTCGTCGTCCAGGTCCGGACGCTCCGCGGCGCGCAGCATCGCCTCGTGCACGGCGTCCTCGGCGTCCTCCAGGCTCACCGACCTGCGGCGCGCCACCTTGAGCAGGTGCTCGCGATGGCACCACATACGCTGCCAGCGGTCGTGGGCCGCCTGTGCCTCCGCAGGCATGTCCGTCGTCGTCGCCATGAGGGCCCCTTCGCACGTACCCGCCGGGCTCGTGCCGCCCGGCGGGTCGCGACATTACCGCCGAGTATCCGCGGTGTGGAGGGGGCCGCCGCTATCGAGTCGGCAACGGTCCGTCATCGCCTCCGACCAGCGGCAGCGCGTCCTCCGCGGGCAGGTCGACGCCGGCGTCGGGGAGCGGGGCCACGGGCTCCGCCGGCTCGTCGGGCGCGATCGGCGTGCGGGACGGGCGGGGGGAGGGCGAGGACGGCGCGGCCGGAGCGGTCGGCCCGGGCGAGGCGCCGGGCCGTTCCGACGGTTTCGACGGTTGCCGTGAGGGCGTGGCGGACGCGGTCCGGGACGGCGACGGGGGCGGCCCGGCGGGGGAGCCGGCGGCGTCGGGGACGACCCGGTGCCCGCCGAGGAAGTACGCGTACCAGGCGCGGACCGTCCGCAGGTACGCCCGGGAGTGGTTGTAGCCGAGGATCGCGCGGTCCAGGTCGGCGGGGTCGGACAGGTCCCGGTCGCCCGAGCACAGGTAGCGTCCGGCGGCGAGCGCGGCGTCGTGGACGTTGTTCGGGTCGGCGCGTCCGTCGCCGTTGCCGTCCGCCCCCCAGACCGCCCAGGTCGACGGGATGAACTGCATCGGTCCGACGGCACGGTCGTACGCCGTGTCGCCGTCGTGTGCGCCGCCGTCGGTGTCCCGGATCTCGGCGAAGCCGTTGCCGTCCAGCCGCGGGCCGAGGATCGGCGTCAGCGTCGTGCCGTCCGCGGCGACCCGGCCGCCGCGCGCCTGCCCGGACTCCACCTGGCCGATAGCGGCCAGCAGTTGCCAGCGCAGGCCGCAGCCCGGGTCGGTCCGCGCGAGCGTCTCCTCGGCCCGGCGGTACGCGGCGAACACGCTCGCCGGCAGCGCCCCGGCGACGGGGCCCGCCCCGGCCGCCCTGTGCGGGGCCTCCCGCTCCGGGGCCCGCAGCGGCGGGAGCTCCGTGCGGTACGGGGTGTCGCCGGACACGCTCGGCCCGCGCTCGGCGGGCGCCTCGGGCGCGGGCGGCGTGGCCCGCGCGGTCACCGCCCCCGGCGCCTGTGAGGCGGTCAGCGCGGCCATGGCCGCCACCGCGATCGCCGTTCCCCTGGCCCGTCTGCCTGCCCGCGTCGCCATGTCTGCGGTCCCCTCCTCGCGACGAATTCGGTCATCTGCTCTGCTCTACGGGGAGAGGCGCGGGTTCCGTCGCGGCAACCCGCTGCAACCGTCGTGGCCACGCCGGATCCGTCGCGGTTGCCGCCGGATCCGTCGCGGCCACCACGGGATCCGTCGCGGCGGGCAGGGCCTTCCGTCGCGGCGGAACCGGGCTTTCCCTCAGGGGCGGGTGAGGGGCGCCGGTCGGTTAGGGTCGTCACCGAACGGCCGGGGCGGACCCGTCCCCGACCGCGGACCTGGCGGAACGCGCCGGCCGGAGCGGATGCCATGGGGGCACAGTGCGATTGCGAGTGGAATTCACGACCGAGCCCTTCGACCTGGACGAGGCGCCCGCGCACGCGCTGGTCGCCCGCGAGGTCGTCGAGGCCGCCGACCTGGACGCCGTGGACGTCGGCCCGTTCGGCAACACCGTGGAGGGCGGGGCCGACGCGGTCCTGAGCGCCGTGGACGCCCTGCTGCGCAGGACCCTGGCGGCGGGCGCCACCCGGGTCTCGCTCCAGGTCAACGTCCTCGGGGAGGGCGAGAAATGACCGGCACCGGCGACGAACCCTTCATCACGGCCGTGAAGCCGCTGGTCGACGCGATGGGCGGCGAGCTGGTCCCGCCGGACGAGGCCGGCCCCGACGACGTCGTGCTGGTCTGGGAGGGCGCCGACGTCGTCGCCGTGCGCCTGCCGCAGCTCGCCGACTCCCTCGACCACATCCTGGCCGCCATGGAGCGCAAGAAGGGCAAGCCCCTGGCCGACCTGGACCGCAAGGCCAAGCAGGAGGTCGTGCGGACCCTCGAGGCGCGCGGCGCCTTCTCCGTGCGGCACGGGGTGGAGACCGTGGCGAGCGCCCTCGGGGTGAGCCGCTTCACCGTCTACAACTACCTCAACCGGGAGAAGGGGAACTGAGCCGGCGCCTCCGGCGGGGTGGCGCCGGCCGTCTCGTGCGGCGGGTGTCGCGTCATCCGGGTTTCGTCACACGGAATTTTCAACAAAGTGTTGACGGCTTGTCGGGGGAGGGCGTTAGCTAGCCGCAGCCCGTTCAGCAACGAAGGCCCTCGCGGCCACGGAGGCTCCCGTGACGTCGACTTCCCTGCCCCCGGGCCTGGCCCGGTTCAACGACCTCGAGGAGTCCGCGGCCCTCACCGCGCTCCACGAGGCGTGCGCCTCGACGACCTGGGCGAACCGGCTGCTCGCGGCCCGCCCCTACACCACCGCCGAGGACCTGTACGCCGCCAGTGACGCCGCCATGGCCGAGCTGACCACGGCGGACCTGGAGGAGGCGATGGCGGGGCACCCGCCGATCGGCCGCCCCGAGCCCGGCGACCCGACCTCCGCCCGGGAGCAGCGCGGCATGGCCGGCGCCTCCGAGGAACTGAAGGCGGAGATGCTCGAACTGAACCTGGCCTACCAGGAGAAGTTCGGCCATGTCTTCCTGATCTGCGCCACCGGCCGCACCGGCGAGCAGATGCGCGACGCGGTCAGGGAGCGGATCGGCAACGCGCCGGAGCGGGAGCGGGAGATCGTCCGCACCGAGCTGGGCAAGATCAACCGTATCCGGCTCGCCCGACTCGTCGAAGAGGACGCCTGAGAGATGAGCACCAGCACCACCGCCTCCGTGTCCACACACATCCTGGACACCTCCGTCGGCCGCCCCGCCGAGGGCGTCGCCGTCCGGCTCTCCGCCCGCTCGGGGCGGGAAGCGGACTGGCAGGCGCTCGGCGGCTCCGCGACCGACGGGGACGGCCGGTGCAAGGACCTCCCGGCACCGCCGGAGGGCACCACCCATGTACGGCTCGACTTCGCGGTGGAGCCGTACTTCGAGACATCCGCGAAGAAGCAAGCCGATGCGCAGCAGGACGCCCCCGCGAATCGGGACAGCGGTGCCGTGTTCTTCCCGGAGGTGGCGATCACCTTCGCCGTGAACCCCGGCGAGCATTACCACGTACCGCTGCTGCTCAACCCGTTCGGCTACTCCGTATACCGAGGGAGCTAGCGAGCACATGCCCACCATTCTGGGACAGAACCAGTACGGCAAGGCCGAGAACCGAGTCGTCAAGATCACGCGGGACGGCGCCACCCACCACATCAAGGACCTGAACGTCTCCGTGGCACTGAGCGGCGACATGGACGAGGTCCACTACTCCGGCTCCAACGCCAACGTCCTGCCGACCGACACCACCAAGAACACGGTGTACGCGTTCGCCAAGGAGTACGGCATCGAGTCCGCCGAGCAGTTCGGCATCCACCTCGCCCGCCACTTCGTCACCAGCCAGGAGCCGATCCACCGGGCCCGCATCCGCATCGAGGAGTACGCCTGGGAGCGGATCGAGACCTCCGACGCGAACGGGCGGGCCGTCGGCGCCGACGAGGTCAGGCACTCCTTCGTACGCAAGGGCCAGGAGACCCGGCTCACCCAGATCACCTACGACGGCCGGTCGTGGGAGGTCGTCTCCGGCCTCAAGGACCTCGTCGTCATGAACTCGACCAACTCCGAGTTCTGGGGCTACGTCAAGGACAGGTACACGACGCTGAAGGAGGCCTACGACCGCATCCTGGCCACCCAGGTCTCCGGCCGCTGGCGGTTCAACTGGACCGACGACGAGCAGGAGATGCCGGACTGGGAGAAGTCCTACGAGCAGACCCGGAAGCACATGCTCCAGGCCTTCGCCGAGACGTACTCCCTCTCGCTCCAGCAGACGCTGTACCAGATGGGCGCGCGGATCATCGACCACCGCGCCGAGATCGACGAGGTCCGCTTCTCCCTCCCGAACCAGCACCACTTCCTCGTGGACCTGGAGCCGTTCGGGCTGAAGAACGACAACGAGGTGTACTTCGCCGCCGACCGCCCCTACGGCCTGATCGAGGCCACCGTCCTGCGGGACGGCTGCGAGGCGAGGATCCCGGTGGACCTCACCAACCTCTGACCCCTCCCCCCGACGCACCCCTTTCGGCACCCGTGGCCGGGGAACCCGGGCACCCGCCCTCCCCGGCCACGGCACTCAAAATTCCCAGGGTCCTGCCGTGCCCCCTCCACATCAGCGCAAAGGACGAACCATGGCAGCAGACCGGCGCATCGTCATCGAGAACTGCGCGATCGCGACCGTCGACGCCCACGACACCGAGCACGCGAGCGGTCACGTCGTCATCGCCGGCAACCGCATCGAGGCCGTCGGCGCGGGCAGGGCCCCCGAGGGCCTGGAGAACGTCGCCCGCCGCATCGACGCCACCGGCCACCTGGTCACCCCCGGTCTGATCAACACCCACCACCACTTCTACCAGTGGATCACCCGGGGCCTGGCCACGGACCACAACCTCTTCGACTGGCTCGTCGCGCTCTACCCCACCTGGGCCCGCATCGACGAGCCGATGGTCCGCGCCGCCGCCCAGGGCTCCCTCGCGATGATGGCCCGCGGCGGCGTCACCACCGCCATGGACCACCACTACGTCTTCCCGCACGGCTCCGGCGACCTCTCGGGCGCGATCATCGGCGCCGCCCGCGACATGGGCGTCCGCTTCACCCTCGCCCGCGGCTCCATGGACCGCAGCGAGAAGGACGGCGGCCTCCCCCCGGACTTCGCCGTCGAGACCCTGGAGGGCGCCCTCACCGCCACCGAGGAGACCGTACGGCAGCACCACGACGCCTCCTTCGACGCGATGACCCAGGTCGCCGTCGCGCCCTGCTCCCCCTTCTCCGTCTCCACCGAACTGCTGCGCCAGGGCGCCGAACTGGCCCGGCGTCTCGGCGTGCGCCTGCACACCCACGGATCGGAGACGGTCGAGGAGGAGAAGTTCTGCCACGAGCTGTTCGGCATGGGCCCGACCGACTACTTCGAGTCCACCGGCTGGCTCGGCGAGGACGTGTGGATGGCGCACTGCGTCCACATGAACGACTCCGACATCGACGCCTTCGCCCGCACGAAGACGGGTGTCGCCCACTGTCCGTCCTCCAACGCCCGCCTCGCGGCCGGCATCGCCCGCGTGCCGGACATGCTCGCGGCCGGCGTCCCCGTCGGCCTCGGCGTCGACGGCACGGCGTCCAACGAGTCCGGCGAACTCCACACCGAGCTGCGCAACGCGCTGCTCATCAACCGCCTCGGCGCCCACCGCGAGGCCGCCCTGAACGCCCGGCAGGCGTTGCGCCTCGGCACCCACGGCGGCGCACGGGTCCTGGGCCGCGCGGCCGAGATCGGCTCCCTGGAGCCGGGCAAGCTCGCCGACCTGGTGCTGTGGAAGCTGGACACCCTCGCCCACGCCTCCATCGCCGACCCGGTGACCGCGCTGGTCTTCGGCGCGGCCGCCCCGGTCACCGCCTCCTTCGTGAACGGCCGGCAGATCGTCGAGGACGGCCGCCTGCTCACCGCCGACGAGGACGCCATCGCCCGCGCCACGCGCGAGGAGGCCCGGCGGCTCGCCCGGATCGCCGCGCAGGGCTGAGCCACCCAGAACTCCGGGCGAGGGGGACGGCCCTCGACCGGACGCCGTGACCGGGGCGCGCGTGGACGCGCGCGCCCCGGGGACGGTCCCCTCGTCCGTCCCGCGTTCCCGGTCCCTCCCCCACTCTCGACTTCGCTCGAGCGGGAGGTGCCCCCATGACCGCGCACCACCTCCCTGAAACCCACGCCAGAGCTGCCGTGTAACCGACCGGAGGAGAGCCGCCGTGTCCGCCCACCCCGTCGACGAGAAACTCCCCGCCCTGAGAATGGCGACGACCGGCCTTCAGCACGTGGCCGCCATGTACGCGGGAGTCGTCGCCCCGCCCCTGATCGTCGGCGCGGCCGTAGGCCTGTCCGGCACCGACCTCACCTTCCTCACCGGCGCCTGCCTCTTCACCGCGGGCCTCGCCACCTTCCTCCAGACGCTCGGCGTCTGGAAGATCGGCGCCCGTCTGCCCTTCGTCAACGGCGTCACCTTCGCCGGGGTCGCCCCCATGACGGCGATCGTCGCCTCCACCGAGGACAAGGCCGACGCCCTGCCCGTCATCTTCGGCGCGGTGATCGTCGCCGGCCTGCTGGGCTTCCTCGCGGCCCCCGTCTTCTGCAAGGCGGTCCGCTTCTTCCCACCCGTCGTCACCGGCACGGTCATCACCCTGATCGGCGTCTCGCTGCTGCCGGTCGCCTTCGGCTGGGCCCAGGGCCCGAACCCGGCCGCCGACGACTACGGCTCGGCCACGAACCTCACCCTCGCGGGCGTCACCCTGCTGCTCGTGCTCCTCCTGCGCCGCTTCACCCGTGGCTTCGTCAAGCAGATCGCCGTCCTGCTCGGCCTGGCCGTCGGCACGCTCCTCGCGATCCCGTTCGGCGTCACCGACTTCGGTCCGGTCGCGGACGCGGACCTGGTCGGTTTCCCGACCCCCTTCCACTTCGGCGCCCCGCAGTTCCAGCTCGCCGCGATCCTGTCGATGTGCGTGGTGATGGTGGTCTCGATGACCGAGTCGACCGCCGACATGCTCGCCCTCGGTGAGATCGTCGACCGCCCGGCGGACGAGAAGACCATCGCGGCGGGCCTGCGCGCCGACACCCTGGGATCGGCGATCAGTCCCGTCTTCAACGGCTTCATGTGCAGCGCCTTCGCCCAGAACATCGGCCTGGTGGCGATGACGAGGATCCGCAGCCGCTACGTCGTGGCGACCGGCGGCGCCTTCCTGGTCCTGATGGGCCTGTGCCCGATGGCCGCCTCGCTCATCGCCGTCGTCCCGCGCCCGGTGCTCGGCGGGGCCGGCGTGGTCCTGTTCGGCTCGGTGGCGGCGAGCGGCATCCAGACCCTGGTCCGGGCCGGCCTCGACAAGGACAACAACGTCCTGATCGTCGCCGTCTCCCTGGCCGTCGGCATCATCCCGATCACCGCGCCGGAGTTCTACCACGCCTTCCCGGAGACCGCGAGGATCGTCCTGGACTCGGGCATCTCGACGGGCTGCGTGGCGGCGGTCCTGCTCAACCTCGTCTTCAACCACCTGGGCAGGAGCCGGGACGCGCAGGACGTGACCCATCCGATGGAGGCGGGGGAGGAGATCACCGGGGCGACCCGGGCCCCGGCCACTCCATGAGGTTGGCGAACAGCTCGGCCTGCTCGACGGCGTCGTCCAGCGCGTGGTGCGTGTGGCGGCGCCTCGACAGCAGCTCGCGCGGCATCGTGCCCTTCGCGACGGCCCGCAGCGGAAGGCCCGCCTTCGTGGCGTACAGCGTCTTCATGTCGAGGCAGCCCGAGTGCCCGAAGGGGCTCACCCCGGTGAAGCGGATCAGGTACCAGTACAGGAACGTCCAGTCGTACGACGCCGGATAGCCGCACATCACCGGCTGGGCGTCGCCGCTGACCTCGCGCACCCAGCGGGTGAACCGCGCCATGGCCACGCGGGGGTCGAGGCCCTCCACGCGCAGGCGGTCCCGGTCGAGGCCGCTCACCGCCAGAGCCTCCGGGACGAACTCCTCGCTGACGGGCCGCAGTTCGCAGTAGAACGTCCGGGCGGTGGGGTCGGCGGCGGTGAACCCGTCGCCGTCCTGCACACCGGCGACCGCGGCGCCCAGGCTCAGCATGGAGTACGGCCCCGGGATCGGGCCGTCGGCCTCGATGTCGACGGAGACGTAGAGGCTGGGTTTCACGCGGCGACGGGACATGGGACCGGAGCATCGCAGGCGAGCGGCGTGCCGCGCATCCGGATTCCGCCCGGCCGACGCCTCTTTCCGCCCCCGCTTAGCGCCGGCGCGCAGTCGGGGGGCCTTCTGCCGGGGGAGCGGCTGCGGCTGCGTGGTGGCCGTTCGCGCAGTTCCCCGCGCCCCTTGAAGTGGGTCCGGCCGGGCCCCGTGAAGGAGCCCGGGGAACCGCGCGACCAGCCACCCACCACGCGCGGCGGCCCGCGAAACCGGAAGGACGCCGGGCGGCGCCGGGGTCGTACGGCGGAGCCGGGGCAGTGCGTGGCCGGTCAGAGCCCGAACAGGCTCGGATCGGACGCCAGCTCCTTGAAGTGGTCCTGCGGACGGGCCACCATCCGCCGTTCCTTCAGGTCCAGCAGGCCGCCCACCGCCGTCAGCTCCGCCGCGACCGTGCCGTCCGTCTTGCGGATCGTCTGCTCGATGCGGAACGTCTTGCCGTCGCCCCACTCGAAGACGCACGTCACGTCGACCTCGTCACCGGCGAGGAGCTCGCGCTTGTAGCGGATGGTCGTCTCCAGGGCGACCGGCCCGATGCCCCGGCCGATCAGCCCGGCCTGGGTGATGCCCGCCGCCTGGAGCAACGACCAGCGCGCGTGCTCGGCGTAGTTGATGTAGACGCTCTGGTTCAGATGGCCCTGTACGTCGGTCTCGTAGCCGCGGACGGTGACCCGGACGGAAAACGGCTCGCTCACTGGTTCCCCTTCTCGTCGACGGGAGATCGATGCCGTGTCCACCGACTCCCCCGGCCCCGATCTTGGCATGTCCCTCACACGCGGCGGGGGGAGGCCAGCAGGTAGCGGTTCCTCGTGCGGGGGTCGGTGTGCTCACCGACCTGCCAGCCCGCCTTCTCCAGTGTCGCCGCGCAGCCCCGGAGCGTCCCCTCGTCCGGCCCGTGCACGGCGACGGCCTCCGGCTGAGGGGTCGCGCGCACTCGGTAGCCGTCGCCGTCGGGCCCGGCGGGCCGGTGCCCCGCCGCCTCCAGGGCGAGCGCGGCGGCCCGCACCAGATGCGTCCGCTCCCAGCCGCACGGCCGGTCCACCACCCCGTCCGGATTGGTCATCCGGCGCAGCTCCAGCAGCCCCTGCCAGGCGCTGTGCACCTCACGGGCGCGGGACGGTCCGGTGTCCGGGGTCTCCTCGCCGCCGACCCGCGCGGCGAACACCCCGGTGTCCGCCTCGGGGGCCTCGGCGGCGGCGACCGGCTCGGGCACCGCCTCCCGTATCCGATGCCCCGCGGGCGTCAGGAAGTGGTCGTGCGGCGGCCGCGGATGCCGGAAGGCCAGTCCCCGCCCGACCAGGGCCGCGAGCTGGGCCTCCGTGCCCCTGAGGCGCCCGGTGACGGGGTCGGCGGCGTCGATCACCCGCCGCTGGGCGGCGGTCGGCGGTCGGGTCACGGCGTGCTCCTCCCCACGCTCGGCATGGCCTCGAAGGGCTCCCGCACCACTGCGATGAGCCCGTTCGAAGGCTACGCCGGGGGTCTGACATTCCACCCCGAGATCACCGGCCGCCCGTGCTCCGTGCCCAGCCGGCACAGTGTTCCGGTCGCCAGCTGGAACAGGGCCCCGTGCGACGGCGGCAGTCCCAGCCGTCGTGCGGTGAGCACCCGCAGGATGTGCCCGTGCGCCACCAGCACCACGCATCCCTCGGTGTTGGCGAGCGCCGCGTCGACCTTGCCCAGCATCCGGTCGGCCCGCTCACCGACCTGCTCCGGCGTCTCCCCGGGGTGGTCGGGCGGCCCCGGTACCACCCCGTCCGTGAACAGGAACCACCCCGGCCGCTCGCGCTGGATCTCGACCGTGGTCACGCCCTCGTAGCCGCCGTAGTCCCACTCCTGGAGGTCGGCGTCGACCCGCGCGTCGTGCAGCCCGATCAACTCGGCCGTCTCCCGGGCGCGCTGCCGCGGACTGACGAAGACGGCCCCGATCCGGTGCGAGCGGATCAGCGGCACCAGCCGGCGCGCCTCCTCCCGCCCGTGCTCGGTCAGCGGGACGTCGGTCGTTCCGGTGTGCCGGCCGGAGCGCGACCACTCGGTTTCCCCGTGCCGGACGAGAAAGAGATCACCCATGGTGACAGGCTCGCACAGCAGATTCCGTCACGCCGACGCCACGCGCCCCGGTCAGCGATCGGCCGCGTGCGAGACGAAGGCGGCCCACTGGGTGGCGCCGAAGGCGAGTTGGGGGCCGTGCTCGTGCTTGGAGTCCCGTATGTGGACGGTCCCGAGGGCTGAAGCGACCTCGACACAGGCGGGCCCGTCGTCGGTGCTGTAGCTGCTCTTGAACCACTTCAGCTCGGACCCGTGACCGTCCGAGGGCTTTGCGCTCATGTCTCTCCCAGAACTTTCTCGATGAAGGTCAGCGACTCCTGCGGTGGGAGCGCCTGAGCCCGGATGATCCCGTAGCGCAGCTCAAGGATCTGGATCTCCTGGCGGTCCGAGATCAGTCGGCTGGTGCGCTGCACTTCGTTGTGCACCACCGTGTTGCCCTCCCTCAGCCGCAGCAGCGTGAAGGGGCCGCCGAGACTGGCGTTGTCCTCTCGATCCAGTGGCAGCACCTGGATCTCCACGTTTCGCATCCGCCCGATTTCCAACAGTCGTTCGAGCTGTCGGCGCAGAACCATTCTGCCCCCGACGCGCCGCCGCAGTGTCGCCTCATCGTGAACGAAGCTGAAGGCAGGGATCATCCGCGAAACGTCGACAATCTTCTGACGCGCGAGACGGCCGGCGACGAGGCGCTCGACCTCCTCCTCGGGGAACGCCGGGCGCCGCGAGCGGAACACCGCCCGCAGGTACTCCTCCGTCTGCAACAGCCCGTTGACGACGGAGTTGTCGTAGGCGCAGATCTCGACCGCCTCCCCCTCCAACTTCTTCAGGTCCCGCACCTTCTTCGGGTACCGGGCCTCCTCCACGTCCCTCTGCAACCCGGCGATCAGCCCGCCCGCCCCGAGCACCTCGTCCGCCGCCTGCAGGAACTGCGGCTTCGGTGCCCGCCGTCCCCGTTCCACCGAGGACACCTGCTCCTCGCTGTACCGGATGGCCGTTCCCAGCTCGGCCTGGGTCAACCCCTTGCGTTCCCGGCACATCTTGATGACCTTGCCGACGGTCCGCAGCACCGCGGTCGACTCCTCGTCGTCGGCCTGCGGCTGTTCGGCGTCTCCCTGTCCCGTCGCGTCCACCCTCGGACACCTCCTCGTGCCGTCCGTCCCCAACGTCCCACCGGCCCCGCAGGTGACGCGTCGCCGCCCGGACAGAGCCGGACGACGAGCGGACAGTGACGCTGCGTACCGCCGACGGTCCTGTTCAGAGTAGAGTCGCGCGACCACGCTGAGTGACATGAACGTGGAGATTGCCCAACCAGCCCCCACCGCCCGTGAGTTCTGCGTCCGTCTCTCGGGAACCCCCAGAGGCGCCCGCCTCGCCCGTCACCTGGCGGCCGAACAGCTCGACACATGGGGCTGGCCCTACGCGACGGACGCGAACGGCACGGCCGCTCTCCTCGTCGCCGAACTGGCGGCGAACGCCGTTCGCCACGGCCGGGAACGGGGCCGCGACTTCCGGCTGCGCCTCACGCTGCACCCGGAGGGCGCCACGCTCCGTATCGAGGTGACGGACGCCCGCCCCGGCCGCCGCCCGCCCACCCCCGGATCGCTCCGGTTCCCGGGCCCGGACGCGGAGTCGGGCCGGGGCCTCCTCCTGGTCGAGGCCCTGTCCGACCACTGGGGAGCGACGTGGGGAGACCAGTACACGAAGACGGTGTGGTGCGAGGTCACGCTGGGATGAGTCCCGGCGGCGTCCGAGGGCTCCTACTGCCGGTACCCGCCGAGGAACCGCCCGATGCGCCCGATCGCCGCCTCCAGGTCCTCCGCGTGGGGGAGGGTGAGGATGCGGAAGTGGTCGGGGGTGGGCCAGTTGAAGCCGGTGCCCTGGACGACCTGGATCTTCTCCCGCAGGAGGAGGTCCAGGACGAACTTCTCGTCGTCGTGGATCTTGTGGACCTCGGGGTCGAGGCGCGGGAACGCGTACAGCGCGCCCTTCGGCTTCACGCACGACACCCCCGGGATCTCGTTGAGCTTCTCCCACACCACGTCCCGCTGCTCGCGCAGTCGTCCGCCCGGGGCCGTCAGCTCCTGGATCGACTGGCGGCCGCCGAGCGCGGCCTGGATGGCGTACTGGGCGGGCGCGTTGGCGCACAGGCGCATGGAGGCCAGCATGGTGAGGCCCTCCAGGTAGTTGCCGGCGTGCTGCTTGGGGCCGGTGACGACCAGCCAGCCCGAGCGGAAGCCCGCCACCCGGTACGTCTTCGACAGGCCGCAGAAGGTGAGGACCACCAGGTCGGGCGCGAGGGCGGCGGCCGAGTGGTGCACGGCGCCGTCGTAGAGGATCTGGTCGTAGATCTCGTCGGCGAAGACCATCAGACCGTGCCGACGGGCGAGGTCGAGGATGCCCTCGACGATCTCCTTCGGGTAGACGGCCCCCGTGGGGTTGTTCGGGTTGATGATCACGACGGCCTTCGTCCGGTCGGTGATCTTCGAGGCCATGTCGTCCAGGTCCGGGTACCAGTCGGCCTGTTCGTCGCAGAGGTAGTGGACGGCCTTCCCGCCGGCGAGCGTGGTGACGGCCGTCCACAGCGGGAAGTCCGGGGCCGGGATCAGGATCTCGTCGCCGTCCTCCACCAGCGCCTGGACGGCCATGGAGACCAGTTCGGAGACGCCGTTGCCGAGGAAGACGTCGTCCACGTCGACCTCCAGGCCCCGGTTCTGGTAGCGCTGGGCGACCGCCCGGCGGGCGGAGAGGACGCCGCGGGAGTCCGTGTAGCCGTGCGCCTGCGGGAGCATCCGGATCATGTCCTGGATGATCTCCTCCGGTGCCTCGAACCCGAACAGCGCGGGATTGCCGGTGTTCAGGCGCAGCACGCTGTGGCCCGCCTCCTCCAGCGCGTTGGCGTGCTCGATCACCGGGCCGCGGATCTCGTAACAGACCTCGCTGAGCTTGTTCGACTGCCGGAACTCCATGCGCCCCTCCGGTATCTGGTGTTGCTTGGTTTTACCAAGCTCCGGCTTGGAAAGTCCAACGACATGTCTAGACTGCGTCGCATGTCTCGCCGCCGAAGCTACGACCAGTACTGCTCCGCCGCCCGCGCGCTCGACGTCGTCGGCGACCGCTGGACCCTGCTGATCGTCCGGGAACTGCTCGCCGGCCCGCGCCGCTACACGGACCTGCACGCCGACCTGCCCGGCGTGAGCACGGACGTCCTCGCCTCACGGCTGAAGGACATGGAACGCGACGGGCTCGCCGCGCGACGCCGGCTGCCGCCGCCCGGCGCGGCCTACGTGTACGAACTCACCGGCCGCGGCCGGCAGTTGCTGCCCGTGCTCCAGGCGCTCGGGGCGTGGGGGCAGGCGGAGCTGGGCGAGCGGCGGCCCACCGACGCCGTCCGCGCGCACTGGTTCGCGCTGCCCCTGCTGCGGGCCCTGGAGGGAGAGGCGGGGCTCGTCGAAGTCCGCCTGGAGGAGGGCGACTTCCACCTCTTCGTGGGCACGCCGGAGGGACCCGTGTACGGCGACGGGCCCGCCCCCGGAGAGCCCGACGCGCGGCTCGTCCTGGACACCGGCACCTGCACCGCCCTGGCGCGGGGGGAGCTGGGGCTGCACGAGGCGGTGCGGGCCGGGCGGGTCGACGTGACCGGTGACGGCACGCTCGCCAAGGCGCTGCGGGAGGCGTGAGAGAAGGCGGAAGGCCCACCGCGGTCGCGCGGTGGGCCTCCTGACGGTGACTCAGGACCTCAGCGACCTGTCAGACGGTCGGCGGCACCCGCGACGGACGTCCCGAACCCCGGGTGAGCGCGTATCCGCCGATCCCGGCGAGCGCGGCCAGGATCCCGCCCACCGCCGTCCACACCCAGCGGTCCGACCACCAGCCGGACGACCAGCCGTCGTCCGGCTCGAGGCTCGACAGCACCGGGGAGGACGACGCGTCGTCCTCGTCGTTCCCGGACGTGACCGCGACGCCGGGCACCAGCGGCTCGGCCAGCGAGCCGTCCACCGCCGCCGACCCGCCGATGTCCTTGGAGGTGACCCGCAGTTCGGCCTCCACCGGCAGACCGAGGTCGGCCGTCTTCACGCCGACCGCCGTCAGGCGCACGTAGTACGTGCCCGGCAGCGGGTCGTTCGCCCACGGCTCCGACCAGGCGCGGACCGTGCGCAGGACGCAGGCCAGCTCGACGGAGGCGGTGCCCGGGGCGGCGGTGCGGGTCTGGGCGCCGTACTGACAGGCCTGGCGGCGGCGCAGACCGTCGTACACGTCGACCTGCCAGGTCTGGCCGGTGTGCTCCTCGGGCAGCTTCACCGTCGCCTCGACGGTCGGGCGCCGGCCGGCGTCGGCCGGGAACGACCAGTACAGGTAGTCGCCGGTGGAGGCGCTCGCGGTGGCCGTCCGTCCCTGCTCGACCTCCGCCGCCGTACGGAACGACGTGCCCGCCGAGGTGGGCGCGGAGCCGTCGTCGGACGGGCTCGGGGAGGGGGTGGAGTCGGCCGCCGCCGGCCCGGCCGCCAGGCCCAGCGCCAGCAGGGCGGCCCCCACCACACGTGTGATCCGCATCAGTTGGTCCTCCACACCGCGACACGCCAGCGCGACAGCCAGCCCCACACGAGACCCGCGAGGAAGCCGGTCAGCACCAGGGCGCCGAGCAGCCACCAGCCGCGGCCGAGACCGAAGGAGGCCACGTCGCTCGCCTGCGACGGGCCGTCGACGACGTCCACGGTCAGCTCCAGCGGCATACCGGGCGTGGTCTTCACCCCGGCGGCCGGCGAGAAGGAGTTGGTCACCTGGAGGCACACCGTCTCCGCCGGGGCCTCGTCCTCGTCGCTCTCCGCTTTCGGGTAGCGCAGCCCCGTCGAGACGACGTCGGTGCGGCCGTTGCCCCCCGCCTCGCCGCGCACGATCTCCCGGCCGTGCACCGTGACCGCCCGCAGCAGCACCCCGTGCCCGGGGTTCATCGCGCGGTCCGCCGCCACGCTCACCGAGGCCCGCAGCTCCCGGCCCGGGTCCACGTCCACCCGGTACCAGCGCTCCTGGCCGAACTCCTCGCGGTCGGTGTACAGGCCCGACTTCAGCGTCGGCGCCTTCGCGCAGGAGTCCGCGCCCTGCGTGGCGACCGGCGTCACCACCGGGTCGGCCGCGCGGTCAACCAACTGGTTCACCTTGTCGGTGAGTTCGTCGGTGTGCTCCACCGAGGTGTACGTGCCGCCCGTGGCCTCCGCGATGCAGCTGAGCTGCTGCCGCATCTTGACGTTGGGCACCAGGCCGAGGGTGTCGATGGTCAGGCCGATGCCCTTGGCCGCGATCTCGCGGGCCACCTCGCACGGGTCGAGCGGCGCGCACGTGTCCTCGCCGTCGCTGATCAGCACGATGCGCTTGGAGCCGGTGCCGCCGTCGAGGTCGTCGGCCGCCTTCAGCAGCGCGGGGCCGATCGGCGTCCACCCGGTGGGGGTCAGGGTCGCCACCGCCGTCTTGGCCTCGGTGCGGTCCAGCGGGCCGACCGGGTACAGCTGCGCGGTGTCCTTGCAGCCCGTCTTGCGGTCGTCCCCGGGGTAGTCGGCGCCCAGGGTGCGGATGCCGAGCTGGACCTCCTCCGGGGTGGCGTCCAGCACCTCGTTGAACGCCTGCTTGGCCGCGGCCATGCGCGTCCCGCCGTCGATGTCCTTCGCCCGCATCGAACCGCTGACGTCGAGGACCAGGTTCACCTTCGGCGCGCTGGCTGTGGTCTCGTCGGCGACCGCCCCGGCCGGGAACGCGAGCCCGGCCGTGAGCGCGGCGAGCAGGGCGCCCACGCCCGCCGCCAGCCGTTGTCTTCTGATCATCGGCGGATCCTATTGATCAGAGGCGCCCGGTCACAAAACAGGGCCCGGCCTCACCTCCCGGCCCGTCATCCCTCCCCGGCCACCAGCGGATTGGGAAGCTCCGTCCACTGGTCCCCGCTCACCCCGGGCGACAGGCGCATCAGCGTCAGCGCCTTCACCGGCAGCGGCTCCTCGCACAGCGCGGCGGTGTCCGCGGTCGACGGCACCTCCCGCACGGCCGCCGCCAGCGCCGCCCGCAGTGCCTCCCGGCTTCCGGCGGTCCCCGCCAGCGCGCCCGCCACCAGGGAGCCGAACAGCTTGCGCCGCAGCGCCGTCACGTCGTCCGTGAGGATCCGCTCCGGCAACTTGGGCAGCGTCAGGCCGTGACGGGCCGTCCGCGCCGGGCTGACCCGGATGTCGGCGAGGTCCCGGTAGACCAGCCGCAGCGGGGCGCCCGACGCCGACAGGACCACCAACAGGTTCTGCCCGTGCGCCTCCAGCGCCACGCCGAGCTCCAGCAGCCGCAGCCCGACGGTCAGCGCGAGACGCGCGAACTCCGCCAGCCAGCCCGCCCGCGCGGGCAGTTCCGTGGTGGCGAGGGCGGCCACCGGGACGACGTGCTCACCGCGCGCCGCGTACACGGCGGGCGACTCGCGCAACAGGGCCGCGAGGTCGGGGGTGCGGGCGGTGACCGCGCCCAGCGTGCGGGTCGTGTGCAGCAGGCCGTCCGTGCGGGCCGCCAGCGTCTCCCCGAACGCCGACAGGGCCGCGGAGGCGGTGACCGACCCGACGGAGATGTCCCGCACGGACGACGTCAGCCGGGCGCTCAACGCGGTCTTCACGTGCGGCCCGTCCGGCAGCGCGAGCGTGCGCAGCGACATCAGCGGGTGCGCCGCGAGCCCCTCCTCGCACGTCCGCTTGAGCACGTGCTGCGCCTGCCACGGATGCACCGGGATCACCACCCGCTCCCCGTCCCGCAGTTCCGACGGCCACACCCCCGACACCAGGCACTCACCGGCCGGCACCGGCAGCAGCCCCAGCCGCACCGAGCGCGGCCGGTGCTCCGGCGCGTACGCGAGCTGCTCGGCCACCGAGAAACCCGGCCGGGAACGGCAGTTCGGGTGGTACGGGTGGCCGTCGACCACCCGCTGCTCCCACTCCCAGTCGTGCGCGGGCCACTCGTTCGGGTGACGGCCGAAGGATGCGTGCCCGGCCCGGGACAGCGCCAGCGACGCCGTGCTGTGCCCGAGTTCGTCCGCGAGGCTCCCGCCGTGCGGCACCGCGAGGTCCGTCATCAGCCGCGCGGGATCGACGTGCACCGCCTCACGGCCGGCCACCCCGCCCCCGGCCCCGCCCCCGGCCCCGGCGTCCAGGCGTACCTCGGTCACGTACCCGGCGGTCGCGTAGGGGTCGGCGTGCGGGCCGTGCAGGCGCCGGCCGTCGCGGAGGTGCAGGGTGAGGCCCTCCCGGCCCGGTTCGCGGCGCGCGATCCACGGCAGGGGTTCATGGGCGAGGGCGCGCCACAGACGCGTCAGCACGGCCGCGCGGGCGCCGGGCAGCGCCGCCGCGAACCGCGGACCGAGCGCGGGGCGCAGGGCGGCGAGCTCGGCGGCCAACTCGGCCTCGGCGGTGGGGGAACGGTGCACGGGCGGGCTCCTCGGGTCAGTACGACGTCAGGGCGGGCCGTGACGCCAGCGATACTGATCGTCTCCGCCCGAAAGAACCGTAGGGAACGAGTGCAACGCGTGGACCTCATCCCCCCGCCCGCCGCGACCGTGGCGCCGGCCGGCCACACCGGACCCGTGGGCGTCGACGGCCTCGCCGACGCCCACGCGGCCGCGCCCCTGCTGAACTGCCTGCTGCGGGAGGTCGCCGAACCGCTGCCGGAACGCGACGGACGGCTCGTGTACCGGCTGCCCACCGGCCGGGTGGTGCGCGTCCGCGGCGCCCGCCGCCCCGCCGGTCCCGAGGTGCGCACGGCCGGCGCCTGGCATCCCCTCGACCACACCGCCCTCGTCACCCTGGTGGCCGAGGAACTGCGCCACCACACCGGGCTCGCCAACCACCGACTCACCGCCGAGATGCTCGCCAGCAGGGACGCGGTCGCCGCCCTGCTCACCGCACGCGCGCGTGCCACCCCGCCCGACGACCCGTACCTGCGCTCCGAGCAGTCCCTCGTCACCGGACACCCCCACCACCCCGCCCCCAAGGCACGCGGCGGAGGCCCGCCCGCCGACTGGCTGCCGTACGCCCCCGAGGCGCACGCCCGCTTCCCGCTCGTCCTGCTCGGCCTGCGCGAGGACCTGGTCGTCGAGGAGGGCGACACCTCCGCGCTCGACGCCCTGGGCGAGGCCCCGCCCGGCTACCGGCTGCTGCCCGCCCACCCCTGGCAGCTCGATCTGGCCGGCCGGGAGCTCGCCGAGGCCTTCGCCGACGGCCGGCTGGTCCGGCTCGGCGCCACCGAGACCCCGGCGTGGCCGACGGCCGCGATCCGCACCGTGTACACGCCCGAGCGGGACCTGTTCCTGAAGTTCAGCCTGGACGTGCGCATCACCAACGACATCCGCCGGCTGTGGCGCCACGACCTGCTGAAACTCCGCCGGACCGACGCGGCCGTCACCCGGGCCTTCGCCGCGGCGGGCGGCCCGGCCGCCTGGCTGAGCGACCGCGGCTACCGCACCGCCGCCTTCGCCTTCGAGGAACTGGCCGTCCTCGTCCGCGACGGTCTGCGTGGCCACCTCCTGCCCGGCGCGACCCCGCTGCTCGCCGCGAGCCTCGTGGACGGCCTGCCCGGCAGTCCGCTGGCCTCGGTCACCGACCCGGCCGGCTGGTGGGAGGCGTACCTCGCCGCCGTCGTACCCCCCGCGCTGGCCGCCTTCGCCGACCACGGCGTCGTCCTCGAGGCCCACCTGCAGAACACGCTGGTCGCCGTCGACGCCGGCGGGACGCCCGTGCAGGGCCTCTTCCGGGACGCCGAGGGCGTCAAGCTCCTGGCGGACGTGGACCGCGCCGCGGGCTGGGAACGGCTCGTGTACTGCCTGGTCGTCAACCACCTCACCGAGGTCGCCGCAGCCCTGGCCGAAGGCCGTCCCGGCCTGGACCCCTGGCCCGCCGTCCGCCGCGAGCTGGCCCGCCACGACCTCCCCGAGGTCCGGGCCCTGCTGACCGCGCCCACCCTGCCCGGCAAGACGAACCTCCTGCTGCGCTGGACGGACGCGGACGGCGCCGACGCCCGCTACCGGCCGCTCCCCAACCCGCTGGCCGGTACGTGACCCGAACGCGTGGGCGCGGGCGCGGTCGCCCTCCGGAGGCGTTCGCTCAGCGTGGCCGCGAAATCCTCCGCCCGGGCCAGCTGCGTGCGCAGATCCGCCACCCGCTGCTGCGCGGTCTCCTCGAAGCCGCGCACCCGCAGGAGGAGTTCCTCCCGCTCCTGAGCGGCCACCTCGCCGGCGTCGAGGCGGTCGACGGCGGCCAGCAGCTCACGCATCTGGTCCAGGGTGAAGCCGAGGGGCTTCATCCGCCGGATGACCATCAGTCGGTCGACGTCGGCCTCCGTGTAGAGGCGGAAGCCGCCCTGGGAGCGGGCGGAGGGGACGACGAGGCCCGCCTCCTCGTAGTGCCGGATGGTGCGCAGGGACAGCTCGGTCCGTGCGGCGACCTCGCCGATCTGCATGTGCCTGGCGTCGTCCACGTCCCTGCTCCCGGCCCGTCTCGTTCCCGGCGGCCCCGCGTCCCGGCGGCCCGTCCATCCCTACCCTAACGTTAAGGTAGAGTTGCATGCGGTGAGGGTCGGCCTGCGCCGCCCTGCGCCAGTGCGGTGCGGGCGTCGGAACCCGCCCGCTGCCGTGTCGGGGCCGACGCCGCCCCCGGCGAAGAATCCCGAGCTCTTGCAGGAGAGACGCGTGCGCGAGTCCATGGTGCCCGGCGCCGCCGCCTGTCCGCCGTGACCCTTCGCCCCTGACCGGAGCCCCGGCGCAGCCGTGTGCGTGCCGCCCGGCTCCGGCCCCTCGACTTCCGGACCCGCCCCAGCGGGCCGACCGCGGAATGCCGGCTCGGCGTTTCCGCGCCGCTTTCCGCGCGCCCCTTCCCGTGCCAGGGGTGTGCCCCAGTACGACAGGTAGATGCCCTCTTGTCCTCTTCCGCACTGTCCCCCTCCGCTCGGCTGCGCGGCCTGCGCCCCGACTGGCTGACCGATCCCAAGGTGTGGCGCACCGAGGTCCTGGCCGGGCTGGTCGTCGCTCTCGCGCTGATCCCCGAGGCGATCTCCTTCTCGATCATCGCCGGGGTCGACCCGGCGATCGGCCTGTTCGCCTCCTTCACCATGGCCGTGACCATCGCGGTCGTCGGCGGCCGACGGGCGATGATCTCGGCGGCGACCGGCGCCGTCGCCCTGGTCATCGCCCCGCTCAACCGCGAGCACGGCCTGGGCCACCTGGTCGCCGCGGTGATCCTCGCCGGCGTCTTCCAGATCGCCCTCGGCGCACTGGGCGTGGCGAAGCTGATGCGGTTCATCCCCCGCTCGGTGATGGTCGGCTTCGTCAACTCCCTCGCCCTCCTCATCTTCATGGCGCAGGTCCCCGAGATGCGGGACGTGCCGTGGGCCGTCTACCCGCTGATCATCGCGGGGCTCGCCCTGATGGTGGGCTTCCCGAGGATCACGACCGTGGTCCCCGCGCCGCTGGTGTCCATCGTCGTCCTCACCGTCGTCACGGTCGCCGCCGGGATCGCCGTGCCCACGGTGGGGGACAAGGGCGCCCTGCCCTCCTCGCTGCCCGTGCCCGGCCTGCCCGACGTGCCGTTCACCTGGGACACGCTCACCACGATCGCGCCGTACGCGTTCGCCATGGCGCTGGTCGGGCTGATGGAGTCGCTGATGACCGCCAAGCTGGTCGACGACATCACCGACACCCGCTCCAGCAAGACGCGCGAGTCGATCGGCCAGGGCGTCGCCAACATCGTCACCGGCTTCTTCGGCGGCATGGGCGGCTGCGCCATGATCGGCCAGACGATGATCAACGTGAAGGTGTCGGGCGCGCGCACCCGACTGTCCACCTTCCTCGCGGGGGCGTTGCTGATGGTGCTGTGCATCGTCTTCGGCCCGGTCGTCTCCGACATCCCCATGGCCGCCCTGGTCGCGGTGATGGTCATGGTGTCGTTCGCCACGTTCGACTGGCACTCCATCGCCCCGAAGACCCTCAGGCGGATGCCGGCCGGGGAGATCACCGTCATGGTGATCACCGTCGCGTGCGTGGTCGCCACCCACAACCTCGCCATCGGCGTCGTCGTCGGTTCGATCACCGCCATGGTGGTCTTCGCGAAACGCGTCGCCCACCTCGCCGAGGTCACCGCCGTCACCGACCCGGACGGCACCGGCGTGGTGTACCGGGTCACCGGCGAGCTGTTCTTCGCCTCCTCCAACGACCTCGTCGGCCGGTTCCACTACGCCACCGACCCCGACAAGGTCGTCATCGACCTCTCGGCCGCCCACGTCTGGGACGCGTCCTCCGTGGCCGCCCTCGACGCCATCGAGACCAAGTACGCCCAGCGCGGCAAGACCGTGGAGATCACCGGCCTGAACGAGCATTCCGCGCACCTCCACGGCCGGCTCAGCGGCGAACTCGCCGGAAGCCACTGACGACGCCCTGCCCGCCCCGTCCCGGCTGCCCGACGGCCGCCGACGAGCGTGACGCGCGGGCGGGACGCCGGTCCGCGACCCCGCACCGGCCCGGTCCAGGGGGCGGCGCCGGCGACCGGGGCGAGGAGCGCGCGGACGGACGCACCGGGCCCGGGGCGCCGCCCCCACCCCCGTCGGGGGCGGCGCCCCGGGCCGGCCCGGACGCTCCTGAGACCGTCCGGGCGTCCCACGCCACCGGCCGGTCAGCCGGTGACCTCGATCCTCCCGTCGGCCTCGGCGGGAGCGGCGGCCGCGGGCCGGGCAGCGCAGGGCCCGCCGGGTGACCCCCTTCAGCAGGTCGGCGAGGTCGACCCCGGTGGTGGAGCTGGGGAGCTCGACCCGGACCACTTCGGCGCCAGGAGAGCGGGCGCCCGGGGACGACCCGGTGCGTCAGCGCTGTGCCGACAGGCGCTGCAGGACGGGGAGCCGGTCCTCGAGCGCTTCGGGTACAGCGACGACGACGCCTTCGCCGGCTCGACGGGGCGCACGGAGCCCGCCGTGGGTGACAGCACCTGGTCCACCCACACCTCGGCGCCGCGCCCGACAGCCGCCGGGCTCTTCGCGGCGAGCTTCACCGGTTGTCCCGCCAGGCGCACCAGTACCTCGCCGCAGCCGTCCGCGGGGATCGCGGTCACCACGGATCCCGGGGCGCCGACCAGGTCGTCGCCCCGGGGAGCCGCCCCGGAACGGTCGTGCGTCAGCGCACGACCGAGCCGGTAGGCGAGCCCGCCCGTGGCGACTCCGGCGGGCACGCGGACCGCGACGGCGCCGACCGCGCCCAGCCCGGTGGTGCCCATGACGATCGCGCCCGAGAAGCCGAGCATCGAGACGAACCCGGCGACGACCGGGAGGGACAGCAGCCCGTCGAGGACGCCGTCCAGCGCTTCCACGCCGTCGAGGAAACCCTCGATCACCCCGTCGAGGACGAGGGACGGCGTGAGGAGGACGACCCCCGCGATGCCGAGACCCAGGAACCAGGCCATCCGCGCTCACCGCCTCCCCGTGCCGTCACCCCGTCGGTGAACGCATGCTCACATGCGGGTCCCGGCGACGGCATTGCCACGTTCCGGCAGTTCTCCCGTGTGTTCGATGCCGGGCCCGTACGCGCGCGATTCCCCGGGGCGCCGTCGAGGCCGTGGTCGGCCGGTTCGACACCGGGCGTCCCGGCCCCGGCACCGGCGCCGCACCGGCCGGGCCTGTCACGAGGGACGCCTGCCTCCTCGCTGCGCGGCGCCGCCGGCCGCCGTGGGGGCACCGCGGGTGGGGACGGGCCCGGCGAGCCGGGTGAGGACCGGGCCGGCGACCGCCAGGATGAAGACGTAGGCGGTGACCAGGGGCACGAGGCCGCCGTGCAGGGTGCCGACCAGGCTGATGATGACGAGGGAGAACTCGCCGCGCGCGACGAGCGCGGTTCCGGCCCTGAGCCGGCCGCGGCGTCCGACCTTGTCCCGGGAGGCGGCGTAGTGGCCGGTGACCAGTTTCGTCACCGTCGTGACCACGGCCAGCGCGAGGGCGGCCGGCAGGAGCGGCACGAGGTCGTCCGGGTCGACGGTCAGGCCGATGGCGAGGAAGAACACCGCGGCGAACAGGTCCCGCAGGGGGCTGAGCACGGCTCGGGCCCGGTCGGCGGTCTCGCCGGTGAGGGTCAGCCCGACCAGGAAGGCGCCGACCGCCGCCGAGGCGTGGATGAGTTCGGCGAGCGCGGCGACGATCAGGGTCAGGCCGAGCACCCTCAGCATGAGCTGTTCGGCGTCGGGGTGGGCGAGCAGCCGGCCGAGGTGGTGGCCCCACCGGTAGGACGCGGTGAACGCGGCGAGGACCGCGCCGATGGCGATCAGCACACCGAGGACGGCCTGCCACCAGGGGCCGCCCGAGGCGAGGACGGCCAGCAGAGGCAGGTAGGCCGCCATGGCGAAGTCCTCCATGACCAGCACGGACAGGACGGCCGGGGTCTCGCGGTTGCCCAGACGGCGCAGGTCGGCCAGGAGCCGCGCGACGATGCCCGAGGAGGAGATGTACGTGGCGCCGGCCAGGGCCAGGATGCCGATGCCGTCCAGGCCGAGGAGCCAGGCGGCCACCGCGCCGGGCACGGCGTTCAGCACCAGGTCGATCACGGCGGAGGGCACGTGCCGGCGCAGGCTGCTGGTGAACTCGGTGAGGGAGAACTGCAGACCCAGGGTGAGCAGGAGCAGGACGACGCCGATGCCCGCTCCGATCTCCACGAACTCTCCGGCCGCGGGGACCGGCGCGATGCCTCCCTCGCCGATGGCCAGACCGGCGAGCAGGTAGAGCGGGACGGGGGACAGCGTGAAGCGCCTCGCCGCGGCACCGAGCACGCTGAGGGCGGCCAGGATGATCCCGAGCTCCAGCAGCAGGGTGACGGGCGTGCGCACGCTCAGCCCCGGACGATCTGTTCCACGCCGGCGATTCCCTCGTCCGTTCCGATAACGACCAGTACGTCACCGGCCCGGAGCACCTGGTCCGGCGTCGGTGACGCGATCACGTCCTCGCCGCGGACGATCGCCACGATGGAGGCGCCCGTCCGGCTGCGCGCCCGGGTCCGGCCGAGGGGCTTGTTCGCGAACGGGCTTCGGGGGCGCACCTCGACCTGCCCGGACACCAGCCCGGGCACCTCCTTGGTGAGGTCGGCGAACCGTTCGGCGATGCGCGGCGCGCCCAGGATCTCGGCGACCGTGTCGGCTTCCTGGCTGTCGAGCCGGACCACGGGCCGGGCCTCGTCGGGGTCGCCGCCCACGTAGACGACCAGTTCGAAATAGCCCGTCCGTGCGGCGACGATGCCGACCAGGTCGCCCTCATGGTTGGTGAACTCGTACCGCAGCCCGATCCCGGGCAGGAGAACCTCGGTGACGTCCATCCGCTCATCATCGCCGGGGCCCGCTGCCGGAAGGGTGTGTGAAGATCAGGCGTGTCGGCGGACGCCCGCCGCGGGCCAGGCACGCGACACGACCACACCGGCCGCATCCGCCGAGCCCGCTGAGCCCGCCGTGTCGCGCACGCCGGCACCAGGACACGGGGAACACGGCGCGTGAGCGGGGACACCGGCCGGGCCCGGAGGTCCGCCCGTCACCGCAGGCCGCGCACCCGCGACGACGTGGGATCGAAGAGGGGGGACATGACTGTCCAGCACACATCCGAGGCGTACCTGGACGGCTTCGAGCGGATCCTGGCGGACGCCGCCGCCACGGGCCGCCGGCTGACCCGCGACGAGATCGAGTCCCGGCGGGCCCTGGGCGCACGGGCCGCCGAGGCCGGGCACGGCTGGCGCCCCCTGATCCGCGCGCACCTCGCGGCCGGCCGCGCCTGCCGGCCCGGACAAGCGGACCCGGACAGCGTCCTGTCCGTCATCGAGCAGGCCGTGGACGCCTTCGCCGACGGTTACGAACGCGCCCAGCGACTCGTCGTCCGCAAGGAGGAGGCGGCCCGCCGCGAGTTCATCGACGACCTGCTCCAGGGGCGCGGCGACCCGGGCCGACTCGCCGCCCGCTCCGAACGCTTCGGGCTGCGCCTGTCCCGCGCCCACGCGGTCGCCGTCGCGGCGGGACCCGACAAGTACGACGAGACCGATCCCGTACCCCGGCAGGTGGCGGGCGCCCTGTTCGCACGCTTCGAGAACCGCCGCATCCTGTTCACCACCAAGGACGGTCGGATGGTGTGCATCGCCCCCGGCGACCAGGACGACGTCCTCACCCACTTCGCCAAGCACGCCTACGCCGCCACCGGCGGCAGCCAGGTCGCCATCGGCCGGCCCCGGCCCGGCACGATCGGCATCGGACACAGCTACGAGGAAGCCCTCAACGCCCTCGACGTGGCCCGGCGCATGGGCCTGGACGACCCGCTGCTGCGCGCCGCCGACCTGCTGGTCTTCCCCGTCCTGGCGCGCGACCGGCAGGCCCTGGTCGACCTGGTCCACAGCACCCTGGGGCCACTGGAACAGGCACGCGGCGGGGCACGGCCGCTGCTCGACACCCTCACCGCCTACTTCGACACCGGCTGCGTGGCCGCCGCGACCGCCCGGCGCCTGTCGCTGAGCGTGCGCGCGCTGACCTACCGGCTGGAGCGCGTCCACACCCTGACCGGCCACGACCCGGCCGATCCGGCCCAGCGCTACATCCTGCAGACCGCGGCCATCGGCGCCCGTCTGCTGGAGTGGCCCACCAGACCCCTGCACTCCACCGACGCCTCCCCGTAGAGCCGTCCCCCCGACCGACGAGGAGGGCCCGAGCCGCCGCGCTTATGCTCACTGCATGCCGGAAAACCGGGAGCAAGGGGCGCACCGTCGTGGACGGGCCGCCCAGGAGGCGGGGGGACCGACGCGCCGGTCGAGGTCCTCCCACTGCGTGCGTCGGGAGTTGAGCGTGGACTGCAGGACCGCGGCGTCGGACGGGCCGGGAACATGCTGACCGAGGTCACCGCGACCCGCTACGTCGCCCCCCTGCGATCCGGCGGCTCCGTCCCCGCGGTGGTCGAGGCCGACGACCTCGGGACGTACGTCGTGAAGTTCACCGCCTCCGCGCAGGGCCGCAAGGCGCTGGTCGCCGAGGTGATCGTGGGCGAACTGGCGCGTGCCCTGGGCCTGCGCTTCCCCGAGCTGGTCCTGGTGCACTTCGACCCCGCGATCGCCGAGCGGGAACCGCACCAGGAGGTGCGCGAGCTGCACCGGGCCAGCGCGGGCGTCAACCTCGGCATGGACTACCTGCCGGGCGCGAAGGACTTCACCCCCGAGGTCGCCTCGTCGTTCGCCGTGGACCCGTCGGAGGCGGGCCGCATCGTCTGGCTCGACGCCCTCACCGCGAACGTGGACCGTACGGTGCACAGCTCCAACCTGATGGTCTGGCCGACGTCCGGGACCGTGCCGCCGCGCCTGTGGCTGATCGACCACGGCGCCGCCCTCGTCTTCCACCACCGCTGGGACGGCTCCGACCCCGCGAAGGCCTACGACTTCCGCCACCACGCCCTCGGCCACTCCACGCCCGACGTGCGGGCGGCCGACGCGGAACTGGCGCCGAAGGTGACCGGGGAGCTGCTGCGGGAGATCGTCGCGGAGGTGCCGGACGCCTGGCTCGCGGACGATCCCGCCTTCGCCACGCCCGACGAGGCCCGGACGGCGTACGTGGACCACCTCCACGCGCGCGTGCGGGCCTCCGCGGCCTGGCTGCCGACCGACTTCCCCTCCCGGGAGGAACTCGCCGCCGAGGAGGCCCTCCGGGCGGCACGTACCCAGCAGGGCCGCCCGGACTGGCTCAAGCGGGTCCCCGACCTGCACGGCAAGCCGGCGGCGGAACAGGATTGGTCGGTGCACCTGGGATGACGGACACACAGCGGGTCGAGATCGAGTACTGCACCCAGTGCCGCTGGCTGCCCCGGGCGGCCTGGCTGGCCCAGGAACTGCTCACGACCTTCGAGGCCGAGCTGACGGAGCTGGCGCTGCGGCCGGGCAGGGGCGGGGTCTTCGTGGTGCGCGTGAACGACGAGGTGGTGTGGGACCGCCGCGAGCAGGGCTTCCCGGAGCCCACGGCCGTCAAGCAGGCCGTACGCGACCGAGTGGCCCCGGGGAAGTCCCTGGGCCACTCGGACAGGTGAGCGCCGCCGCCCCTCAGCCTTCGAGCTGCTGGTACGCGGGCAGCGTCAGGAAGTCGGCGTAGTCCTCGTCGAGCGCGACCTCAAGGAGCAGGTCGTGGGCCTGCTGCCAGTGCCCGGCGGCGAACGCCTCCTCGCCCAGCTCCGCGCGGATGCGGCGCAGTTCCTCGGCGGCGACCTCGCGGGCCAGCTCCGGGGTGGCCCGCACGGTCTTCCCGTCGCGTTCGAACTCGACGCCCGCGTTGATCCACTGCCAGATCTGCGAGCGGGAGATCTCGGCCGTGGCCGCGTCCTCCATCAGGTTGAAGATGGCGACCGCGCCGAGTCCGCGCAGCCAGGCCTCGATGTACCGGATGCCGACCTGGACGGCGTTGACCAGACCGTCGTACGTCGGCTTCGCGTCGAGGGAGTCGATCGCGATCAGGTCGGCCGCGCTGACGTCGACGTCCTCGCGCAGGCGGTCCTTCTGGTGGGGCTTGTCGCCGAGCACCTTGTCGAAGGACTCCATGGCGATCGGCACCAGGTCGGGGTGGGCGACCCAGGAGCCGTCGAACCCGTCGTTCGCCTCGCGGTCCTTGTCGGCGCGGACCTTCTCGAAGGCGACCTTGTTGACCTCGGCGTCGCGCCGGGACGGGATGAAGGCCGCCATGCCGCCGATGGCGTGCGCGCCCCTCTTGTGGCAGGTGCGCACGAGGAGTTCGGTGTACGCCCGCATGAACGGCGCGGTCATCGTGACCGCGTTGCGGTCGGGGAGGACGAACCGGGCGCCGCCGTCACGGAAGTTCTTGACGATGGAGAACAGGTAGTCCCAGCGGCCGGCGTTCAATCCGGAGGCGTGGTCGCGCAGTTCGTAGAGGATCTCCTCCATCTCGTACGCGGCCGTGATCGTCTCGATGAGCACGGTGGCGCGGACGGTGCCCTGCGGGATGCCGACGTGGTCCTGGGCGAACACGAAGACGTCGTTCCACAGGCGGGCCTCGAGGTGCGACTCGGTCTTCGGCAGGTAGAAGTACGGGCCCTTGCCGAGGTCGAGGAGGCGCTGGGCGTTGTGGAAGAAGTAGAGCCCGAAGTCGACGAAGGCGCCGGGGACCTGACGGCCGTCGCCGTCGACGAGGTGACGCTCGTTCAGGTGCCAGCCGCGGGGGCGCATGACGACGGTCGCCAGCTCCTCGTTCGGGCGCAGGGCGTACGACTTGCCGGTGCGCTCGTCCGTGAAGTCGATGTTCCGGGTGTACGCGTCGATCAGATTGAGCTGACCGAGGACCACGTTCTCCCAGGTGGGCGCTGAGGCGTCCTCGAAGTCGGCGAGCCAGACCCGGGCGCCCGAGTTGAGCGCGTTGATGGTCATCTTGCGGTCGGTGGGGCCGGTGATCTCCACCCGGCGGTCGTCGAGTGCCGCGGGGGAGGGGGCCACCTTCCAGGAGTCGTCCGCGCGGACGGCGGCGGTCTCCGGGAGGAAGTCGAGCGTGGAGGTGCGGGCGATCTCGGCGCGGCGCTCCGCGCGGCGGGCGAGGAGTTCGTCACGGCGCGGCGTGAACCGGCGGTGCAGCTCGGCCACGAAGGCGAGGGCCGCGTCGGTGAGGACCTCCTCCTGCCGGGGCAGGGGCTCGGCGTCGACGATGGCCAGCGGGGACGGCGCTGGTGCGGACATGAGCTGTCACTTCCTTCAGCGAGCGTGGCACCGGGTGCCAGGTAACCCGGGCGGGTGCGGCGAGCGCCCGGGGAGCGGCCGAGCGCCGTCCGGGTGCTGTCGAATGCTTCTGATCAGTGGATACTAGTTTCCTCATTGTGGAAGTTCAATGGTTTGTTGATGTCGAGATTCTCCGGGTCGAGGCAAGATGGCTCTGCGTGCCACCTCGTTCACTCCAGGTGCGCCAGGTCCTCGGCGGTGTCGATGTCGAACGGCTGCGCCACGTCCCCGCACTCGACGAGCGTGATCGCCTCGACGTGCGCCTTCAGATAGGCGCGTGCCCCCCGGTCGCCGGTCGCAGTCGCCGCGACGCCGGCCCAGTGCGCGGCGCCGAGGAGGACGGGGTGCCCGCGCAGCCCTCGGTAGGTGGCGGACGCCAGCGACGACTCGTCCCCGTACGCGCCGAGCACCCGTGCCATCGCCTCCGCCCCGATGCCCGGCTGGTCGACCAGCGAGACCAGCGCGGCCCTCGCCCCCGTCCCGGCGAGCGAGTCCAGCCCGGCCCGCAGCGAGGAACCCATGCCGCGCTCCCACTCCGGGTTGGTGACCAGCACGCACCCGTCGAGCCGCGCCCGTTCCCGTACGGTGTCGGCGGCGGCCCCCAGGACCACGTGCACGCGCGCGCAGCCGGCCGCGCGCAGCACCTGCACCGCGTACTCCACGAGCGGCCGCCCCCGATGCGTCAGCAGTGCCTTGGGGCGTCCGCCGAGGCGCCGCCCCCCTCCCGCCGCGAGGAGCACCCCGGCGACCTCGTCCACCTTGTGCGTCATATGTTCTGCATACCTGCTGCCTGTCCGACGCGGCGACGGCCGCGCGGTGTCGCGGGGCTGAATTTCGGTCCGTGCGGTGGCGCCCCCGCCGCCGGTGGCGTTTACTGACCCGCGCGTCCCCCGGCGCCCGACCAGCGCCACGGGGATGCCGGGTGGGGACACGATGCGCTTGCGCACCAGGACGTGCCAGGGGGGAGAGCTGTGTTGCGGAGCTTGGGGCAGAGGCCAGTGACCGGCAGCGACGAGGATCCGAGGGTGGCGGAACTGCGGACCGCGGTGTCCCGGCTGCGCCGCGAACTCGCCGCGCATCCGGCCGAGTTCCCTGACCGGGTCATCGCCGAGGAGGAACTCGCCGCCCTCGCCGCGATGGCCGCCCACGGAATCCCGGAGATCCCCCGGCTGCGCCGCTCCCTGCTGCTGATCGCGGGCGCGATCGGCTCGGTGAGCGCGCTGGCCAAGGGCCTGTCGGACGTACGGAACGCGGTGGAGCTGTTCGGGGAGGCGCCGCGGGGGTGAGCCGGGGCTGCCGCTCCGGGCCGTCGGCTGCCCTCGGGTCTGTCGTCCGGAGCAGGTCGCGGGGAAGCGACGTGCTGTTCGGCGCCGCGTCCGCCGCGTGATCCGAACGGCAGGCCCTCAGAGCGCCGGGCCCGGATTCGCCAGCGCCGTGGACAGTTCCGCCGCGACCTGCTGGAGCACCGGCACGATTCTCTCGGTCGCCGTCTCCGTGACGCGGCCGGCCGGGCCGGAGATCGAGATGGCGGCGGCCGTGGGGGAGTCGGGGACGGGGACCGCCAGGCAGCGGACGCCGATCTCCTGCTCGTTGTCGTCGACCGCGTAGCCCTGGCCGCGCACGTCCTTCAGAGCCGCCAGGAAGCCGTCCGGGGTGGTGATCGTCTTCTCGGTGGCGGCGGGCATGCCCGTGCGCTGCAGCAGGGCGCGCACCTCCTCGTCCGGGAAGCCGGCGAGCAGGGCCTTGCCGACGCCCGTGGAGTGCGGCAGCACCCGCCGGCCGACCTCGGTGAACATGCGCATCGAGTGCTTGGACGGCACCTGCGCCACGTACACGATCTCGTCGCCGTCCAGCAGGGCCATGTTCGCCGTCTCGCCGGTCTCCTCGACCAGGCGGGCCAGGTAGGGGCGGGCCCAGGTGCCCAGCAGCCGGGAGGCGGACTCGCCGAGGCGGATCAGGCGCGGGCCGAGCGCGTACCGGCGGTTGGGCTGCTGGCGGACGTACCCGCAGGCCACCAGGGTGCGCATCAGGCGGTGGATGGTGGGGAGTGGAAGCCCACTGCTCGCGGAGAGCTCGCTCAGGCCGACCTCGCCGCCCGCGTCCGCCATCCGCTCGAGCAGGTCGAAGGCGCGCTCGAGGGACTGGACCCCTCCGCCGGCGGACTTGGCGGAGTCGTTGGTGCTGGCGCTGGACGTCGGCACGGCGCGTTCCTTTCGGGACTGGCGGGAAGAGCTGAAGCCTACCCGGCGGTCGTTTGACTCCTCGCTTGTGCGTCACTACGTTCTGCTTCTCGGAAGTCTAATTCCGCTTTACGGAAACGTCCAGATCGGCGCCGGCGGGTGCACTGTGGAGACGTGAGCCCTTGACGGCGCGCGGCCGAGGGATGAAGACTCCTTCAACAGAACGTTGAATTCCGTTGCGTGGAAGTTGCGCGGGGGTACATCACGCCTCCCGTGAGCAGAACGGCGGCAGAGAGGGGTCCGGGTGTCCGACGCTGAACTGGTGCTGCGCTCGACGCGCGTCATCACACCGGAAGGGACGCGGGCCGCCTCGGTCGCCGTGGCCGCCGGCACGATCACGGCCGTCCTGCCGCACGACGCCCACGTACCGCCGGGCGCCCGCCTGGAGGACCTCGGCGACGACGTCCTGCTCCCGGGCCTGGTCGACACCCACGTGCACGTCAACGACCCCGGCCGCACCGAGTGGGAGGGCTTCTGGACCGCCACGCGCGCGGCGGCGGCCGGCGGCATCACCACCCTCGTCGACATGCCCCTCAACTCCCTCCCGCCGACCACCACGGTCGACCACCTCCGCACCAAGCGGGAGGTGGCCGCCGACAAGGCGCACATCGACGTCGGCTTCTGGGGCGGCGCCCTGCCCGACAACGTCAAGGACCTGCGCCCGCTGCACGACGCCGGCGTCTTCGGCTTCAAGGCCTTCCTCTCCCCGTCGGGCGTGGACGAGTTCCCGCACCTGGACCAGGACCGGCTGGCGCGGTCCCTCGCCGAGATCGCCGGGTTCGGCGGCCTGCTGATCGTGCACGCCGAGGACCCGCACCACCTCGACGCCGCCCCGCAGCAGGGCGGCCCCCGGTACGCCGACTTCCTCGCCAGCCGCCCCCGCGACGCCGAGGACACCGCCGTCGCGAACCTGATCGCCCAGGCGAAACGCCTGCACGCGCGCGTGCACGTGCTGCACCTGTCCTCCAGCGACGCGCTGCCGCTGATCGCCGCCGCGAAGGCGGAGGGGGTGCGCATCACGGTCGAGACCTGCCCGCACTACCTCACCCTCACCGCCGAGGAAGTCCCGGACGGCGCCAGCGAGTTCAAGTGCTGCCCGCCCATCCGCGAGGCCGCCAACCAGGACCTGCTCTGGCAGGCACTGGCGGACGGCACCATCGACTGCGTGGTCACCGACCACTCCCCGTCCACGGCCGACCTCAAGACCGGCGACTTCGCCACCGCCTGGGGCGGCATCTCCGGACTCCAGCTCAGCCTGCCGGCCGTGTGGACCGAGGCGCGCAGGCGCGGCCACGGACTGGAGGACGTGGTCCGCTGGATGTCCACGCGCACGGCGGCCCTCGTGGGCCTCGACCGCAAGGGCGCCATCGAGGCCGGCCGCGACGCCGACTTCGCCGTCCTCGCCCCCGACGACACCTTCACCGTCGACCCGGCGGCCCTCCAGCACCGCAACCGCGTCACCGCGTACGCCGGCAGGACGCTGTACGGCGTCGTGAAGTCCACCTGGCTGCGCGGCGAACGCATCGTCGCGGACGGCGAGTTCACCGACCCGAAGGGCCGGCTGCTCACGCGCCCCCACTGACCACCCGCGCCGCACCCGCAGCGGCCCGACTCCCGAAAGGAAGACCTGATCACCGTGACGGCGACAACCGGCTTCACCGGCGACGCGAACCCCTACGGCGGCGGCGACCCCTACGCGGACTACCGCACCGCCGACTTCCCCTTCACCCAGCACGCCAACCTCGCCGACCGGCAGCTCGGCGCCGGAGTGATCGCCGCCAACGACGAGTTCTTCGCCCAGCGGGAGAACCTGCTCGTGCCCGGGCGCGCGGAGTTCGACCCCGAGCACTTCGGCCACAAGGGCAAGATCATGGACGGCTGGGAGACGCGTCGGCGCCGCGGCGCCTCGGCCGACCACCCCTGGCCCACGGCCGACGACCACGACTGGGCGCTGGTCCGGCTCGGCGCGCCCGGCGTGATCCGCGGCATCGTCGTCGACACGGCCCACTTCCGTGGCAACTACCCGCAGGCGGTGTCCGTCGAGGGCACCTCGGTCCCGGGCTCCCCCTCCCCCGAGGAACTGCTGGGGGACGACGTGAAGTGGACGACGCTCGTCCCCCGCACACCGGTCGGCGGGCACGCGGCGAACGGCTTCCCGGTGGCGGTCGAGCAGCGCTTCACCCATCTGCGGGTCAACCAGCACCCCGACGGCGGCATAGCCCGCCTGCGCGTGTACGGCGAAGTCGTCCCCGACCCCGCCTGGCTCTCCGCCCTCGGCACCTTCGACGTCGTCGCCCTGGAGAACGGCGGCCAGGTCGAGGACGCCTCCGACCTCTTCTACTCGCCCGCCACCAACACCATCCAGCCCGGCCGCTCCCGCAAGATGGACGACGGCTGGGAGACGCGCCGCCGGCGCGACCAGGGTCACGACTGGATCCGCTACCGGCTGGCCGCCCAGGCCCACATCCGCGCCCTGGAGATCGACACGGCGTACCTGAAGGGCAACAGCGCCGGATGGGCGTCGGTGTCGGTGAGGGACACCGACGGCAGCGGCGCCGGCGAGTGGCGCGAGATCCTCCCGCGGACCCGCCTCCAACCCGACACCAACCACCGCTTCGTCCTGCCCGAGCCGGCGGTGGGGACGCACGCGCGCGTGGACATCTTCCCCGACGGCGGCATCTCCCGGCTGCGCCTGTTCGGCTCACTGACGGAACAGGGCGCGAGCCGCCTGGCGGCGCGACACCAGGAACTGGGCGGCTGACCCGCACCCTCCCTCGCCCCGCCGCTCCTTCCCGTCCCGCCGCAGGCGCTCCGCCCCTGCGCCGGGGGCGGGGCCGGCGCCCCCTGGACGTGGATCGTTCGTCCGTCCGCTCAGGGCCGCGAGGGCGCCGACCCGGAGCACCCTGGCACCGGACCGGCGCCCTCGCGCCGCGAAGCGGTGTGCGACTCGGCGAACTGCCGCGGGTTCGGCCCCGTGCACGGAGCCGTCCAGGACGGCTCCGACACGGTCGGCCCAGGGCAGCGATCAAAGAGTCTCGCTGCCTGCCCGTTGCGGTCGCATATCGCCGACGACCCGGTGCCGCCCCGGGTCGGGGACGGAGAGGGCGGCGGGGGCGAGGGACGTCTCACGGCGTCACGCCGCGTGGCCCCCGTCCACCGCGACCTCGGCACCCGTGACGTACGCGGCGCCCGCCAGATGCGCGACCGTCGCCGCGACCTCCTCGGCCGCCCCGAACCGCCCCACCGCGGTCATCGCCGCCTGGCCGGCCGCGTACGGCCCGTCCGCCGGGTTCATGTCCGTGTCGATCGGGCCGGGATGGACGATGTTGGCCGTGATCCCGCGCGGCCCGAGTTCCCGGGCCAGCGCCTTGGTCAGTCCCACCAGCGCCGACTTGCTCATCGCGTAGAGCGTCCCGCCCGGCCCCGGCACCCGCTGCGCCATGCAGGAGCCGATGGTGATGATCCGGCCCCCGTCCCGCAGGTGACCGGCCGCGGCCTGCGAGGCGAGGAACACCCCGCGCACGTTCACCGCGAGGACCCGGTCCACCTCGGCGAGCGACAGCTCCCGCAGAGGCCCGAGCACCCCGACGCCCGCGTTGTTCACCAGCACGTCCAGCCCGCCCATCGCCTCCGCCGCGAGCCTCACCGCCTCCGCCGCCTCGCCGGCGTCCGCGCAGTCCGCGCGCAGGGCCACCGCGCGGCGCCCGAGGGCCTCCACGCTCCGTACGACGCCCTCAGCCGCCTCCTTGCCGTTCACGTACGTCAGCGCGACGTCCGCGCCCTCCCGCGCCAGCCGTAGCGCCGTCGCCGCGCCGATGCCGCGGCTACCGCCGGTCACGAGGGCCACCTTGCCGTCGAGGGTCCCGTTCACCGTCGTGGTTCCGTTCGAAATCGTCATGGGCCCATCCCACCGCCGGCCGGACGCGAGCGCTGGCGGCGAACGGACATCCACGTCACGGGCGGGGTGCTCTGGCCGAACCCGCACCGGCCGGACTGCCCCGACCGAACCGCCAGGCCGAAACACGCCGGACGCGCCGATGAGTTGCGGGGCCGGGCGGGGTCTGCCCTGATGACAGTGGATCCCACCCCGAGCAGCAGCAAGGAGGGCACCCGCCATGGGCAAGCTCGTCCTCACCAGCTTCGTCACCCTCGACGGCGTCTACCAGGCACCCGGCGGTCCCCACGAGGACACCAGGGACGGCTTCAAGCAGGGCGGCTGGAGCGTCCCGTACGGCGACGACGACTTCGGCCGGTTCGTCAACGAGGTCTTCGAGCGCGTCGGCGCCTTCCTCCTCGGCCGCCGCACCTACGACATCTTCGCCGCGTACTGGCCGAAGGTGACCGACCCGGCCGATCCCGTCGCCTCCAAGCTGAACGGGCTGCCGAAATACGTGGCCACCTCGACGGCCCTCGCCGACCCCGTCTGGGCCGGCACCACCGCGATCCACGGCGACCTCGCCAAGGAGGTCACCGCCCTCAAGGAGCGGACCGACGGCGAGCTCCAGGTCCACGGCAGCGGCGCCCTGGCCCACACCCTCCTCGCGCTGGACCTCGTCGACACCCTTCACCTGTTGACGTTCCCGGTCGTGCTCGGCGCCGGCCGCCGCCTGTTCGCCGAGGGCACCCTGCCCACCGCGTTCCGGCACACCGGCGGACGCATCACCGCCGCGGGCGTCTCCATCCAGACGTACGCACTGGACGGCCGCCCCCGCTACGGTTCGTACGAACTTCCGGACAACGGCCAGGTGCGGTGACCCGCAGCGTTGTTCGTGGGGCCGATGGGTGGCCGGACTGCGAGTGCGGTGTGGCAGCGGTGGTGGTCGCAGGGGTGCGGGAGGACAAGAGCGCCACCGTCCACCTCGCGGTACTTCGCCTTGGGCCGTCCTCATCCGGTCCGCGAGGTGATCCCGCACGGATCAGCGGCGCGTGAGGCGGGTGAGGGTGATGCCGTTGGGGAAGGCCGTGCGCTCGGAGACGTCGAAGACGGTGGGGTCGAAGGCGCCGTTGACGGCCGGGACCCCGGCGCCGGCGACCACCGGACAGCTCTTGAAGAGCAGTTCGTCGATCTCGGGCAGGAGGGCGCCCGCGAGCCTCCCGCCGCCGCAGAGCCAGACGTCCAGGTCTGTGCCGTCCTCCCGCTTGAGGTCGCGGACGAGGGCGAGTGGGTCGCCCGGTACAACGGTGACAGCCGGATCGACATCGGTCTCGAGCGTGCTGGAGACCACGTACTGGCGCAGATGCGCGTACGGACTGCCGATCCCCTGCTCGAGGGCGGGCCGATAGGTGCCGTGACCCATGACGACGGTGTCGAAGCGCCGAGCAGGTGCGTCGGCGACGCCGGCGGCGGTGCGGTAGGCGGTCGGAACGGTCTCCGGGTACAGCGTGTTCATCCAGGAGGAGTAGGCGGCGGCCTGCTGCGCGTCCCCCTGGGGGAAGAAGTCGAACTCGCCGCCGGGGCCGGCGATGCGGCCGTCGAGGGCGACGCCGACGTAGGACCACGAGTACACGGTCACGACGCCGGGCTCCTCCACGCGCGGCGCGCGCCGTATCGTCACCGGTCAGCAGTACGAGGAGGACTACTACACCGCCGACCACTACGCGAGCTTCGACCTGATCGACCACGACTGCTGAGCCGCCCGGCTCCGGTCACCTGACCCGAGGTCCGGCGAGCGCTCAGCCGGGCTTGCGGCTCTCCGCGGCGGCGAACAGGGCGAACGAGAGCACCAGGAGCGCGATGCTCGCGTAGACCTCGTAGCCGTCGAGGAAGTCGAGCCGTTGCACGAGCCCCCAGTCCCAGTCGGTGAACTCGTGCACCAGGCCGGCGACGCCCTGCACCAGGGCGAGGAAACCGAGTACCTCCAGCAGTTGCTTCATGCCCAGGACCCTCGCCCCGCGGTCCCCCCACACGCATCGGCCGCGGGGCGAGACCTCTCCGGCGGAAGGCTCGCCCGCGTCCGACCGCCCCGCACCGGAAGTCGCCGCCCGGTCGGTCCGCGGCAGGACAGGCCCCGACCTTCGGCAGGGCCACCGTCGACTTCCGTAGGCCTTTGGCAGATCGGGCAGACCTTATGGCGAACTCGGCACGCCTGATGGCGACTTCGGCAGGCCTGCAAGTGACTTCGGTAGGCCTTCCCGCGACTTCGGTAGGCGGTCCTGCCGCTTTGGTCGCCGATCCCGTCGGGACAGAGGTGGCGCGGGTCCCCGCTGCGTAGATTTGTCGGCCATGAGGGGCGACGAGCAGACGATGGCGACGGTGCCGGCCTTCCCTGGGCGCCGGTGGCTGCTGCCGTCCGCCGTGGCCGTCGAGCTGGACCCGGACGCCGGGCAGGCCGGGCGCCGTCGTCCGCGGCGCACCGTACGCGACTGGATCGTCGACTTCTCCTGCTTCCTGCTGGCCGTCGCCATCGGCCTGGCGGTGGCGGACACGCTCTCCGACGACCAGGAGCTCCCGCACGCCGTAGTCGTGGCCGACCAGCTTCTGGGCGCGCTGTCGTGTGCCGCGGTCTGGCTGCGCCGCCGCATGCCCCTCGCCCTGGCCGCCGCGACCGTCCCCCTCGGCTTTCTCTCCACCACCTCGGCCGGCGCGGGCACGGTCGCCCTGTTCACCCTCGCCGTGCACCGGCCCTTCCGGTACGTCGCGTGGGTCGGAGGCATCCAGCTCGTGCTGATCCCGGTGCTGATGTGGGTGCGCCCGGATCCCGACCTGGAGTACGGGCCGGCGCTGGTGTGGACCGTGCTGCTCACCGTCACGATCATCGTCTGGGGCCTGTTCGTCCGGTCGAAGCGGCAGCTCATGCTCAGCCTGCGGGACCGGGCCCGGCGCGCGGAGACGGAGGCGCGGCTGCGTGCCGAGCAGGCGCAGCGGCTGGCCCGCGAGGCCATCGCCCGGGAGATGCACGACGTGCTCGCCCACCGGCTGACCCTGCTCAGCGTGCACGCGGGCGGGCTGGAGTTCCGGCCGGACGCGCCCCGCGAGGAGATCGCACGGGCGGCCGGAGTCATCCGGGAGAGCGCCCACGAGGCCCTCCAGGACCTGCGGGAGATCATCGGCGTCCTGCGGGCCGGGCAGCCCGACGAGCCGGGCCGGCCCCAGCCGACCCTGGCCGCCCTGGACGCGCTGGTCGCCGAGTCCCGCGAGGCCGGCATGAAGGTCATGCTCGACCAGCGGGTCACGGACCCGGCCGCGGTCCCCGCCTCCGTCGGCCGCACGGCGTACCGCATCGCCCAGGAGTGCCTCACCAACGTCCGCAAGCACGCGCCGGGCGCGGAGGCCGCGGTCACCGTCGCCGGCGGCCCCGGCGAGGGCCTCGCCGTGACCGTCCGCAACCCGGCGCCGGAGGGCGACGTACCACTGGTCCCGGGCTCCGGTCAGGGCCTGATCGGCCTCACCGAACGCGCGACGCTGACCGGCGGCCGCCTGCTGTACGGGCCACGGGAGGACGGCGGGTTCGAGGTCCGTGCGTGGCTGCCGTGGCCCGCCTAGGACGAGCCGTCCGGACGACAACCGGGGTGGCGACATGCGCGGGGAACCCGCCGCTGACCCGTCGCGCGGGGACCGGAATCCGCCGTGCCGCGAATCCGCCGCGATGGGCACCCGCCGTGCCGCGAACCCGCCGCGACCGGCTACGGCTATCCGCCGCGACGCCCGGGCGGTTCGACGGCGCGAAGCGGTCGCGGCTCGGACACGCGGGGGCCGGTGCGGCCCGGAAGCCGGTGGCGCAGACCGTGTCCTCGCCGAGGCAGCCGGGGAGTTACGGGCGCCGTGTGGGCAACTCACCGGCTCCGCACGTGATTTCGTAAGCCCCATGACTGCGATCAGACTGCTCCTCGTCGACGACGACCCGCTGGTGCGCGCCGGGCTGTCCTTCATGATGGGCGGCGCCGACGACATCGAGATCGTCGGTGAGGCCGCCGACGGCGGCGAGGTCGAGGCGGTCGTCGACCGCACCCGCCCGGACGTGGTCCTGATGGACATCCGGATGCCGTCGGTGGACGGTCTGACCGCCACCGAGCGGCTGCGCGCCCGCGAGGACGCCCCGCAGGTCGTGGTCCTCACCACCTTCCACGCCGACGAGCAGGTGCTGCGGGCGCTGCGCGCGGGCGCCGCGGGCTTCGTCCTCAAGGACACTCCGCCCGCCGAGATCCTCGACGCGGTGCGCCGGGTCGCGGCCGGCGACCCCGTCCTGTCGCCCACCGTCACCCGCCAGTTGATGGCCCACGCGGCGGGCTCCGCCGCCGACACCCGGCGTACGCGCGCGCGTGCCCGGATCGCCGCCCTGGGGGAGCGCGAACGCGAGGTCGCCGTCGCCGTGGGCCGCGGCCTGTCCAACGCGGAGATCGCCGCCGGACTGTTCATGAGCGTCGCCACCGTCAAGACCCACGTCTCCCGCGTCCTGGCCAAACTGGACCTCAACAACCGGGTGCAGATCGCGCTGCTGGCGTACGACGCGGGACTTCTCGACGAGGACGCGGGGGACGGGCACTAGCGGGGCCACGCGCGCGTTGACTGTGTGACGGGAGGGGGAGCGAGATGACCGAAGTGATCGACCTGGGGGCGTTCGGCGACGAGTTCCGGCGTGACCCGCACGTGGTGTACGCGCGCCTGCGGGAGCGTGGCCCGGTGCACCTGGTGCGCCCGCCCGGCTCCGACGAGACCTACGCGACCTGGCTGGTCGTGGGGTACGAGGAGGCGCGCGCCGCGCTCGCCGACCCCCGGCTGGTCAAGGACGGTGAGCGGATCGGCGCGGTGTTCCTGGACGAGCAGGTGATCGGCAAGCACATGCTGATCAGCGATCCGCCGCAGCACACGCGGCTGCGCTCGCTCGTCTCGCGCGCGTTCACCATGCGCCGCGTGGAGGCGTTGCGCCCGCGCGTGCAGCAGATCACCGACGACCTGCTCGACGCGATGCTGCCGCGCGGCCGCGCCGACCTCGTGGAGTCCTTCGCCTACCCGCTGCCCATCACGGTCATCTGCGAGCTGCTCGGTGTCCCGGAGATCGACCGCGCGGTCTTCCGCGAGATGTCGACGGAGGTGGTCGCCCCCACCGGCGCGGACCACGGCCACGACGCGTTCGTGCGGCTGGGCGCCTACCTCGCCGAGCTGATCGAGGACAAGCGGTGCGCCGGGCCGGGCGGTGATCTGCTCAGCGACCTGATCCGCACCACCGCCGAGGACGGCGACCGGCTCTCCGCCGAGGAACTGCGCGGCATGGCGTTCCTCCTGCTCATCGCCGGCCACGAGACCACGGTCAACCTCGTCACCAACGCCGTCCACGCTCTGCTCACCCACCCGGACCAGCTCGCGGCGGTGCGCGCCGACCCGGCCCTCCTCGACGGCGTGGTGGAGGAGACCCTGCGCTGGGAGGGCCCGGTGGAGAACGCCACCTACCGCTTCGCCGTCGAGCCCCTGGAGATCGCGGGTGTGACGATCGAGAAGGGCGATCCGGTGCTGATCGGCCTCGCGTCCGCCGACCGCGACGCGCTGCGCTACCCGGACCCCGACCACTACGACGTCCGCCGCGACCCGCGCGGTCACCTCGCCTTCGGCCACGGCATCCACTTCTGCCTGGGCGCGCCCCTGGCACGCCTGGAGGCCCGCACGGCCCTTCGCTCCCTCCTGGACCGCGCTCCCGGTCTGACCCCGGACGGCCCGCCGGGCGAGTGGCTGCCAGGCATGCTGATGCGCGGGATGCGCAGTCTGCCGGTGCGCTGGTGAGACGGCCGGGGGCGGCTCACACCGAGCGGTGGACCTCGTACCCGCCCGGTGCCGACGACGCTCCCTGTGCGGCCGGCTCCGCCCCCGGGATCTCCGCCAGCGCCACCGCCCGCCGCTCCCGCCGGGACACCTCGCAGGCCTCCGCGATCCGCAGCGCCTGGAGGACCTCGCGCCCGTCGCAGGGGTTGGGCCGCACTCCCCGGATGACCTCCACGAACGCGTTCAGCTCCGCCTCGTACGCGGGGCCGAAGCGCTCCAGGAAGCCGGTCCACGGCTTGTCCGCGGCCGGCGGCCCCGACGGCTCGGTCGAGGCGATCGGGGTGCGGTCGTCCAGGCCGACGACGATCTGGTCGAGCTCCCCGGCGAGCTCCATCCGGACGTCGTAGCCCGCGCCGTTCAGCCGGGTCGCCGTGGCGGTGGCGAGGGCGCCGTCGTCGAGGGTGAGGACCGCGGCCGCCGTGTCCACGTCCCCGGCCGCGCGGAACATCGCGGGCCCGGCGTCCGATCCGGCGGCGTACACGTCGACCACCTCCCGCCCGGTCACCCAGCGCAGCACGTCGAAGTCGTGGATCAGCGCGTCCCGGAAGAGGCCCCCGGACACCGGGAGCCACGCGGCCGGTGGCGGCGACTGGTCGGACGTGACCGCCCGCACGGTGTGCAGCCGGCCGAGCCGCCCGGAACGCACCGCCTCCCGCGCTCCCGTGTAACCGGCGTCGAAGCGGCGCTGGAAACCCATCTGAAGGACCGTTCCCGCAGCCTCGACCTCGGCGATCGCCGCCAAGGTGCCCGCCAGGTCCAGCGCGATGGGCTTCTCGCAGAAGACCGGAAGTCCGGAGCGCGCAGCCCGGCCGATCAGTTCGGCGTGGGCCGAGGTCGCCGTCGTGATCACCACGGCGTCCACGCCCCAACGGAAGATCTCGTCCACCCCGGGAGCGGCCGTCTCGCCCAGCCGGAGCGCCAGTTCCTGGGCTCGCACGGGCTCCGTGTCCGTCAGGATGAGGGATCCCACCTCGCGGTGACGGCTGAGCGTGTTCGCATGAATGGTGCCGATGCGGCCCGTCCCGATGACCCCGATGCGCATGTCATCACGGTGGCGTCGGAGTCCGCACGCTGTCAATGCGTATGTCCGGACAATCGAACTACACAACTTCCCGTCAACACGCCACGGAGCTACGCTCGGCCCGTGCCGAAACCAGAAGTGGACCCGACCGTGCAGCTGGAACTCCGTGTGGACCGGAACTCCCCGGTGCCGTTGTACTTCCAGCTGTCCCAGCAGCTCGAGGCCGCCATCGAGCACGGATCACTCACGCCCGGCAGCCTGCTGGGCAACGAGATCGAGCTCGCCGCCCGGCTCGGCCTGTCCCGTCCGACCGTCCGCCAGGCGATCCAGTCCCTCGTCGACAAGGGGCTGCTGGTGCGGCGCCGCGGCGTCGGCACCCAGGTCGTGCACAGCCAGGTCAAGCGTCCGCTGGAGCTCAGCAGCCTCTACGACGACCTGGAGGCGGCCGGCCAGCGCCCCGCCACCACGGTCCTGGTCAACACCGTCGTCCCCGCGACCGCGGAGGTCGCGGCGGCCCTCGGGGTCGCCGAGGGCAGCGAGGTGCAGCGCGTGGAGCGGCTGCGCCTCGCGCACGGCGAGCCGATGGCGTACCTGTGCAACCACCTGCCCTCCGGCCTGCTCGACCTGGACACGGCACAGCTGGAGGCCACGGGCCTGTACCGCCTGATGCGGGCGGCCGGGATCACCCTGCACAGCGCCCGCCAGTCCATCGGCGCCCGCGCCGCCACCGCCGCCGAGGCCGAGCGGCTCGCGGAGGACGAGGGCGCCCCGCTGCTCACCATGCAACGCACGACCTTCGACGACACGGGCCGCGCCGTCGAGTTCGGCGACCACATCTACCGCCCGACGCGCTACTCGTTCGAGTTCCAGCTGCTCGTACGGCCCTGAAGCGCCCTGAAGCGGTCTAAAAGGGTCTAAGCATACGGAAGCAGCCGGAAGCGGCCGAAACAGCCCGGAGCGGTCCGAGGCGACCCGGCGGTGGTCGGGCACCCGCCGTCGCCGCGCGCCGCGCCGTCGCCGCGCTGTCGCGCTGCCGTCGCCACCGCGTCGCGCCGTCGCGCCACTGCGCCGCCGAGCCCGAGCGCCCGGCAGCGGACATGATGCACGCACGCCCGGCAGCGGACATGGCGACGCCCAGCAGCGTTCCTGACGCGCCCCAGCAGCGAAGCGGGTGCGGCCCGGCAGCGAAGCGGGTGCGGCCCGGCAGCGAAGGGGGTGCGGCCCGGCAGCGAAGGGGGTGCGGCCCGGCACCGAAGCGCGTGCGGTCCGGTGGGCGGATGTGAGGGGTCCGGGCAGCGGGCTGAGGCGGCCCTCGCGGCGCCGGTGAGGGTGAAAGTGAAGCGGTGAAAGGGGCGCTCCTGGCGATCCCGAGATCCATCTCTCAAGAGACCGCCTCGGCCTATGGCCCGCATGCGACTCGCGCGCGGCTCGCGGGCTCGCACGGTCACGGCACATTGACTGGATGTTCGGACAAGATGACCGCCTCGCGGTCCCCGGCCGTGGGTCTCGTGATCCACGTGTTCGATACTGGGGCGTTTGCGTCCGGTGAGCGGTCACCGGACGTGTGGGTACGACAGAACACGGCAAGAAGGGCACGGCCTCGTGGCACCGTTTCGGACCTGGGCAGGGATCGCGTTGGCGGGGGTGCTCTGCATGTCCCTCGCCGGGTGCAGCAGCACCGGAGGCAGACGCGCGGAGGACGCCCACGAGGCCGCGGCGGCGCAGGGCGGGGCGGCGGTGAACACCCCCCGCTGGACCTTCGCGATGATCACGCACTCGGGGGACGGCGACACCTTCTGGGACATCGTCCAGAGCGGCGCCGAGCAGGCCGCCCTCAAGGACAACATCGACTTCCTGTACTCCCACGACGACGAGGCCCAGCAGCAGGCCCAGCTCGTGGACGCGGCGGTGGACAAGAAGGTCGACGGCATCATCGTCACCCTCGCCAAGCCCGACGCCCTGAAGGCCGCGGTCGCCCGTGCCGTCAAGGCCGGCATCCCCGTGATCACGGTGAACTCCGGCTCGGCCGAGTCCGAGGCGTTCGGTGCGCTCACCCACATCGGCCAGGACGAGACGATCGCGGGCGAGGCCGTCGGGGAGGAGTTGAACCGGCGCGGCCGGAAGAAGGCCGTCTGTGTCCTGCACGAGCAGGGCAACGTCGGCCACGAGCAGCGCTGCGAGGGTGTCGCGGCCACCTTCGCCGGCAAGGTCGACAACCTCTACGTCAACGGCACCAACATGCCCGACGTGCAGTCCGCGATCGAGGCCAAGCTGCAGGCCGACCCGTCGGTCGACTCCGTCGTCACCCTCGGCGCCCCGTACGCCGACACCGCCGTGAAGGCGAGGAGGAGCGCCGGCAGCAAGGCCGAGATCGACACCTTCGACCTCAACGCCAAGGTCGCCGCGGGCCTGGCGGACGGAACCCTGGGCTTCGCCGTCGACCAGCAGCCTTACCTCCAGGGCTACCAGGCCGTCGACCTGCTGTGGCTGTACCGGTACAACGGCGACGTCCTCGGCGGCGGCAAGCCCGTGCTCACCGGCCCGCAGATCATCACCAAGGAGCAGGCGGCCGAGCTCGCCCGGTACACGGAGCGGGGCACCCGATGAGCGCGCTCACCGACGAAAGGTTTCTGCAGACGTCTGCGCCGCGCAGACTGCTGGTCCGGCCGGAGCTGGGCTCGGTCGTCGGCGCGGTCGCGGTCTTCCTCTTCTTCGCCGTCGCCGCCGACAGCTTCCTGCGCGCGAGCAGCCTCAGCACGGTCCTGTACGCGGCCTCGACGATCGGCATCATGGCCGTCCCGGTGGCGCTGCTGATGATCGGCGGCGAGTTCGACCTCTCGGCCGGAGTCCTGGTCACGTCCTCGGCGCTGATCTCGTCGATGTTCAGCTACCAGATGACGGCGAACGTCTGGGTGGGCGTCGCGGTGTCCCTGATGGTGACCCTGGCCATCGGCGCCTTCAACGGCTTCGTGCTGAGCCGCACCGGCCTGCCCAGCTTCATCGTCACGCTGGGCACCTTCCTCATGCTGACCGGCATGAACCTCGGCTTCACGAAGCTGATCGACGGCACGGTCTCGACGAAGACCATCGCCGACATGGAGGGCTTCCCCGCCGCCCGCGACGTCTTCGCCTCGACGCTGACGATCGGCGGCGTGGACGTGAAGGTCACCATCCTGTGGTGGTTCGCCCTGGTCGCGGTGGCCTCCTGGATCCTCCTGCGGACCCGGGCCGGCAACTGGATCTTCGCGGTGGGCGGCAACAAGGACGCGGCCCGCGCGCTCGGCGTGCCCGTGCACAGGGTCAGGACCGGGCTGTACATGGGGGTCGCCTTCGGCGCCTGGGTCTCCGGCCAGCACCTGCTGTTCAGCTACGACGTCGTCCAGTCCGGCGAGGGCGTGGGCAACGAGCTCATCTACATCATCGCGGCCGTCATCGGCGGCTGCCTGATCACCGGCGGCCACGGCAGCGCGATCGGCTCGGCGGTCGGCGCGCTGATCTTCGGCATGACGAGCAAGGGCATCGTCTTCGCCGAGTGGAACCCCGACTGGTTCAAGTTCTTCCTGGGAGCGATGCTGCTCCTCGCGACCCTGCTCAACGTCTGGGTCCGCAAGCGCGCGGAGGCCACGAAGTGACCGGGACGATCCCGACGACGGCGGCGCCGGACCGTACGGCCCTGGTGGAACTGTCCGACGTCGGCAAGCACTACGGCACCGTCCGCGCGCTCGAAGGCGTGTCCCTCGAGGTCCACCCCGGAGAGATCACCTGCGTCCTCGGCGACAACGGCGCCGGCAAGTCGACCCTGATCAAGATCATCGCGGGGCTGCACCGGCATGACGCCGGTGCTCTGCGCCTCGACGGCGTGGAGACGACGCTGTCCTCCCCGCGCGAGGCCCTCGACCGCGGCATCGCCACGGTCCACCAGGACCTGGCCGTCGTGCCGCTGATGCCGGTCTGGCGCAACTTCTTCCTCGGCTCCGAGCCCCGCAAGGGCGTCCGCCCCTTCCGGCGCATGGACGTCGACTTCATGCGCCGCACCACCCACGCCGAGCTCCTGCGTATGGGCATCGACCTGCGGAACGTGGACCAGCCCATCGGCACCCTGTCCGGCGGCGAACGCCAGTGCGTGGCGATCGCCCGCGCCGTGTACTTCGGCGCGAAGGTCCTGGTGCTCGACGAGCCGACGGCGGCCCTGGGCGTGAAGCAGTCGGGCGTGGTCCTGAAATATGTGGCGGCGGCACGGGACCAGGGGCTGGGTGTTGTTTTGATCACCCACAACCCGCATCACGCGTACCTGGTGGGGGACCGGTTCGTGCTGCTGAAGCGCGGCACGATGGTGGGCAGCCACACCCGGGAGGAGATCACCCTGGAGGAGCTCACTCGCCAGATGGCGGGCGGAAACGAACTGGACGACCTGCGTCACGAGCTGCGGCGGACCTAGGGCGCCCGCCGTGCCGACGCGCGGCCGCGCAGGCGCGGCCGGCCACGGCGGCGGTGCTCACCACGCGCCCGCGGACGGCGGGGCACGCGCGCCTCGCCGTCGCTCCCCGCTCGGCACCCCCCATGTGCGTGAGGCACAATCGGCGACGATGAGCACCTACGGCAACTTCACCGCCCCCATCGGCTCCCGCCGCGCCCCCGCACTCAGAACCGTGGGCACACGGGAGCGCCGCTCGCACCTGACCGCACCCCGCGTGCCGACGGTCGGCATCGACATCGGCGGCACCAAGGTGATGGCGGGCGTGGTCGACGCCGACGGGAACATCCTGGAGAAGGTCCGGGCGGAGACCCCGGACAAGTCCAAGTCTCCCCAGGTCGTCGAGGACACGATCGTCGAGCTGGTCCTGGACCTGTCCGACCGGCACGACGTGCACGCCGTCGGCATCGGCGCGGCCGGCTGGGTCGACGCCGACCGCAACCGCGTCCTGTTCGCCCCGCACCTGTCGTGGCGCAACGAGCCGCTGCGGGACCGCCTCTCCGGCCGCCTGTCGGTCCCCGTCCTCGTCGACAACGACGCCAACACCGCCGCCTGGGCGGAGTGGCGCTTCGGCGCGGGCCGTGGCGAGGACCACCTCGTCATGATCACCCTCGGCACCGGCATCGGCGGCGCGATCCTCGAGGACGGCCAGGTCAAGCGGGGCAAGTACGGAGTGGCCGGCGAGTTCGGGCACATGCAGGTCGTGCCCGGCGGCCACCGCTGCCCGTGCGGCAACCGAGGCTGCTGGGAGCAGTACAGCTCCGGCAACGCGCTGGTCAGGGAGGCCAAGGAGCTGGCCGCCGCCGACTCGCCGGTGGCGTACGGGATCATCGAGCACGTCAAGGGGCAGATCGGTGACATCTCCGGCCCGATGATCACCGAGCTGGCGCGCGACGGCGACGCGATGTGCATCGAGCTGCTCCAGGACATCGGCCAGTGGCTCGGCGTCGGCATCGCCAACCTGGCCGCGGCCCTCGACCCGTCCTGCTTCGTCATCGGCGGCGGCGTCTCGGCCGCCGACGACCTGCTCATCGGCCCCGCGCGGGACGCGTTCAAGCGCCACCTCACCGGCCGCGGCTACCGCCCCGAGGCCCGGATCGTGCGCGCCCAGCTCGGCCCCGAGGCCGGCATGGTCGGTGCCGCTGACCTGGCCCGCCTGGTGGCGCGCCGCTTCCGGCGCGCCAAGCGTCGCCGTGTGGAGCGGTACGAGCGCTTCGAGCGGTTCGCGGAGGCCGCCCGCCGGGCCAAGGACACCGCATGACTCACTCACTTCCCCCCGGAGCCACGCTGCCGGACGATCCTCCCCGCCCGCCGGAGAGCCAGGGTCACGTGATCCGGCGCCGGGCGCTCACCCTGCTGATCATCGTGCTGCTCATCGGCGTTCCGGCCGGATACCTGGTGATCTCCGCCAACCAGAGCCGGGACAGCGGCAAGAACAAGGAGGCGAAGTACTCGGCGACCGGCCTCACCGAGGCCTGGCCGTCGAAGGTCCAGCAGCGCCTCTACCAGGTGCCGATCCCGCACCCGTCGAACCAGGTCGCCTACTACGAGACGAACAACTGGAAGACCAGCCGCCTCTACGTGCAGTTCCAGACCACGCACGCCGGCCTGGACGCCTTCCTCGCGGAACTCGGCCTCGACCGCGACGCCCTGGTGAAGGACGACATCGCGATCAGCGAGCGCGACCAGGACATCACCGGCTGGAAGTTCTCCGGCCCCGACTCCCGCCCCGGCGACTACTTCGGCTTCGTCCGCGCGCAGAAGAACCCGAAGCCGACGCTGGACGTGGTCGTGAACACGGGCAACGCGGTCTACCCGATGGTGTACGTCGTCTCCCGCACGGTTCCCTGACGGCAGACATGGTGTGGCCGCGGGGACCGCGGCGGGCCGGCGGGGACCGTACTGCGGCCCGGCGGGGACCGCACGGTGTTTTTCGGTGACCGGACGGTGCTCTGCGGCGACGGGACGGTGGGCCCGATGGCGACGGCGGGTCCGCGGTGGCCGCACGGTGCGCCTCCGCGGCGGCCGAACGACGGGCCCGGTGACGCATGGCGGGATCGCGGTGATGCGCGGCGGCCCCTGTGACGCACGGCGGGATCGCGGTGATGCACGGCGGGCGCGCGGCGACCCAACGACGGGCCTGCGGCGACGGCGGGACGCGCCGCGGTGACTGCACAGGCGCCTGCACAGGCGCCTACGGTGCCGGACGGTGTCCCTACGGCGGCCGCACTGTGCGCCTGCGGTGACCGCATGGCGGGCCCGCGGTGACCGTGGGCGCGTGCGCGGTGACCGCATGATGCGCCTCCGCCGCGACGCACGGCGGCCCCCCGCCCCGGGGGCCGGGACCGGCCGCCGGGGCCGATTGTCAGACCCCGCCCGTAGAGTCGAAGACGACTGATCCGACACGCGGGCGGGAGGTGGACACTGCGTATGAGCGACACGACTTCGCTCGCCGAGCACACGGCGGAGCCGCTCGGGGTGCGTCTCCCCGCCGTCTTCCTGCCCGCTCCCGTCCCGCGCGAGGGCCGGATCGCCTTCTGGGACCCGGACGACGGCCCCCTGCCCAGCCCCGCGCACGCCGACCGGACGGAACTGACCGTCGTGCGACGTCATGGCGCCTCCGTCCGCCGCCGCCCGGCCCCCGCGCTGTCGCTGCCGCTCGACCGGGCGCTCCCGCTCCTGGTGCGCGCCCGCCGTGACCCCGCCGCCCACCCGGCCACCGCCTGCTGGGGCGCCGCCGCGCTGCACGCGCTGCGGCTGGCCGCCCGCGGCCGGCTGCTGCCCGGACTGACCCCCACCGGTCATGACGCCTGGCGCGCGGGCCCGCTCGACCCGGAGGACATCGCGCACCTGCGTGCGATCGCCGCGGCCCTGCCCCACGAGGGGCACGCCGTCCCGCTGCCCGGCGCCGGCCCGCTGCGCCTGCCCCAGCCGGAAGCACTGATGCGCGCCTTCCTGGACGCCGTCGCGGACACCCTGCCCCGCACCCCCGCCGCGCCGTACGCGACCGGCAGGCCCTTCGCGGACCGCCGGCCGCAGCGGCTGCCCGGCGCCCACGACTGGGCGGCGGAGGTCGCCGCCGGCATGGACGCGGGCGTGCGGATCTCCCTACGGCTCGACCTGTCGGCGTACGACCTGTTCGACGGCGGCGAGGGGGCGCGCCGCGCCGGCGCCGCGATCGTCCAGGTGCACAGCCTCGCCGACCCGACCCTCGTGACCGACGCGGCGTCCCTGTGGGCGGGCGAGGCGGACGGCGCCTTCGGCCCCCGCGCGCGGGTGGACGCGGCCCTCGCCGTCCGGCGCGCCGCACGGGTCTGGCCGCCGCTGGCCCGGCTCGCCGACCAGGACGCGCCCGACGTCCTCGCCCTGTCCGAGGACGAGTTGAGCGACCTGCTGGGCGTGGCGGCGACCCGCCTCGCCGCGGCCGGGGTCGCCGTGCACTGGCCGAGGGACCTCGCCCAGGACCTCAGCGCCGCCGCGGTCGTCCGGCCCGCGCCCGGCTCCGCGACCGACGGCACCGGATTCTTCGAGAGTGAGGAACTGCTCCAGTTCCGCTGGCAGTTGGCGCTCGGCGGCGACCCGCTCAGCGAGGCCGAGATGGACGCGCTCGCCGAAGCGCACCGCCCGGTCGTGCGCCTGCGCGACCAGTGGGTCCTGGTCGACCCCGCCCTCGTCCGCAAGGCCCGCAAGCGCGAACTGGGCCTGCTCGACCCGGTGGACGCCCTGTCCGTCGCCCTCACCGGCACCGCCGAGGTCGACGGCGAGACCGTCGAGGCGGTTCCCGTCGGCGCCCTGGCCGCCCTGCGCGACCGCCTCACCACCGGCGTACGGCCCGCCGACCCGCCCGCCGGCCTGAACGCCAGCCTGCGCGACTACCAGCTGCGCGGCCTGGCCTGGCTCGACCTCATGACCTCCCTCGGCCTCGGCGGCTGCCTCGCCGACGACATGGGCCTCGGCAAGACGATCACCGTCATCGCCCTGCACCTGACGCGGGCCCGCACCGAACCCACCCTGGTGGTCTGCCCGGCCTCCCTCCTGGGCAACTGGCAGCGCGAGATCACCCGCTTCGCCCCCGGCGTCCCCGTCCGCCGCTTCCACGGCCCCGACCGCACCCTGGAGAACCTCACAGGAGGCTTCGTCCTCACCACGTACGGCACCATGCGCTCGGCGGCCCCGACGCTCGCCCGGCAGCCCTGGGGCATGGTCGTCGCGGACGAGGCCCAGCACGTGAAGAACCCGTACTCCGCGACGGCGAAGGCCCTGCGCACGATCCCGTCCCCCGCACGGGTGGCCCTCACCGGCACCCCCGTCGAGAACAACCTCTCCGAGCTGTGGGCCCTGCTCGACTGGACGACCCCCGGCCTCCTCGGCCCCCTGAAGTCCTTCCGCGCCCGGCACGCGCGCGCGGTGGAGACCGGCGAGGACGAGGAGGCGGTGGAGCGCCTCGCCCGCCTGGTCCGCCCGTTCCTGCTGCGCCGCAAGAAGTCCGACCCCGGCATCGTCCCCGAGCTGCCGCCCAAGACGGAGACCGATCACCCGGTCCCGCTCACCCGCGAACAGGCCGCGCTGTACGAGGCGGTGGTGCGCGAGTCGATGCTCGCCATCGAGACGGCGGACGGCATCGCACGCCGGGGCCTGGTGCTCAAACTCCTGGGCGCCCTCAAGCAGATCTGCGACCACCCGGCGCTGTACCTCAAGGAGGAGACCACAGCCACAGGAGACGCCCTCGCCACCCGCTCCGGCAAACTCGCCCTCCTCGACGAGCTGTTGGACACCCTCCTCGCCGAGGACGGCTCGGCGCTCGTCTTCACCCAGTACGTCGGCATGGCCCGCCTGATCACCGCCCACCTGGCCGGCCGCGCGGTCCCCGTGGACCTCCTCCACGGCGGCACCCCGGTGCCCGAGCGGGAACGCATGGTGGACCGCTTCCAGAGCGGCGCGACGCCCGTCCTGGTGCTCTCGCTCAAGGCGGCCGGCACCGGCCTGAACCTCACCAGGGCGGGCCATGTCGTCCACTTCGACCGCTGGTGGAACCCGGCCGTGGAGGAACAGGCCACCGACCGCGCCTACCGCATCGGCCAGACCCAGCCCGTCCAGGTCCACCGCCTCATCACCGAGGGCACGGTCGAGGACCGCATCGCCGAGATGCTGGAGTCCAAGCGCGCCCTCGCCGACGCGATCCTCGGCTCCGGCGAGTCCGCCCTCACGGAACTGACCGACCGTGAGCTGTCCGACCTGGTCAGGCTGCGGAGGGAGGCGTGATGGGGGAGTGGGAGAAGGACCAGCCCGGCACCCGGCCCGCCGACGAGGCCCGGCGTGCGTTGCGCGCTGCGCGCGGGCGTGCGCGGGAACAGTCCGAGGAGCGGCCGCAGGAGCACGCCCAAGAGGATCCCCGGGCACGCCCCGACCAGCAGAAGGACCAGCAGAAGGAGCACCAGAAGGACCATCAGCCGAAGGAGCAGTCGCCGGAGCAGACGGAGGAGCAGCGGGAACGGACGCCGGAACGGCCGTCGGAGGCACCGCCCGGCACCCGCACACCCCGTCCCGGCGACGCGGCCCGTGCGGCTCTGCGGCGTAGGACGCACGCCCCGCGAACCGACGATCGGCGGACGGACGTGTCGCAGACGGACGCCCGACAGACGGACGCCCTGCGGATGGATGCCTTGCACATGGATGCCCGGCACGCGGACGCCAGGCCGGTGGACGCCCCGCAGACGGATGCTCCGCAGACGGATGCTCCGCAGACGGATGCTCCGCCGACGGATGCTCCGCAGACGGATGCTCCGCCGACGGATGCTCCGCAGACGGATGCTCCGCAGACGGATGCTCCGCCGACGGACGCCCCTCAGCCGACTCCTCCGCCGACCGACGAGCCCCGTGAGCCGCAGCCGACGACCGGCTCGCAGCCCACAACCGATTCCCGGCCCGCGACCGCTTCGCGCCCCGCCGATCTCGCCCGCGAGGCCCTGCGGGCCGCCCGCGCGGAGGCGCGGCGGGATGCGGCCGACGCGGGCGCGGGGGAGCCGGGAGCCCGGACCGCCCGCCGAGCCGTCCGTATGGGCGCGCGCCCCGCGCCCGCCCCCGCCGGGCGCTCCGGCCGTGCACCCGACCGTGTCGCCGACGACCGCGCACGCCACGTACGGAACTTCCTCGCGGGGGCCTTCAAGATGCCGGCGATGGAGACCACCGCGGCCGACGAGAGCGACCTGGACGACCGGTCCCGCACCGCGTCGGACGGTTCACCGTCGTCGGCAGCCGGCGCCGTACCGGCATCGGCTTCCACCCCGAAGCCTTCGGCCCCCACCCCCAAGCCCCCCTCGGCACCCGAAGCCGCGCCCGAACCACCCTCCGCCCCGGCGCTCACCCCCACCCCCACTCCCGCCGCCACCCCCCGCTCCACGGCGGCCCCCTCGCTCCCTCCCTCCCGACCCCGTTCGAGCGGGACCACCGCCACCGGCGACCACCGCCGCACCTTCCCCGCCTTCCCGCCCCGCACGACCTCGGAGGACGGCGGCTTCGCCGAGACGTGGTGGGGCAACGCCTGGATCACCGCCCTGGAGGAAGGCGCCCTGGACGCCAAGCGCCTGGCGCGCGGCCGGGGGTACGCCGAGCAGGGGAACGTCGACGTCATCACCGTGACCCCCGGCCTCGTCCTCGCGTACGTGCAGGGCAGCCGCCCCCGCCCGTACCGCGTACAGGTACGGCTGCGCACCCTCGGCGACGACGACTGGGAGCGCTTCCTGGACGCGGCCGTCGAGCGCCCCGGGCACATCGCCGCACTCCTCGACAAGGAGATGCCCGAGTCCCTCGCCGAGTGCGGGGTGCCGTTGCTCCCCGGCCCCGGCGACCTGGAGCCGCACTGCAGCTGCCCCGACCGGGGCCACCCCTGCAAGCACGCCGCAGCCCTCTGCTACCAGACCGCGCGCCTGCTCGACGCCGATCCGTTCGTCCTGCTCCTGCTGCGCGGGCGGGGCGAACGCGAGTTGCTCGACGCGCTGTCCCGCCGTAACGCGACCCGTGCGGCCCGGGCCGCCCAGGAGCGGGAACCCGAACCCCTCCCCGGCGTCCGGGCCACGGAGGCCCTCGACCCGGCACGTCGGCTTCCGCCGCTCCCCGCCCCCCTGCCCGCGCCCCCGCACCCCGAGCAGCCGCCGGCCTACCCCGCCGTCCCGGACGGCCCCGACTCCTTCGCACTGGACCAGCTCGCCACCGACGCGGCCGCCCGCGCCCACGCCCTGCTGACCACCGGCCGCGACGCGTTCGGCGAGCTGACCCTCTGGCAGGACGCCGTGCGCATCGCCGCGTCCCGCCCGGGCTCCGGCCTCACCGCCGCCACCCGCGCCCTCTACTCCTCCCTCGCCTCCGCCGCCGGCCGTACCCCGGCCGACCTGGCGCGCGCGGTGGCGGCCTGGCGCCAGGGCGGCCCGGACGGGCTGGCCGTGCTGGAGGAGTCCTGGGACCCGCCGGCCGGGCGCTTCGACCGGGCCCGGCCCCTCCTCCTGGCCGCCGACCTCCCCGCCTTCCGCCCCTGGCGCAACCACCTCACGCACCCCCGAGGCCATGTCCAACTCCGCTTCGGCCGCGACGGCTTGTGGTACGCGTACGAGTCGGAACCGGGCCACGACGACTGGTGGCCGCGCGGCACGCCCGACCCCGATCCGGTCGGCGCCCTCACCGGCCTGGGCGGCTCCGGCGACGACCTCTGACCCGCCTTGCCACCCCGGTCGGCAGCACACGGGCACGTCACCGAACCGGACGCGTGACCGCCCCCACTGCTGTCCACCAGGCAATGCCCCTTCGGGTTTCATGCCTGGAATGTGAGGATTCGGGCCTCTGGAGTCGATCAGTCCGTATGTGGTGCTCCTCTCGCCGAGCGTGACGGCGGCCACATCAGCCACGTCGCGATGCTGTCGTCCCCGACCTGCACGGATCGGATGGTCCTGCCGCGTACAACGAGACCCTGGTCGTCACGGACGTCTACCGGGCGACGCCGGGCGCCGATGCCGGGGTCTGCCGCCACGGGCAGTACGACGGACACGTACTGGCTCGCGAAGGTGGACGACGGCGCGACCCTGCCGTGCCTGAAGGGGTACGACCGACCCCGCCGCGGTCGGAACGGGTGTGCGGTGGGCCGGACACACGAGCGGAACAATCACAAGGACGTGCGTCAAGCCGGACGTGGAGGATCTGCGCAAAGCCGCCACAACGTGGGACGGCTTGCACGGGGTTCCCACCCGGGCACGTGCGAATGGGTGAGATGTGAGAACGTGCAGGGCGTGAGTGAGACACCGACGAACACCCTGCAATACCGCTTTGACGGGCGAGAAGACGCACCAGTCCTGATCTTGGGTCCCTCACTGGGTACGACCTGGCACATGTGGGACCGTCAGGTCCCCGAGCTCGCCCAGCAGTGGCGGGTCTTCCGCTTCGACCTGCCCGGCCACGGCGGCGCCCCGGCCCATCCGGCGGGCTCCGTCGCCGACCTCGCCGGACGGCTGCTCGCCACTCTGGACGCGCTCGGCGTGCAGCGCTTCGGCTACGCGGGCTGCGCGCTCGGCGGCGCGGTCGGCGTCGAGCTGGCTCTGCGTCACCCCGAACGCGTCGCCTCCCTCGCGCTGATCGCGGCGTCGCCGCGCTTCGGCACGGCGGACGAGTTCCGCCAGAGAGGCGTGATCGTCCGCACCAACGGCCTGGACCCCATCGCCCGCACCTCACCCGACCGCTGGTTCACCAGCGGCTTCGCCGCCGCCCAGCCCGCGATCACCGACTGGGCGGTGCAGATGGTGCGCACCACCGATCCCGGCTGCTACATCGCCGCCTGCGAGGCGCTCGCCTCGTTCGACGTGCGCGCCGAACTCGGCCGGGTCGGCGTGCCGACGCTGGTCCTCGTCGGCTCGGACGACCAGGTCACCGGCCCCGCCGAGGCGCGCACGCTCGTCGCGGGCATCCCGGACGCCCGGCTCGCCGTCGTTCCCGGCGCCTCCCACCTGGTCCCGGTGGAGCAGCCCGCCGCCGTCACCGACCTGCTGGTCCGGCACTTCTCCACCGCCTGGCAGCCCGCGTACGACCACGGCACCGGCCAGACCGCCATGCCGGGCGTCTCCCTCAAGCCGGTCCTGGCCCCGCCCCCGCAGGTCACGCCCATCGCCGAGATCGCGCCAGCCGCCCCGGCCGCGCCCGTGGAGCTCACCGGGCGCCCCGATCCGTACGACGCGGGGCTGAAGGTGCGCCGCGAGGTGCTCGGCGACGCCCATGTGGACCGGGCGCTGTCCCAGGCCGACGACTTCTCGGGCGACTTCCAGGAGTTCGTCACCCGCTACGCCTGGGGCGAGATCTGGGACCGCCCGGGCCTCGACCGGCGCGCACGCTCCTGCGTCACGCTCACCGCGCTGGTCGCCGGCGGTCACCTGGAGGAGCTCGCCTTCCACACGCGCGCCGCCCTGCGCAACGGCCTCACCCCGGACGAGATCAAGGAGGTACTGCTGCACGCGGCGGTGTACTGCGGCGTACCGGCGGCGAACAGCGCCTTCCGGGTGGCGCAGCAGGTCATCCACGAGGAGACGACGCCCACCGAATGAGGCCCGCGTCCGGCGAGGGCAGGATGGACCCATGACGCCCACGACGCCCATGAAGCTCACGAAGAAGTCGCACGCCTGCGTCCGCCTGGAGAAGGACGGACGCACGCTCGTCCTCGACCCGGGCGCGTTCACCGAGGAGGACGCCGCGCTCGGCGCGGACGCCCTCCTCGTCACGCACGAGCACCCCGACCACTTCGACGAGGCCCGGCTGCGGGCGGCCATGGAGGCCAACCCGGCCGCCGAGATCTGGACGCTGCGGTCCGTCGCCGAGGAGATCGCGGCCGCTTTTCCGGGCCGCGTCCACACCGTCGGCCACGGCGACACCTTCACCGCCGCCGGCTTCGACGTCCAGGTCCACGGCGAGCTGCACGCCGTGATCCACCCGGACCTGCCGCGCATCACCAACGTCGGTTATCTGATCGACGGCGGACGCGTCTTCCACCCCGGCGACGCCCTCACCGTCCCCGGCCACCCGGTGGAGACGCTCCTCGCCCCGGTGCAGGCCCCCTGGAGCAAGATCTCCGAGGTCATCGAGTACGTCCGCGAGGTCGGACCGCACCGCGTCTACGACATCCACGACGCCCTCCTCACCGACCTCGCCCGCCCCATCTACGACGCCCACCTGGGCAACCTGGGCGGCGCGGAGCACGGCCGGCTGGCGTCGGGGGCGTCCGCGGAGGTCTGAGGACCGCGTTGTCACAGGCTCCGGGTAGGTTGTGAGACATGCGCATCGCCACCTGGAACGTGAACTCGATCACCGCCCGCCTGCCGAGGCTCCTGGCCTGGCTGGAGAGCAGCGGCACCGACGTGCTCTGCCTCCAGGAGGCCAAGGTCGCCGAGGACCAGTTCCCGTTCGACCAGCTGCGCGAGCTGGGCTACGAGGCGGCGGTCCACGCGACCGGCCGGTGGAACGGCGTGGCGGTGCTCTCCCGCGTCGGCATCGAGGACGTGGTCAAGGGCCTGCCCGGCGACCCCGGCTACGACGGCGCCCCGGAGCCCCGCGCGATCTCCGCGACCTGCGGCCCGGTCCGCGTCTGGTCGGTGTACGTGCCGAACGGCCGCGAGGTGGACCACCCGCACTACGCCTACAAGCTCCAGTGGTTCGAGGCCCTCAGGGCGGCCGTCGCCGGTGACGCGTCGGGCAGCCGCCCCTTCGCCGTGATGGGCGACTACAACGTGGCGCCGACCGACGACGACGTCTTCGACGTGGCCGCCTTCGAGGGCGCCACCCACGTCACCCCCGCCGAGCGGGCGGCCCTCGCCTCCCTGCGCGAGGCCGGCCTGTCGGATGTGGTCCCCCGCCCGCTGAAGTACGAGCACCCCTTCACCTACTGGGACTACCGCCAGCTCTGCTTCCCCAAGAACCGAGGCATGCGCATCGACCTGGTCTACGGCAACGCGCCGTTCGCCAAGGCCGTGAAGGACTCCTACGTCGACCGCGAGGAGCGCAAGGGCAAGGGCGCCTCGGACCACGCCCCGGTCGTCGTCGACCTGGAGGTGTAGCCCCCGGGGTTCCCGGAGCCCCGGCAGCCCCCGGGGCCCGTCCGTCACGGCGTGGCGACGCCCGTGCGCGTGACCGGGACGGCGAGGGCGCCGTGCCCGCCCGGTGATGCGCACCGGCCGCCCGCTGGCGCGGACGCCGTCCGGCGTGCCCGCGGCCCCGCCTCGCCGGGTCGGCGGGGCACCCGGGACGGTCCGGGCGCGGCCCCGGTGCGCGACCCGCGGCCGCCGGGTCCCGAGCCGGCAGCGAGGCGCCCTCGAGCGTGGTCGAAGAGTGGACAGGTACCGGCACGGGGGTCCGGGACACTTCGGCGCGCGGGCCGACTCCGGCGCGCATCCGGCCGGCCACGGGCGCACGGCGGCGCCGTAGCGACCGCCGCGCGCGGCACGCGCCACGCCTGCCGCGGAGGAGAACGCGGCCGGAGGCGGCCGTCCGCGCGCCCTGTGGTGCGCACGCCGGTGCGAATGTCACGCTGGGCGTATGAACATCCCTTTCCTGGGCAGCAGGCGCAAGAAGGACGCTGAGGCGGCGCTGGAGGCGGATCCCGAGGGAGTCGCCGCACTCCTCTCCGAATGCGAGCTGCTGCGCTCCCTGGCGGCCCAGGAAGGCGTCCCGCTCGACGACACCGAGCACTCCCTGGAGGCCCTCGACCAGCTCCTGCCCCGTTGGCGCGACGACGAGGAGATCCTGCCCTGGCTCGGCAACGACGCCGGTCTCTACCTCGGAACGGTCATCGTGCGCACCGTCCCCGGCGCCGTCTGGCAGGTCTGGCCGGGCGACCGGCCCGTCGTCCGGCTGGCGTCGGGCCGGGAGTTCGACGTGGTGACGGCCGGTCAGGAGTGGGCGGCCAACGGGGTTCCCGAGCTGTCCCAGCTGTACGGCGAGGTCGCGGAAGCCTGAGTCACCGCCACCGGCCGCCCGCGTAAGCCGTCCTCGGGCATCCCGCGCGCGGGCGGGAAGACCGCACCCCATGACCCCGGAACGGACGTCGACTACGATGTGCCGTTCATCCGGGCCGTAGAGGCGGCAGTTCGCAGAGCTCCACCCGCCCGGCCGCGGTCGCAGATCACTGCTCGCGCAGCGGAACCGACACGTACGACGGGTCGTTCGGCGGTGAGGAGAAGGTCAGCCGTGCGCCGGACGGGTTGTGCTCGAAGTAGAGCGGGTCGACCGTGTCCACGACCAGGGCGAGCCGGTGCCCCGCCGGGACGTCGTAGGCCGTGGAGAACAGCTCCAGATCGAGGCCGAACGGCTTGCCGGGCGTGCGCCCGTGGAAGCTGTACGGCGCGTTGCTGACCAGCTTGCCGAGGCCGAGCGGCCCCACGTCGTACAGGTACGCGACGAGGGTGCCGCTCTCCGCGGTCGGGGTGACCGTCGTGTGCAACACGGCCGTGCCGCGCACCCGTTGGGCCGTGGCGTACCTCCCGGACTGCCAGACGGCGGCCCAGCGGCGGGGGAGCAGGGGGATCGAGGCCACCGGGGGCAGCCGGGCCACCTGGTCGAGGACGCTCGACAGGAAGACGATGCCGCCGTCCGCGCCCGAGTCGACGTTGGTGTGGATCGTCGCCGTGCCCGCCAGGTCGATCTTGCGGGTGGTCGCGGCCACCGACTTCCAGTCCGGGTAGCCCTCGTGGCCTCCGGCGGTACGGGACTTCAGCCGTACCGGCTGCTCGCGGTCGACGCCGTTGTCGACGCCCCTGAGAAAGCGGTCGAACCAGCGCCGGGTGTCGGTCCACAGGTCGTTGGGCAGCCCGAGCATGCCGGTGAGCTCGGGTGTCGCGTGGTCGCCGGGGCGCAGCTCCAGCCGCTTGGGCCCGGTCAGCTTCTCGTAGAACTCGGCGCTCTGGTTGGGCGGGAAGACCGTGTCGCCCCAGGCGCCGGCGAGCAGGACGGCGGTGCCGTTCTTGTTGATCCGGTCCACGTACGTGCCGGCGGAGCGCCGTCTCCCCCAGGCGGTCATCTCCTGTTCCCGGGACAGGTCGCCCGAGAGGAAGTCGGAGAACACCCGCCGGGTCTCCGCGCTCTCCCGGCCGGCGACCTTGCCCACGGTGTGCAGCAGGGTCGCTGCCTGGGTGTGCTGGGTGCGGCCGGAGTAGATGGAGCCGATCAGGTCGGCCCAGCCGCTGAGGGAGGCGACCGCCCGGACGCGCGGGTCGTGCGCGGCGGCCAGCAGGCTGATGCCGGCGCCGTAGGAGACGCCCGCCATGCCGATGCGGCGCGGGTCGGCCGGGGTGTGGGCGAGTGCCCAGTCGATCACCTCACGGGCGTCGGCCACGTCGGCCGGGCCCGCGACCTCGATCTCGCCGCCGGACTGCCAGAAGCCCCGCACGTTGTAACCGACCACGATGTAGCCGGAGTCGGCGAGCGCCCGGGCCTGCGCGAGGTACTGGACCTGCGGGAAGCCCCAGGACGTGGGCAGCACGATCAAGGGGTGGCGCCGGTCGCCGTCGGCAGCGGCCGGCATGACGACGTTCGCCTTGAGGACGGTCCCGCCGTCCCCGTGGATGTCGACGAAGCGGACGCTCGTGCCGTCCGCCGCCCGCGCGGTGGGGGCCAGACCGACGGCGCCACCGGCGATCAGGGAAGCGGAGACGGCGCCCACGGCGGCCGTGCGCAGGGCCTGGCGGTGGTGTGCCACGGTCACTCCTCATGGATCTCCGAGCAAAGTGACCCGACGGTAACCGCCGGGCTCCCCGGCGGGTAACCGGCAGTAAGTTACGTGCCAGTAACGATTGTTGTGGTGTGAAGGAACTCAGGAGGCGCGGTGGGAGGTCCGTGGAGCGGTCGCCTGCGCCGGCAGCGGCGCCTGGGCGGCCCGCGTCACGTCCGCCACCAGCTCCACCACGTCCGGGCCGTACGCGTGCGAGTTGACGACCTTCAGCAGCAGGACGAAGGAACCGGTTCCGTGCTTGCGCCGCAACCGCTCGTGATGGCGGGCGAGATAGCGGGTCGCGGCCTGGTTGGTGATGGCGGTCTGGCCGCAGAAGAGGAAGACGGGCCGGTTGTGCGGGCTCGCGTCGACGGTGAGCCGAGCGAGCAGGACGTACTCCGCGACGCCGACCTCCAGGCGGTAGCGCTCGCTGCCGATCTGGAACGCCCCGCGGTCGGGCGTCGGTTCGGCGTCGACGTTCATCCGCACGCCGGGCAGCAGCGAGGCCAGGTGCGCCGTCATGCGGCGATTGGAGGCCGGTCCGCCGACACAGAACTCGGTGCGCTCACCGAATCCCTGGCGGGCCCCGTCGTGCGCGACGACCTGCACCTGGGCGCCACAGTCCTTGATCAGAGCGGCCAGTTCGAGCAGCGCGAACACGTCGTAGCGCATCACCGTCAGCTCCGGACCGCCCGCGCCGCGGTTCACCACGAGCAGCGCCTCCGAGTTGTCGGGCAGCCCGAAGAACGCCTGCTTGCGCCGGAGTCTCCGCTTCCACAGATAAGTGCGGGCAACCCAGCCGAGCGCGGCACTGACACCGGCCGCGACCACGCCCAGGACGATGTTGCGCACGTCGTCGTTCATGGGCGCGCATGCTAGCGGGCGCATACGATGGGAACGTACCCCTGTTCGAGATGTGGCAGTCGTGCGACATCGCGCCGAGGCGGTCTGTCGAGGCCCCCGCAATGTGGTTACGCTGCGCGGACGGTCCCCGACTGGAGGTACGGATGCGTCGCCCTGTCGCGCGGAAACTGTCGGTCCTGGCGGTCTCGGCCGCCGTCGTCTCGGTGGGGGCCGCGGCGCCACCCGCCGCGAAGGCGACACCCGTCGAGAAGGTCCCGGTCGCCGTCGGCCACGGCGGAGCCGTCGCCAGCGTCGACGCGGACGCCTCCGCCGCCGGCATCGAGGTGCTGAGGAAGGGCGGCAACGCCGTGGACGCGGCCGTCGCCACCGCCGCCGCGCTCGGCGTCACCGAGCCCTACTCCGCCGGCATCGGCGGAGGTGGCTACTTCGTCTACTACGACGCCAAGTCCCGCACGGTGAAGACGATCGACGGCCGTGAGACCGCCCCGCTGACCGCCGACGAGGACCTCTTCCTGGAGAACGGCAAGCCCCTCGCCTTCGCCGACGCCGTCAGCAGCGGCCTGGGCGTGGGCACCCCGGGCACGCCCGCCACCTGGGCGACGGCGCTCGACAAGTGGGGCAGCAGAAAGCTCGGCACACTCCTGAAGCCCGCCGAGCGCCTCGCCCGCGACGGCTTCACCGTCGACGCCACCTTCCGCAGCCAGACCGCCGCCAACGAGACCCGCTTCCGCTACTTCCCGGACACGGCCGAGCTGTTCCTGCCCGGCGGGCAACTCCCGGTCGTCGGCTCGACGTTCAAGAACCCCGACCTCGCCCGCACCTACGCGGAGCTGGGGAGGAAGGGCGTGCGCGCCCTGTACCGAGGGGACATCGCCGACGACATCGTCGACACGGTCAACGACCCGCCCGTCGACCCGGCTTCGGGCTGGAACGCCCGCCCGGGCAAGCTGGCCGAGAAGGACCTCGCGGCCTACAGCACCAAGCTCCAGGCGCCCACGAAGACGACGTACCGGGGTCTCGGCGTCTACTCCATCGCCCCCTCCTCCTCCGGCGGCACCACCGTCGGCGAGGCGCTCAACATCCTGGAGCGGAGCGACCTCTCCAGGGCGAGCGAGGCCCAGTACCTGCACCGCTTCATCGAGGCCAGCCGCATCGCGTTCGCCGACCGCGGGCGCTGGGTCGGCGACCCCGCCTTCGAGGACGTACCGACGAAGGAACTGCTGTCGCAGCGGTACGCCGACTCACGGGCGTGCCTGATCAAGGACGACGCGGTGCTCACCAGCCCGCTGGCGCCCGGCGACCCGCGCGAACCGGCGGACTGCGGCACCGGCGGCACGGCGGCGCCGACGACGTACGAGGGCGAGAACACCACGCATCTGACGGTGGCCGACAAGTGGGGGAACGTCGTCGCCTACACGCTCACCATCGAGCAGACCGGCGGCAGCGGCATCACCGTCCCCGGACGCGGCTTCATCCTCAACAACGAGCTGACGGACTTCTCGTTCGCCCCGGCCAACCCGGCCGTCCACGACCCGAACCTGCCCGGCCCGGGCAAGCGGCCGCGGTCGTCCATCTCGCCCACGATCGTCCTCGACCGGCACGACAAGCCGGTCGTTGCCCTCGGCTCGCCCGGCGGCGCGACCATCATCACCACGGTGCTGCAGACGCTCACCGGGTTCCTCGACCGCGGGCTGCCGCTCGTCGACGCGATCGCCGCGCCCCGCGCCAGCCAGCGCAACGCCGCCCAGACCGAAATCGAACCCGGCCTCTACGGCAGTGCGACGGCCCGGCAACTGGAGGACATCGGGCACTCCTTCCGGCAGAACCCCGAGATCGGCGCGGTGACCGGCGTGCAGCGGCTGCCGAACGGCGAGTGGCTGGCCGCCGCCGAGACGGTCCGGCGCGGCGGCGGATCGGCACAGGTGGTGTTCCCCACCTCATAGCTCCGCGGTGGGGACGGGCGGCGGCGTGCGGAACGCGAGCCGCCCGTCCTCCACGTCCACCGTCACCCGGTCGCCCTCCCCGACCCGGCCGTCGAGCAGGAGCCTGGACAGCTGGTTGTCGACCTCGCGCTGGATGGTACGGCGCAGCGGTCGGGCACCGTACTCGGGCTGGTAGCCGCGCTCGGCGAGCCAGTCCACGGCCGCGCCGGTGAACTCCACCCCGATGCCCTGCGCGCGCATCAGCCGGCGGGTCTTCTCCAGCAACAGGTCGGTGATCTGCCGCAGTTGCGCGCCGGTGAGCTGACGGAAGACGACGATCTCGTCGATGCGGTTGAGGAACTCCGGCCGGAAGTGCTCCCGCAGCGGCCGCAGAATCTGCTCCCGCCGCGCCTCCTCGTCGGCCTCCGCGCCGCCCGCACCGAAGCCGACGCCGGCCCCGCGCCGGGTGATCGCCTCCGAGCCCAGGTTGCTGGTCATCACGATGACGGTGTTGGTGAAGTCGACCGTCCGGCCCTGCGCGTCGGTCAGCCGCCCGTCGTCGAGCACCTGGAGCAGGATGTTGAAGACGTCCGGGTGCGCCTTCTCCACCTCGTCGAGCAGGAGCAGCGAGTACGGGTGCCGGCGCACGACCTCGGTGAGCTGACCGGCCTCCTCGTGGCCGACGTAGCCGGGCGGGGCGCCGACCAGCCGGCTGACGGTGTGCCGCTCCTGGTACTCGCTCATGTCGAGGCGCACCATCCGCTCCTCGCTGCCGAACAGCGCCTCCGACAGCGCGCGGGCCAGCTCCGTCTTGCCGACGCCGGTCGGGCCGAGGAACAGGAAGCTGCCGATCGGACGGTCCGGGCTCGCCAGGCCCGCGCGGGAGCGCAGCACGGCGTCCGCGACCACCCGCACGGCCTCGTTCTGGCCGACGACCCGCTCGTGCAGGTGCTCCTCCAGGCCGAGCAGCCGGTCCTTCTCCTCCTGGGTGAGGCTCGCGACGGGGATGCCGGTCTGCCGGGACACCACCTCCGCGATGGCCTCGGCGGTGACCTCCAGGTTCTGCCCCTCGTCGGCCTCGTCGCCGCCGCTGGCGTCCGCGATCCGCTGCTTCAGTTCCACGATGCGGTCCCGGAGCTGGGTGGCCTGCTCGTACTGCTCGTCCGCGACCGCCTGGTCCTTGTCGCGGGCGAGCTGCTCGACCTCCCGCTCCATGGCGCGCACGTCGGTGCCCTTCGTGCGGGCGCCGAGACGCACCCGGGCGCCGGCCTGGTCGATCAGGTCGATGGCCTTGTCCGGCAGCCGGCGGTCGGTGAGGTACCGGTCGGACAGCTCCACGGCCGCCACCAGCGCCTCGTCGGTGTAACGGACCTGGTGGTGGGCCTCGTAGCGGTCCTGCAGCCCGCGCAGGATCTCGATGGTGTCCGACACGGACGGCTCGGGCACGAGGATCGGCTGGAAACGGCGGGCCAGCGCCGCGTCCTTCTCCACGCGCCGGAACTCCTCCAGCGTCGTCGCGCCCACGATGTGCAGTTCGCCGCGGGCCAGCGGCGGCTTGAGGATGTTGCCCGCGTCCATCGACCCGCCCTCGCCGCCTCCGCCCGCGCCGACGACGGTGTGCAGCTCGTCGATGAAGACGATCAGCTTGTCGGAGTGCGTGCGGATCTCGTCGACGATGTTGTTCAGGCGCTCCTCGAAGTCCCCCCGGTAGCGGGTGCCGGCGACCACGCCGGTCAGGTCCAGGGCGACGACCCGCCGCCCGGACAGCACGTCCGGCACGTCGCCGTCCGCGATGCGTTGGGCGAGCCCCTCCACGACGGCGGTCTTGCCGACGCCCGCGTCGCCGATCAGCACCGGGTTGTTCTTGCCCCGCCGGGAGAGCACCTCGATGGTCTGCTCGATCTCGTCCTCGCGGCCGATCACCGGGTCGATACGGCCCTGGCGGGCCAGCTCGGTGAGATCGCGGCTGTACTTGTCCAGCGTGGGCGTGGCGGCGGGCCAGGGCCGCTCCGGACGGGCCTGCTTGGTCTCCGGGGCCTCGGGCGGACCGCCGGAAGGCGCGAACCGGGCCGCGTTGAGGATGTGCCCGGCCGCGGAGTCCGGGTTCGCCGCCAGGGCGCTCAGCACGTGCTCCGGGCCGATGTAGCCCGCGCCGCGCGAGCGGGCCAGGTCGTGGGCGTCCAGCAGGGCGCGCTTGGCGGCCGGCGTCAGGGACAGCGAGGTGGGCGGCGGGGTCTCGCCCGGCGGATGCTGGACCGGGCCCGCGCGCTCGTCGATCTCCGTCGCGAGGGAGTCGGGATCCGCGCCCGCCCGGCTGAGCAGACTGCGCGTCGGCTCCGCCGAGAGGGCCGCCCGCAGCAGGTGCTCGGTGTCCAGGTCGCGGCTGCCGTGCTCGGCCGCGTACTGGGCCGCGCCCCGGACCAGCTCCCTGGCCGGCTGGCTGAGGAGCTGGCCGATGTTGATCTGGCGGGGGCCGGGGCGGGGCCCGCCGAAGAAGCGGGCCAGGAATTCACCGAAGGGGTCGTTGTAGCCCTCCGGGCTGGTGAAGCCGCTGGTCATCGTGTTCCGTTCCTTGGCTGGCCGTCATGCCGGGGCCGGGTAACCAGGTCTGAGCTCACTCATGCCACGATGACACGATCCGTCCCGATGGGCATGTGCTGGAACGCCTACGGGTGGGTGGGCCCCGGCCGGCTCGCGGGGCGCCCGCCCGGCCGCAGCATCTGGCTCGCGGCCGGCTCACGGTAGAGCGGGCTGCCGGCCGGCAGCTCCTCGTGGCGTCCGCGGGCGGCTGTGCCTGGTGCGGCACGACGACGTGGTCGGCGTGCCGCACGGTGGACAGCCGGTGGGCGATGACCAGCGGGGCGCACTCCTGCACGTCCTCCATCACGGTCGTCGGCGCCGACTCGTTGATCGCGTCGAGCTGGGACGCTCGTCCAGCACGAGGAGCGAGGGGCGGGCGCGCAGGGCCCGGGCCGGCGCGACACGGCGGCGTTCGCCGCCCGAGAGGGTGCTGCCGCGCTCACCCACGACGGTGTCCACGCCGCCGGAGAGCCGGTCGACGACCTCATCGAGCGGGGTCAGCTCGACGACACGCCGGACCTCCGCCTCGGTGGCGCCGGGGACGGCGTAGGTGATGTTCTCGCGCAGGGTGCCGTGGACCACGTGGGTGCTCTGGTCCACGACGGCGAGGCGCCGGCGGCAGCGTCACGGCCGAGTCGGCCGCGGGGCGGCCGTCGAACAGCACGGCGCCCCCGTCCGGTTCGTAGAACCCCGCCACCAGCGCGAGGTCCGCCGGTGAGCCGGTAGAGCGTGACCACCGCCGCCCGGGTCGACGTGTCGCCGCCCGGGGGAGGCCGGGGTGCCGTCGGCGGTGGCCGCCGGCCGGCCGTCGCGGGCGCGTCGGGCCCGGCCTCCGGGACCGTGCCGCCGGTCATCGGTCTCCGGACGGTGGGGGAACCGCCACCAGCCGGGCGAAGTAGCCGTCCGGCACCCCCTCGCCGACGGGGTGGCCCTCCGCCTCGATCCAGGCGTGCGCGGTGAACGGCGGGACGACGCGGACCCCGGCGCACCAGGTCGGCCACCCCCCGCCGAGCCGGCACAGCAGGGCGGCTCCCAGGGAACGCGGCAGGCACCCCCTGGGCCCGGTGCAGCGCAGACTGACGGCGCACATGGCGTCCCGTGCGCCCCGCGCCTGCTCGGCGGTGGCGGGCGTCGCCCCCCGGCTCAGGAGCCGCAGGACGGCGCGGATGCGGCGGGGCGGAAGCAGGGCGAGGGCCACGGCGGGCAGGAGGACCAGCCGGGCGGCCAGCCGCCGGCGCAAGGGCACACCGGTGGGCCTCTCCAGCGCACTGGGTGTCGTCATGAGGCCAGCCCCGCCTCACGCAGGTGCCCGACCAGCGCCTCGACGTCGCGGAGGGCCTGCGCCGTGTCGATGTCGAACTCGCGGATCAGGGCGGCGGCCGCGTCCGTCTCCTCGCCGCCGTCGAGCAGCGTCCGGACCACCAGCGTGGCCGTCGGGTTCAACTCCCAGTAGGTGCCGGCCCGTTCGTCCAGCAGGACGGTGCCGTAGTCGGTCTCGGCCGTGGAGACGTGGGGGTCGAAGCGCAGGGGCATGGCGTTCGCCTTTCTGACGCGACGGTGAGGTGAGGGGGCGTGTTCAGGAGATCCGGGTACGGCCGCGGGACAGCCCGCGCAGCCATACCTCGGCGGCGATCGTGGAGTAGAGGATCGCTGCGGACAGGCCCGGGGAGGCGGGCCGGAGGGCGAGGCGGCGCAGCTCGGCGCCGTCCACCAGTCCCAGCCGCTCCAGCCGGGAGTCCTCCCACAGCGCCAGCAGATCGGCGCGGTGTTCGCGCAGTCCGTCGGACGCGTCCATGGACGCCGTCGCCTTGGTGGCGCGCCGCAGGCACGCCTCGGGCACGACGCCGCTCATCGCGGCGGTCAACACCGGCTTGTACCGCCAGGGCGTGACCCGCTCGTCCGGCCGTACGGAGAGACAGGCCTCGATGACACGGTCGTCGAGGAAGGGCGAGGCCATGGGCAGGCCCGCGCGGGCCGCCATCCGGTCCCACTGCCGGATGACGCGTGTGGTCGAGCGGATCTGCACCAGGTCCGCGTGCATGCCCCGGTCGGGGTGCAGCGGCTCGGCCGTCGCCGCGGCGTCGAGCAGCGCGCGGCGCGCCGACCGCTCGGCGTCCGCGGTCACCCAGCCGAACAGGCGTGGCGCCATGCCCCACCCGAGTCCGGTGGCCACGGACGGCGGGGCGGGGTCGCGCAGCCGGTCCGCGGCGTCGGCGAGCCACGTCCGGTACGGCCGGGAGTCCGCGAGGGCGTGGATCGTCCCCCCGAGCGGCCACTGCCACAGCGCCCGGAACCCACGCAGCTGCCGCAGCCCGAACAGTGGGCGGGTGCGCACGAGCCGGTGGTAGTAGGCCTCGGAGCACCAGGCCACGTGGTCGCCGCCGATGCCGGTCAGGTGCAGCCGGCTGCCGCGCGCGGCCAGTGCCGGCAGGTGGTGCAGGACCCGTGAGCGGTCCATGACGCCGATGGTGGGTTCGTCGAGCAGGTCGTCGATGCCGAGCAGGTCGTCGTAGACCAGTGGTGAGGCGTCGGCGTCCCAGACCACGTGCTCGACCTGGGGGAGGTGCCCGGCCGCCCGCTCGGCCCAGTACAGGTCGGTGTCCGCCGGATCGCGTCCTGGCCAGGTACCGGCCACCACGCGGGCGGGGGAGCGGGCGGCGAGGAAGCAGACGGAAGTGGAGTCCAGTCCGCCGGACAGGTCGCAGCTGACCACGCCGCCCTGCCGGGTGCGTGCGTCGACGGCCTCCTCGAGCGCCGCCCGGATCAGGGGCGCCCCCTCGGCGAGCGGCCGGACCGGCTCCGGCGGCGTCCACCAGCGGGTGTGCCGGGCGGTGCGCCCGTCCGCGGCGACGACCACTGCGTCCTGCGGGGGCACGGCGGTGACCGCCGGCCACAGGGAGGTCTCGGACAGCGGATAGGGGGCGGGCCACAGCAGTCGGACGGCCAGCTCCCCCGCGTCGGGTTCGAGGCCGAGGGCACAGGCGAGGGTGTCGGCACGGCTCGCGGCCACCCGCACGCCGTCGATCTCCGCGTGGAAGACGAGTCGCAGGCCGGAGGCGGTGCCCTGCACCCGGACCCGGCCGTCGAGCGCGGCGACCAGATGGAAGCTGCCGGGGAGGGACCGGGCCATTGCGTCCAGCTCCGCGAGATCCCGCAACCGCGCGGCCCACCGCCGCAGTTCGTCCGCGTCCACCGGGCAGCAGCCGATGAGGGCGAGGGCGGCGTCGCCGGCCCGTGCCGTCACGACCTCGTCGTCGTGCCAGCGGCCGACCAGCCAGGGCCGGCCCGAGGCGTGGGGGAGGGTCCGGGAGCCCGGCCGGGCGAAGGAGCAGGCCACGGCGGCCGCGTCCGCGCGGTCGGTGAAGACCGCGAAGTGCGCGTCGCCGGGGCCCGTCCCCGCACTCTCGTGCAGTTCAGTCATGACGTCGGGTCAGGACGGTCGCCGTCAGTTCTTGCTCAGGATCAACCGGTCGTTGCCGGCGAATCCCAGGAGCCCCGTCTCCTTGCGGAACGTTCCGAGCCGGACGAGCGTCGGCGCTTCGTAGGCCTTCTTCATGACCACTCCTTGTCTGCTGGTCTCCCCGCGATCCTCCGGCCGGCGCCCCTCGATCTCGACGGCGGGGACCGGCCCGGCCCGCGGCTCGTCGGGAGCCCCGGGCGAGGAGGGGGGAGCTGCACCTAGCTAGCTGCAGGGTGCGAGGGCCCGACAAGAAGACGCCCGAAAGTGGGATTGTGTGCAGAAGGCAGATGCCGCCGGCAGGTTGCCGGTCTGCTGGCGCCCGCCGACGAGGGCCCGGCTGTCACGGGCCGCTCGCGCATGCGTGCGAGGAAACGTTCCGAGCTGTACGTCCCCCATGGCCTCCGAGACCCGTGCACACGTCCGCCCGCGCGACCGCGGGGGGAGCCGCCGGGGCGCGTTCCCCACCTGCTGCCGCGCACCACTCCGGCGCGGGGCCGGCCGTGACCTTCCCGCCCGACCCGCGATGCCTGGCGCGCGCGTCCGCACACACCTCCGCGCTCGGCCGCGCACTCCTCCGCGCGCGTCCGCTGTCCCGCTCCGGGTTTCGCTCGGGCGGGAGAGGCCGCCGTGTGCGGGAGGTCCCCGTCGTCGTCGCGGGGCGCGCCCTCCTGCGGACGGCGGGGGGACGACAGTGCCTGGGGCCGTCCGGCGGATCGCGCCGGGGACGCGGGGTCTCCTACGCCCTCCCCGGCTCCGGGCTTCGCTCGGGCGGGAGATGCTCCCCGGTACGGGAGGCTCCCCATCGCGTCGACGCTCCCTCCCCGGTACGGGAGACCTCTCGCGTCGACGCCCTCTCCGCCGCGCAGCCGCGCTCACCGGCCCCGGTCACCGGGGCCGGTCACCGGCCCCCGTCACCGGCGCCGGTCACCGGCCCCGGCCAACCACCGCCGCTTTCCCTCGACCTGATCCGTCGGACGGGCCCTGGGGAGCGGTGCCCCGGGCGGCTTCGCGTGCCGTGAGCACGCGTGGGCCCGTCTTCGTGATCGCCACCGTGTGTTCCGCGTGGGCCGCCCGCGAACCGTCGTTCGTCTTGAGGGTCCAGCCGTCGGGGGCCGCGTGGTAGCCGTCCGTGCCGCCGGCGATGAGCATGGGCTCGATCGCCAGGACCATGCCGTGGCGCAGGGGGAGGCCCCGGCCGGGGCGGCCCTCGTTGGGCACCCCGGGGTCCTCGTGCATGTGGCGGCCCACGCCGTGGCCGCCGAAGCCGTCCGGGATCCCGTAGCCGGCCGACCGGCAGACCGTGCCGATCGCGTGGGCGATGTCGCCGATGCGGTTGCCCACGACGGCTGCCTCGATTCCGGCCGCCAGGGCACGCTCGGCGGTCTCGATCAGGCGGAGGTCCGCCGGGCGAGGCCGGCCCACCGTGAAGCTGATCGCGGAGTCGCCGGCCCAGCCGTTCAGTTGCGCGCCGAAGTCGATCGAGACCAGGTCGCCGTCGCGCAGCCGGTAGCGGGTGGGGATGCCGTGCACGATCGCGTCGTTCACGGACGCGCAGATCACGGCCGGGAAGGGCGTCGGCGCGAAGGACGGGCGGTAGCCGAGGAACGGGGAGGTCGCGCCCGCCTCGCGCAGCACATGGTGTGCCAGCTCGTCCAGTTCCAGCAGGGAGACGCCCACGTCGGCGGCCTCCCGCACGGCCGTCAGGGCGCGTGCGACCACCTGGCCCGTCTCGTACATGGCGTCGATCGATGTGTCCGTCTTCAGTTCCACCATGCCAATTACTATACCGGTATTAGAATGACGCCATGGTGCGCACCCCGTTGACCCCCGAAGAACGCGAGCGCGGCGAGCGGCTCGGCATGCTGCTCCGCGAGGCGCGAGGCGGCCGGAGCATGACCGAGATCGCGGCGAGCGCCGGGATCTCCGCCGAGACCCTCCGCAAGATCGAGACGGGGCGTGCCCCGACCCCGGCCTTCTTCACCGTCGCCGCCCTCGCCCGTGCCCTCGGGCTGTCCATGGACGACCTGGCGGCGCGGTGTGTCCTCGTGGAGGTGGTGGACCCCGCCGCATAGCCGCCCGCATAGCCGCCGCGGTCGTGCGATGAGCCCGTCGAGCCCCCCTTGAAAACTCCTCGTAGCCGCGCTGTAACACGGCTGGTGTTCTCTTACGGACCGGAGTGTTCCGGTCGGGCGGGAGTTGGGCGATGACTCTGGATCAACTCCCGGCCCACGTCCGGGAGTTCGCGAACTACCTGGATGGTCTCCTGGCGCGCCTGGACCAGGGCTCCGGCTGGTGCGCGGTGTTCTGGCAGCGCGACCCGGACGGCATGCGGGCCTGCCTCGACGGACGCGAGATGCCGCCCTGGGACGTCGTGGAGGCGCTGCTCCAGGACCTCGCCGCGGAGCACGGCACACCGGCCGCCGCCCGGGAAGCGGAACGGGCCCGGCCCCTGCACCTCGCCGCCCTCGTCGCCCACGACGACCGGCCCGGCGGCCGCGACGCCCTCGGGGACCGCCTCGATGTCATGCTCCGCGAACAGCGCTACGCCGTCGAGCGCCAGGCCGAACTGGGCCGCCGGCTGGCCGCGGCGGCCACCCGCGAGGAGGCCGACGCCCTCCGCCTCGACCTCGCCTGGGCCCACGACGACCATGAGCGGGCCACGGCCCGCTGCGCGGAACTCCGCTACCGCATGGCCGAGGCCGACCGGCGTGCGGGGGCCGGCCGGAGGGAGTCCCCCGCGATCCGCCGGGCCACCGGCGCGGCCGAGGCGAGCCCCACGGCCTCCGTGTACGACGACACCCCGGCGGCCCCGGCTCGGGCCGCCCAGGAGGACACCCCGGCTCCGGCCGCGTACGGCGCCACTGCGGAGTTCACGGCTTCGTCCGGGTACGGCGCCACTGCGGCGGCCGCGGCTTCGTCCGCCCACGGTGACGCCCCCGCGGCCCCCGCCCGCACCCCCTACGGCGACACCCCGGAGGTCGCCCCCTACGGCGACACCCCGGAGGCCGCCCCCTACGGCGACCTCCGCCGCTTCGCCGGCATCGACTCCGCGCCCGTGTCGCACCAGGGACGCCACCCCGGAGCCGCCCCCGTCGAACCCGCCCCCGCCGCACCCCCGCCCGCCGGACCCGCCCCGGCCCCGAGCGTCCCCACCCCGGCCCCGAGCGTCCCCGCCCCCAAGCAGCGCAAGCGCCGGCGGGGCAGCGCGCGCTTCGCCGGCATGGTCGAGGAGGAGGCCGCCGCACCTGTCGTCGTACCGCCGGCCGCCGGACCCGTGCAGCCCGCGCCCACCTCGCGCCGCACCCTCCGCGGTGCCCGCTTCGCGGGGGCCGCCGAGACCGTTCAGGAGCGGCCGGAGCCCCCGCGGCCCCAGCCGCCGGACCCGGTGGCGCGGCGGGAGACCGCCGACGCGGTGGCGCGGCTGGTGCGGCTGCGCGGGGAAGGGCGCAGCGGCGAGGCGCACGCGCTGCTCGCGGAACTCGCCTCCTGGCCCGCCGCCCGGGTCCCGCTGCTCGCCGCCGAACTGCAGCGCGCGGGGCTCACCGCCGACTGGTCGACCCTGCTGTGGGAGGCCGCCTCGCTGTCCGCCGACCGGCTCGTCGCCGCGGCGGACGCGCTGGCCGAGGCCGGGCGCACGGCCGACGGCGAGCAGATCCTGCGGCAGGGCGTGGCCCGGCCCGCCGAGGAGATCGGGGAGGCCGTCCGCGCGCTGGCCGCCCAGGGCCGCCGCCGGGAGACACGGGCGCTGCTCGACGCCTACGTCCGGGTCCGCACCCCCGAGGAGGCGGCCCGCAGCGCCGCCCCCGACCCGCAGACCCTCGTCCCGCTGCTGCTGGAGGCCGCCCGGGGCGTCTCGGACGAACGCCACTGGGACCTGGTGCACGCCCTGCGCGTCGCGGGACTCACCACCTGACCCGTACCGCGCACCGGGTACGCCGTCCGCGCCCCGACTCACCCACCGGAGTGTGAAACGCGATCGACCCCGCGGGTTGACGACGATGGTCTTGGCAAGCCTGTCCCCGAGGCTTACGTTCGTCCCTCTACGGCCATCGTCTACAGGCGTAGAGGCTCTGACGTTTCCCGTCGAAGGAGCAGCTCATGGCCAACGTCGTACGTGCCGCTCTGGTCCAGGCCACCTGGACCGGCGACACCGAGTCCATGGTGGCGAAACACGAGGAGCACGCCCGCGAGGCGGCCCGGCAGGGCGCGAAGATCATCGGGTTCCAGGAAGTCTTCAACTCCCCCTACTTCTGCCAGGTCCAGGAGCCGGAGCACTACCGCTGGGCCGAGCCGGTCCCCGACGGGCCGACCGTGCGCCGTATGCGGGAGCTCGCGCGCGAGACGGGCATGGTGGTCGTCGTCCCCGTCTTCGAGATCGAGCAGTCCGGCTTCTACTACAACACCGCGGCCGTGATCGACGCCGACGGCACCTACCTCGGCAAGTACCGCAAACACCACATCCCGCAGGTCAAGGGCTTCTGGGAGAAGTACTACTTCAAGCCCGGCAACCTCGGCTGGCCCGTCTTCGACACGGCTGTCGGCAAGGTCGGCGTCTACATCTGCTACGACCGCCACTTCCCGGAGGGCTGGCGGCAGCTCGGTCTCAACGGAGCCCAGTTGGTGTACAACCCGTCCGCCACCCACCGGGGGCTCTCCGCCCACCTCTGGCGGCTGGAGCAGCCGGCGGCCGCGGTCGCCAACGAGTACTTCGTCGCCGCGATCAACCGGGTGGGGGTCGAGCAGTACGGGGACAACGACTTCTACGGGACGTCGTACTTCGTCGACCCGCGCGGCCAGTTCGTCGGCGCGGTGGCCAGCGACAAGGACGAGGAACTCCTCGTCCGCGATCTCGACTTCGACCTCGTCGAGCAGGTGCGGCAGACCTGGGCCTTCTACCGCGACCGACGGCCCGACGCCTACGAAGGGCTGGTGCAGCCATGAGCAACGACCTGTACGCACGCCACCGCAAGGTCCTCCCGGACTGGCTCGCCCTCTACTACGACAACCCGCTGGAGATCACCCACGGAGAGGGCCGCCACGTCTGGGACGCCCAGGGCAACAGGTACCTCGACTTCTTCGGCGGCATCCTGACGACCATGACCGCGCACGCGCTGCCCGAGGTGACGAAGGCGGTGAGCGAGCAGGCCGAGCGGATCATCCACTCCTCCACCCTCTACCTCAACCGGCCGATGGTCGAACTCGCCGAACGCATCGCCCGGCTCAGCGACATCCCCGACGCCCGCGTCTTCTTCACCACCTCCGGCACCGAGGCCAACGACACGGCGCTGCTGCTGGCGACGACGTACCGGCGCAGCAACACCGTCCTGGCGATGCGCAACAGCTACCACGGCCGCTCCTTCAGCGCCGTCGGCATCACCGGCAACCGCGGCTGGTCCCCGACCTCCCTGTCCCCGCTGCAGACCCTGTACGTGCACGGAGGCGTGCGCACCCGAGGCCCGTACGCCTCCCTGAGCGACGCCGAGTTCATCGCGGCCTGCGTCGAGGACCTCGAGGACCTCCTCGGCCACACCCGGCCGCCCGCCGCGCTGATCGCCGAGCCGATCCAGGGCGTCGGCGGCTTCACCTCGCCGCCCGACGGACTGTACGCGGCATTCCGTGAGGTGCTGAACGCACACGGGATCCTGTGGATCGCCGACGAGGTGCAGACCGGCTGGGGCCGCACCGGCGAGCACTTCTGGGGCTGGCAGGCGCACGGCGGGAGCGGCCCGCCCGACATCGTCACCTTCGCCAAGGGCGTCGGCAACGGCATGTCCATCGGCGGTGTCATCGCCCGCGCCGAGATCATGAACTGCCTCGACGCCAACAGCATCTCGACGTTCGGCGGCACCCAGATCACCATGGCGGCCGGCCTGGCCAACCTCGCCTACCTGCTGGAACACGACCTCCCGGGCAACGCCCGCCGGGTCGGCGGACTGCTCATCGAGCGGCTGCGGGCCGTCACCGCACAGGACCCGGGCGTACGGGAGGTGCGCGGGCGCGGACTGATGATCGGCGTCGAGCTCACCCGGCCCGGCACCGACCGGGCCGACCCCGGCCGGGTGGCCGCCGTCCTGGAGGCGGCCCGCGCGGACGGCCTGCTGATCGGCAAGGGCGGCGGACACGACACCAGCGCGCTGCGCATCGCGCCACCGCTGTCCCTGACCGTCGCGGAGGCCGAGGAGGGCGCCGCGATCCTCGAAGGCGCGCTGAGGAGCACGGAGTAACGACCGGAGGCCGAGCAGGGCGGGCGGGCCGGAGCGGCTCGCACCGTCCCGGAGGCGGACCGAGCCACGGAAAACAAGGGAACAACGCCATGACCACCACCTCGGAGTACTGGGGACCCGTGGAGCCCCTCGAACCGGCCCTGTCCGTCCGTCAGGTCCTCTCGCTGGAGCGCGTGCTGGCCGGGGAGCCCGAGGTGGTGGCCGGCGCGGCCCAGCTCGACCGGCCCGTGCGCTGGGTGCACGTCGCCGAGGCCCCCGACGTCGGCGTGATGCTCAGCGGCGGCGAGATGGTGCTCACCACCGGGGTGCTGCTCGCCGGCGACGAGGGCAAGCAGGGCGAGTACATCCAGTCCCTGTACCGCGCGGAGGCCGCCGCCGTCGTCCTCGGCCTCGGGCGGGCCTTCCCCGCGCCGCCGGACGTGATGCGGCGCGCCGCCGAACGCTGCGGGCTGCCCATGGTCGTCCTGCACCGGCCCTTCCCCTTCGCCGAACTGACCGAGGAGGTCCAGTCACGGCTCGTCCGCAGGAAGTTCGCCGCCGTCAGCCTCTCGGAAGCCGTACGCACCGCCCTCACCGGGCTCATCACCGCCGGCGCGCCGCTGCAGAGGCTGCTCGACGAGGTCGCCCAGCACAGCGGCTGTCCCGTCGTCGTCACCAACCTCGCCCACCGCGTCCTGGCCACCGCCGGGGAGCGGTCCGCGGTCGACGACGTGCTGCGCGACTGGGAGCGCATCGCCCGCCAGGCCGGCGGCAGCGAGGGAGACGGCTGGATCCGTGCCGAGCTGGGCGGACGCGGGGAACGCTGGGGGCAGATCGTGCTGTGCGGCTACCGCGGCGACACCGCGGGCGGGCGGCTGCTCGCCGACCGGGCAGCCGAGGCCCTCGTCCTGCACCGCATGCTGGGCGGCACCGCCGCCCACACCTGGGAGGAGCAGTCCGCCCAGGGCCTGCTCACCGACCTGGTCTCCGGCGTCGTACCGGCGCGGCAGCTGCTGCCCCGCGCGCGGGCCGCCGGGCTGCCCGTCAACCGGCGCACCTTCGTCCCGCTGGTCGTCCGCGACGCCACGCCCGCCCCACTGGACCGCATGCTGCGCCTGCTGGGCCTGCCGGGACTGGTCGCCGAACTCGCCGACGGGGCCACCGCCGTGCTGCTCAGCCTCGCCCGCGACCAGGACGCCGAGGCGCTCGCCGCGCACTTCGCCGCCCGGCTGCGCACCGAGTCGGGGGAGAGCCGCACCGTCGTCGCCGCGGCCGACCCGCGGACCGCCTGGGACGACGTGCCCGCCGGACTGCGCGAGGCACAGCACGTCGCGGACGCCGTCGCCGACTCCTCGGCCGCCCTCCACCTCCCGGCGGTCGTCCGCCTCAGGGACGTCCACCTTAGGGGCCTGATCCGGCTGCTGCGCGACGACCCGCACGTGCAGTCCTTCGCCGAGCGGGAGCTCGACGGGCTGCTGTGCGCGGCCGGCGAGGACCTCCTCGCCGTTCTGCGCACCTACCTCGCCACCGGCCGCAACAAGTCCCGCACCGCCCAGCTCCACCACGTCTCCCGGCCCGCGCTGTACCGCCGGCTGGAGGCGATAGAGAGCCGGCTCGGGGTCGACCTGGACGACTTCGAGCAGGCCGCCTCGGTGCACATCGCGCTCCTCGCGCACGACGCCCAACAGGGATGACAGAGCGCCGCACCGCACGGCGCGCAACAGGAGTGAAACATGGGACGACCTGCGACAACGGCGGTGAAACATGGGCCGGCGAACGCGTGACACGGTGGCACGCCGCACGCCCGCAGACGTGACACGCTGCCACTCAAAGCCCGCTCGCGGACTTCCTAGGCTCGCCGCACACCGAGCGACCGGAGGTTCCGATGAGCAGAGTGATCCGTGCCGCCGTCTTCCAGACCGCGTGGACCGGCGACAAGGAGTCGATGATCCAGGTACACGAGCGGGCGGTGCGCGACGCGGCCGCGCAGGGTGCTCGCGTCATGTGCTTCCAGGAACTGTTCTACGGGCCGTACTTCTGCCAGGTCCAGGACCCGGCGTTCTACGAGTACGCCGAGCAGATTCCCGACGGGCCGATCGTCAAGCGCTTCCAGGCGCTCGCCCGGGAGCTGGGCATCGTCCTCGTCCTGCCGATGTACGAGGAGGAGCAGCCCGGTGTCCTCTACAACACCGCGGCCGTGATCGACGCGGACGGCTCGTACCTCGGCAAGTACCGCAAGCACCACATCCCGCAGGTCAAGGGCTTCTGGGAGAAGTTCTACTTCCGCCCCGGCAACGCCGGCTGGCCCGTCTTCGACACCGCCGTCGGCAGGATCGGCGTCTACATCTGCTACGACCGGCACTTTCCCGAGGGCTGGCGCGCCCTGGGCCTGGAGGGCGCCGAGATCGTCTTCAACCCGTCCGCGACCTCGCGCGGCCTGTCCGCCTACCTCTGGCAGCTCGAGCAGCCGGCGGCGGCCGTCGCCAACGAGTACTTCGTCGGCGCGATCAACCGGGTCGGCGTGGAGGAGCTGGGCGACAACGACTTCTACGGGACCTCCTACTTCGTGGACCCGGAGGCCCAGTTCGTGGGGGAGGTGGCGAGCGACAAGGAGACCGAGCTCGTCGTCCGCGACCTGGACATGGCCAAGCTGCGCGAGGTCCGCGACCGCTGGCAGTTCTACCGCGACCGCCGTCCGGAGGCGTACGGTCCGCTGACCGCGCCGTGACGGACGCGGTTCCCCGCACCCCCTGCTGCCGGGGGCGCGGGGAACCGCGCGATCGAACCTGGACGACCCGAGCCTTCCAGACTGCCCCCAGCCGAGCGAAACCGTAGGAGAGGGAGCATGAGCAGCCGTACCGTCATCCGCGGCGGTCTCGTCATCACCGCGTCCGACGAGATCCACGCCGACGTCCTGATCGAGGACGGCCGTGTCGCCGCCCTCGCCGCCTCCGGCACCCCGGCCGCCGAGGCCTGGACGGCCGAGCGGACCATCGACGCTACCGGGAAGTACGTGATCCCGGGCGGCGTCGACGTCCACACCCACATGGAACTGCCGTTCGGCGGCACCTTCGCCTCCGACACCTTCGAGACCGGCACCCGGGCGGCCGCCTGGGGCGGTACGACCACCATCGTCGACTTCGCCGTGCAGAGCGTCGGCCACACCCTGCGCGAGGGCCTGGACGCCTGGCACGCCAAGGCCGAGGGCAACTGCGCGATCGACTACGGCTTCCACATGATCGTCTCCGACGTCAACCAGGAGACGCTCAAGGAGATGGACCTGCTGATCGAGGAGGGCGTGACCTCCTTCAAGCAGTTCATGGCCTACCCGGGCGTCTTCTACAGCGACGACGGCCAGATCCTGCGCGCCATGCAGCGCTCCGCCGAGAACGGCGGCCTGATCATGATGCACGCCGAGAACGGCATCGCGATCGACGTCCTGGTCGAGCAGGCGCTGGCCCGGGGAGAGACGGATCCGAGGTATCACGGCGAGGTCCGCAAGGCCCTGCTGGAGGCCGAGGCCACCCACCGCGCCATCAGGCTGGCCCAGGTGGCGGGGGCCCCGCTGTACGTCGTGCACGTCTCGGCGATGGAGGCCGTCGCCGAACTGGCCAGGGCGCGCGACGAGGGACTGAACGTCTTCGGCGAGACCTGCCCGCAGTACCTGTTCCTGTCCACGGACAACCTCGCCGAGCCCGACTTCGAGGGCGCGAAGTACGTCTGCTCCACGCCCCTGCGCCCGAAGGAGCACCAGGCCAAGCTCTGGCAGGGACTGAGGACCAACGACCTCCAGGTGGTCTCCACCGACCACTGCCCCTTCTGTTTCGTCGGCCAGAAGGAACTCGGCCGCGGCGACTTCTCCAAGATCCCCAACGGTCTGCCGGGCGTCGAGAACCGTATGGACCTGCTGCACCAGGCCGTCGTCGACGGGCACATCTCGCGCCGCCGCTGGATCGAGATCGCCTGCGCCACCCCGGCCCGCATGTTCGGCATGTACCCGAAGAAGGGCACCATCGCCCCGGGCGCCGACGCGGACGTCGTCGTCTACGACCCGCACGCCGAACAGATCCTCTCCGCCGGGACCCACCACATGAACGTCGACTACTCGGCCTACGAGGGCAGGCGGGTCACCGGCCGCGTCGAGACGGTCCTGTCGCGGGGCGAACCCGTCATCACCGAGCGGGAGTACACCGGACACGCCGGACACGGCGTCTACACCCCGCGCTCCACCTGTCAGTACCTCACCTAGGGAGTGGCGCCATGGACTTCGGACTCGTCCTGCAGACCGACCCGCCCGCCTCACGGGTCATCAGCCTCATGAAGCGCGCCGAGCGCAACGGCTTCACCCACGGCTGGACCTTCGACTCCGCCGTGCTCTGGCAGGAGCCGTTCGTGATCTACAGCCAGATCCTGGCCAACACGCAGAAGCTCAAGGTGGGCCCGATGGTGACGAACCCGGGCACCCGCACCTGGGAGGTCACCGCATCCACCTTCGCCACCCTCAACGACATGTTCGGCAACCGTACGGTGTGCGGCATCGGCCGCGGCGACTCGGCCATGCGCGTCGCCGGCCGCAAACCCAACACCCTGGCCCGCATCAGCGAGGCCATGAAGGTCATCCGCGCCCTCGGCAGCGGCGACGAGGCCGACCTCGGCGGCACGGTCGTCAGGTTCCCGTGGATCAGGCCGGGGGCCGAACTCCCCGTCTGGATGGCCGCGTACGGCCCCAAGGCGCTGAAGATGACCGGTGAGGAGGCCGACGGGTTCATCCTCCAGCTCGCCGACCTCTACCTGACCGAGTACATGGTCAAGGCCGTGAAGGACGCCGCCGTCGCCGCCGGCCGCGACCCCGCCGAGGTCAGGATCTGCGTCGCCGCCCCCGCCTACGTCACCGAGGACGACTCCCCGGAGGCGCTCGCCCACGCCCGCGACCAGTGCCGCTGGTTCGGCGGGATGGTCGGCAACCACGTCGCCGACCTGGTGGCGAAGTACGGCGAGCACTCCTCCCAGGTCCCGCAGGAGCTCACCGACTACATCAAGGCACGCCAGGGGTACGACTACTCCCACCACGGCCGCAGCGACAACCCCGACACCGCCTTCGTGCCCGACGAGATCGTCGACCGGTTCTGCGTCATCGGACCGGTCGAGAAGCACATCGAGAAGCTGAACGCCCTGCGCGAGCTGGGCGTCGACCAGTTCGCCGTCTACGACATGCACGACGCGCAGGAGAAGGTCATCGACGCCTACGGCGCGCGGGTGATCCCGGCCGTCAACGGCTGACCCGCCCCCGTCACTCGCTCCGCCCATCCCCCCACTCCCGTTCTCCCCTCCTCCGCCGTCCCGGAGGAGGGGGCCGGAGACCCGCACGGCCTTTCCGGACCCACCCCTCGTTTGATTGGCCTGCCCATGACCGACACCGCTCCCACAGCCATACCGCCGACCTCCCAAGTCACCCTCGCCGACGGCCGGGTGGAGATCGCCCCCGGTTCGCCGCAGCCCAGCGGCCCCTACGCCAACGAGGACCTGCTGCCGGTCCCCGTGGCGAAGCGCACCTGGACCACGTACAACTTCTCCGCGCTGTGGGTCGGCATGGCCCACAACACGGCGTCCTGGACGCTCGCCTCCGGTCTGATCGCCGTCGGCATGGACTGGAAGCAGGCGGTGTTCACCATCGCCCTGGCCAACGTGATCGTGCTGGTCCCGATGCTCCTCACCGGGCACGCGGGACCGAAGTACGGCATCCCCTTCCCGGTGTTCGCGCGCGCCTCCTTCGGTGTCCGCGGCGCCAACCTGCCCGCCGTCGTACGGGCGTTGGTGGCGTGCGGCTGGTTCGGCATCCAGACCTGGATCGGCGGAGAGGCGATCTACTTCCTCGCCGGGAAGCTGATCGGCAGCGGCTGGACCGACGCCGGCAAGATCGGCGGGTACGCGTGGACGATGTGGCTGTCCTTCGCCATCTTCTGGGCGATCCAAGTCGCGATCATCTACCGGGGCATGGAGACGATCCGGCGCTTCGAGAACTGGGCGGCGCCGTTCGTGCTCGTCGGCGCGTTCGCGATGCTGATCTGGATGAGCGACAAGGCCGGCGGCTTCGGCCCGCTGCTCGACCAGCCGTCCCGGCTCGGCTGGGGCGGCGACTTCTGGAAGCTGTTCTGGCCCTCCCTCATGGGCATGATCGGCTTCTGGTCCACCCTGTCGCTGAACATCCCCGACTTCACCCGCTACGGCAGGAGCCAGAAGGCGCAGACGTGGGGCCAGGCGCTCGGCCTGCCGACCACCATGACCCTGTTCGCGCTGCTGTCGGTCCTGGTCACCTCCGGCTCGCAGGCCGTGTACGGCGAGACGATCTGGGACCCGGTCCAGCTCGCCGCCAAGACGGACAACGTCGTCGGCCTGCTGTTCGCGCTGGTGACCGTGCTGGTGGCGACCCTGTCCGTGAACATCGCGGCCAACCTGGTCTCCCCGGCCTTCGACTTCTCCAACGTGGCCCCGCGCAGGATCAGTTTCCGGGCCGGCGCGCTCGCCACCTGCGTCCTCGGTGTGCTGATCTTCCCGTGGAAGCTGTACTCCGACCCGCAGGGCTACATCTTCACCTGGCTCGGCCTGGTCGGCGGTCTGCTCGGCACGGTCGCCGGCATCCTCATCGCCGACTACTGGATCCTGCGCCGCACCAGGCTCGACCTCACCGACCTGTACCGCACGGGCGGCCGCTACTGGTACAGGGGCGGCTGGAACTGGCGGGCCGTCGTCGCCTTCGTCGTCGGCGGTGTCCTCGCCATCGGCGGCGCCGGCTTCAAACCGCTGATCGACGGGCGGCCCATCCCCGCACTGGAACCGCTCGCCGACTACGGCTGGGCGGTCGGCCTGGGCACCTCGATGGTGCTGTACCTGGCGCTGACGTACCTGGGAGGACGCGGGAAGACCACCGTGTGAGGCCGGGCGGGGCCCGGAGGTCCCCGAGGCCCGTGGAAGACCGCGGCCGAGGACCGCGGGGCGGCCGGAGCGAGGAGCAACTCTCCTCCGGCCGCCGTCAGTTGGCCGAGGCCTTCAGCGAGGCGACCGCTTCCTTCGCCGCCTTGATCGCGCCCTTGTTGATCTCGTCCGTGCTCGGCGCCTTCTTCGTCTCGAAGTCGCTGCCGTTGTAGGTGACGACCACCAGCGCGTTGGACACCCGCGCGAGCACGGTGCCCTCCCGGGTCTGCTGCTTGTCCTCGGTGGTGAGGTTGACCACCGAGTAGCCCTCGTCCCCCAGCCCGGGAACCGCTCCGCCGCCGCTCTTCTCCGTGACGCGCTCCTTGTACGAACTGCGCGCCGCGTCGTCCGAGTCCATCAGCTCGAAGGAGACGTCCAGCCAGCGGTAGTCGTAGCCCTTGAGCGCGTTCCAGGAACAGGTGCGGCGCAGGGTGGTGTCCGTCGACGGGATCTCCTTGCCCGCCGTCTTGGCGCCCGGCACCAGCGAGGAGACCGTCTTCGCGGCCACGCTCCCGCAGGGCGCGGGAGCGGCGGTGAACGTCTTCGACACCGCGGTGGAGGAAGGGGCCGACGCCGACCCGGAGGGGGTCTTCGGCGTTTTCTCGGCCGCGCTGTCCTGGGGGGAGGAGGACCCGGACGTCAACGCCCAGCCCGCGCAGGCGAGGACGACCACCGGGGACAGACGCGCGGTGAGGGTGAGCGGCAGTGGGAGAGAGCGCACGGCGCACTTTCGTGGGGGACGGTGCGGACGGGGTCCACGATGCGGACGGGGACGACAGTGTCACACGACTCCCTGTGGGGCGGAAAGGGTGAACTCGCTCCGTGGCGGCGCGGTGACAGCGCCGCGGAGGCGACGGTGGCGGCGCGGTGACAGCGCCGTGGAGGCAACGGTGGCGGTGTGGTGAAGCCGCGGACGCGACAGTGGGGGCGCGGTGAAGCGGCGGGCGCGACCGTGGCCGGAGGCCGGGGACGCGTGTGATCATCGGGTCGGTCACCGCAGACGTGAGGAGCCGCCGTGTTCACCACCCGCCCCACCCTCCAGGGCACCTTCGGCATGGTGTCCTCCACGCACTGGCTGGCCTCCCAGTCCGCCATGGCGGTCCTGGAGAACGGCGGCAACGCGTACGACGCCGCCGTGGCCGGGGCGTTCGTGCTGCACGTCGTCGAGCCCCACCTCAACGGGCCCGCCGGAGAGGTCCCGATCCTGCTCGCCCCGGCCGGCGGCGAGGTGCGCGTGCTGTGCGGGCAGGGCGTCGCACCGGCCGGCGCGACCGTCGCCCACTACCGGGGGCTCGGCCTGGACCTCGTGCCCGGCACCGGACCCCTGGCCGCCGCCGTCCCCGGCGCCTTCGACGCGTGGATGCTGCTCCTGCGCGACCACGGCACCAAGGACCTCGCCGACGTACTGCGGTACGCCATCGGCTACGCCGAGCACGGGCACGCGCCCGTGGAGAACGTCGGCGCGACCGTCGAGACGGTACGGGAGTTGTTCGAGAGCGAGTGGACCTCCTCGGCGCAGGTGTACCTGCCGGACGGACAGGCGCCCCGCCCCGGCCGGCTGCTGCGCAATCCCGCCCTGGCCGCCACCTGGAGACGGCTGCTCGCCGAAACCGCCGGCGCGGGGGACCGCGAGGCGCGGATCGAGGCCGCGCGGGAGGTGTGGCGCACGGGCTTCATCGCCGAGGCCCTGGTCCGGCAGGCGCGGCGGCCCACCCTGGACACCAGCGGCGAACACCACACCGGCACCCTCACGGCCGCCGACCTCGCCGGCTGGTCCGCGTCCTACGAAACACCGGTGACGTACGACTGGAACGGCTGGACCCTGTGCAAGGCCGGCCCCTGGAGCCAGGGCCCGGCCCTCCTCCAGCAGCTCGCCCTGCTGCCGCCCGAGCTGCCCGCGTACGGCTCCGCCGCCTACGTCCACCTGCTGGTCGAGGGCTGCAAGCTCGCCATGGCCGACCGGGAGGCCTGGTACGGGGACGCGGCCGAGGTCCCCCTCGCGGAACTGCTCTCACCGGAGTACAACGCCGGCCGGCGCCGGCTGATCGCGGACGAGGCGTCCTACGAGCTGCGGCCGGGCAGCCCCGGCGGCCGCGCCCCCCGGCTGAGCGCGCACGCGCGCGTGGTGGCCGCGGAGGCGCCCGGCTCCATCCCGATGGGCGCCGGCGAGCCGACGGTCGCCAAGGCGCCCACCTCACCGGTGCCCGGGGAGCCCGAGATCGCCGCGGACGGGGGCACGCGGGGGGACACCTGCCACCTCGACGTCGTCGACCGCTGGGGCAACATGATCGCCGCCACGCCCAGCGGCGGCTGGCTGCAGTCCAACCCGGTCGTGCCCGAGCTGGGCTTCCCGCTCGGCACCCGGCTGCAGATGACCTGGCTGGAGGAGGGCCTGCCGAACTCGCTCACCCCGGGCCGCCGCCCCCGCACCACCCTCACCCCCTCGATCGCCCTGCGCGACGGCGAACCCGTCCTGGCGTTCGGCACGCCCGGAGGCGACCAGCAGGACCAGTGGCAGCTGCACTTCTTCCTCGCCGTCGCCCTCCGCGCGCCCGTGCGCGGCGGACTCGACCTCCAGGGCGCCGTCGACGCCCCGAACTGGCACAACGACGGTTTCCCCGGCTCCTTCTACCCGCGCGGGATGCGGCCCGGCAGCGTCACCGTCGAGTCCCGGATGCCGGCGGAGGTGGTGGAGGAGCTGCGGCGCCGCGGCCACGACGTGACCGTGGGCGACGCGTGGTCCGAGGGCCGGCTGTGCGCGGTCGCCCGCGACCCGGTGAGCGGCGTCCTGTCGGCGGCGGCGAACCCGCGGGGGATGCAGGGGTACGCGGTGGGGCGATGAAGACGCGGCCGGCGCCCCCGGCTGTTCATCCCGATTCCACCCGTGATGCACCGGCGGGGCAGGGATTGTCAGTGGCGCGTGTTCTCATGGAGACATGATCGAAGACACGGAAACCATCGACGAGTTTCTCGCCCGCCACTCGGCCGACGTGGAGGAGGCGGTCCGCAAGGCCGCCGCGGCCGAGATCATGCCCCGGTTCCGGCAGCTCGCCGCGCACGAGGTCGACCAGAAGAGCGGTCCCCACGACCTGGTGACCGACGCCGACCGGGGCGCCGAGCTGTACCTCACCGAGGCCCTCGGCGCCCTGCTGCCCGGCTCGGTCGTCGTCGGCGAGGAGGCGGTGCACGCCAATCCGCTGACGTACGAGGCGCTCCGGGGCGACGCCCCGGTCTGGATCGTCGACCCGGTCGACGGGACACGGCAGTTCGTGCACGGCGAGGAGGGCTTCTGCACCCTCGTCGCACTCGCCCGCCACGGCGTCGTGTACGCCTCCTGGACCTACGCGGCGGCCCGCGACCAGCTCGCCACGGCCGTCCGCGGGCAGGGCGCCTTCCTGGACGGCGAGCGGCTGTTCGCCGGCCCCCCGGCACCCGGCCGCGACCTGACGGTGGCCACCTCCCACCCCGACTTCACCACCGACGAACAGAAGCACGCCCTGCTGGGCCTGTGGGCGGACGGTGTCGCACCGCGGCCCTGCGGATCGGCGGGACTGGAGTATCTGGCCGTCGCGCGGGGCGAGTTGGACGCCACGGCGTTCTCCTGGGAAGCGGCCTGGGACCACGCGGCCGGCCTGCTGCTGGTCGAGGAGGCCGGCGGCGCCCACCTGACCCTCACCGGCGAACCGTTCCGGATCACCGGAGGCAACAACCTGCCCTTCACGGCGGCCCGGGACGCGGCAACGGCCCGGCGGGTGACGGGACTGCTGTCGGGGACCCGCCCCTGACAGCCCGCGGACGCGGCCCGGACAGCCCCGCGACGGGGCGTGCCCCCGCGCCGCAGGCGCTGTCGGACCCCCGGCATATGCTGATCCCGGAGGCCACCGGCTGACGAAGGGGTCCGACGTGCCGATGCTTGACGTGGTCGTGGTGGGAGCGGGGCCGAACGGCCTGACCGCCGCCGTGGAACTGGCTCGGCGCGGCTTCTCCGTGGCCCTCTTCGAGGCCCGGGACTCCGTGGGCGGGGGAGCCCGCACCGAGGAGCTCACCCTCCCCGGGTTCCGCCACGACCCCTGCTCCGCCGCGCACCCCCTCGGCATCAACTCGCCGGCGTTCCGCGCCCTGCCCCTGGAGCGCTACGGCCTTCAGTGGCTGCACTCCGACCTGGCCATGGCGCACCCCTTCCCCGACGGCAGCGCCGCCGTGCTGTCCCGCTCGGTCGGCGAGACGGCCGCCTCCTTCGGGCCGCGCGACGCGGGCGCCTACCGTCGGCTCGTCGAGCCGTTCCTGGCCAAGTGGGACACGCTGGCCCGGGACTTCATGTCCCTGCCGCTGACCGCGCTGCCCCGCGACCCGGTGACGCTGGCCCGCTTCGGCCTGGTCGGCCTGCCCCCGTCCACCTGGCTCACCCGCCGCTTCCGCGACGAACCCGCGAAGACCGTCTTCGCCGGCCTCGTCGCCCATGTCATGTCCCCGCTCGGAGGATTCGCCACCGGCGCCATCGGCCTGGTCTTCGCCCTCGCCGCGCACGCCCGGGGCTGGCCCGTGGCCCGCGGCGGCTCCCAGGCCATCTCCGACGCCCTCGCCGGCCACCTGACGGACCTCGGCGGCGCCATCCACACCGACTACGAGGTCAAGCGCCTCGACGACCTCCCCCCGGCCCGCGCCTACGTCTTCGACACCTCACCCACGGCCCTCGCCCGCATCGCCGGCCTCGGCCGCTTCTACGAGCGCTACCGCTACGGCGCCGGCGTGTTCAAGATCGACTACGCGCTGGACGGGCCCGTCCCCTGGACCGCCGCGCAAGCCCGCACCGCCACCACGGTCCAGGTCGGCGCCGACAGCGCGGAGATCGGCGCAGCCCTGCGCGCCGCCTCCCGGGAGGGCCGCGCCCCCGAACGGCCCTTCATGATCACGGTGCAGCCCAGTGTCGTCGACCCCACCCGGGCCCCGGCCGGCAAGCACGTCTTCTGGGCGTACGCCCACGTCCCCAACGGCTGGACCGGCGACCTCACGGACGTCATGGAACGTCAACTGGAGCGCTACGCCCCGGGCTTCCGTGACCGTGTCCTCGCCCGCGCGATCGCCGGGCCCGCCCAACTCGCCGCCCGCAACGCCAACTACGTCGGCGGCGACATCGGCACCGGCGCGGCCAGCGGACTTCAGCTCCTGCTGCGCCCCAGACTGTCGCTGTTCCCGTACTCCACCCCGCACCCGGCCGTCTTCATCTGCTCCTCGGCCACCCCGCCCGGGCCGGGCGTCCACGGCATGTCCGGCCACAACGCGGCGAAGGCCGTCTGGCGCAGGCTGCGGCAGCAGACGTAGCGCCCGGCCCCGCGGGTCACGGACCGACCGAGAGGCAGCCCGGCATGACCACCCTCACCCTCGTCCGCGGCGACATCACCGACCAGTCCGTCGACGCCGTCGTCAACGCCGCCAACTCCTCACTGCTCGGCGGCGGAGGCGTCGACGGCGCCATCCACCGCCGCGGCGGCCCCGCCATCCTCGAGGAGTGCCGCAAGCTCCGCGCCTCCCGGTACGGCCGGGGCCTGCCCACCGGCCGGGCGGTCGCCACCACCGCCGGGGCGCTCGACGCGCGCTGGGTGATCCACACCGTCGGCCCGGTGTACAGCGCGACCGAGGACCGGTCCGAGCTGCTGGCCTCCTGCTACCGCGAGTCTCTCCGGGTCGCCGACGAACTCGGCGCCCGCACGGTAGCCTTCCCGGCCGTCTCCGCGGGCGTTTACGGGTGGCCGATGGACGACGCGGCCCGCATCGCCGTCGAGACGGTGGGGACGACGCGGACGGCGGTGGAGGAGGTCAGGTTCGTCCTCTTCGACGAGCGGGCGTACACGGCGTTCGCGGAGCGGCTCCGCCGCTGGACGGCCTGACGGCCTGACGGCGGGGCCGCGGGGCGGCTCCGGAGCGGCCCCCTTCCGCTTCGGCTCCGCTGGGCCGGGATCCCCGGTCGGTTGCCCGCGAGGACGGGCCGACCCACCGAGGATCCGCCAACCCACCGAGGATCCGCCGACCCACCGAGGATCCGCCGACCCACCGAGGATCCGCCGAGGCCCCCCTGGGACGGCGACGCCCCCGGGCCCCGTACCGCCCCCGTGAACGTCGGGGCCGGTACGGGGCCCGGGGGCTGCCCGCCGCCCGGTGCGGCGCGGGGGGCGGACCGGTGGCGGTGGACCCGGTCTCAGTGGTGGGCGTGGACCACGGCGTGGCCCTTGCCGCGGCCGATCATCCACTTGTTGACGGGCGTGGTGACGACGAAGGTGACCGCGAACCCGCCGAGGAGGGCCGACCAGAACAGCCCGTCGGAGAGGTGGGCGTCCATCGCGCCGGGGGTCAGGGCGATGATGGCGTTGTCGACGAACTCCATCACGGCGATGGAGACGGTGTCGGCCGCGAGCGCCACCTTGACGGCGGCCCGGAGGTCCAGGCCGGTGCGGAGCACGGCGAACAGGGTGAACGAATAGCCGAAGACGAAGGCGAGCGCGATCGCCAGGATCATGGTCGGCACGTTGCCCCACAGCAGGGCGGTCCCGATGACCATGCCGAGGATCTCGCCGATGGCGCATCCGGTCAGGCAGTGCAGCGTCGCCTTCACCGCCATGGCCCAGGAGGCTGTTCCCGGCCCGCCGTGAGTCGTCCCGTGGGCCGTCCCGTGAGCGGTGTGGTCCATGACCGTCATCCCCATTCGTCTCTCGAAGGAGCGCCCGTTCCCCGCGGGCTCACCTCACTTTATACCCCTAGGGGGTATCTTTCCAGGGGTGATGGGCCTCGGCTCGCACCTGCCCACCCGGCGGAAGGCGGGCCCCGCTCACACCCGCCCACCCCCCACTGTGCGCCGGGCTTAACCCCTGGCGGCCGGTCCGGGAGACACCTGCGTAATGCACGGTTCGTACCCTCGAAGAGGCTCTCACCAGGCCGATCGTCAGAAAGGGGCCGCCCGTGGCCGTGCCGGACCCGCGGACCGACAGCGCGACCAAGGTGCGCACGGTCTGCTCGTACTGCGGTGTCGGCTGCGGCATGGTGCTCGACATCGGCCTCGGCCCGGACGGACGCCGTACGGTCCTGAAGGCGTCCGGCGACAAGGACCATCCCGCCAACTCCGGCCGGCTGTGCACCAAGGGCGCGACCACGGCCGACATGCTCGCCGCGCCGGGCCGGATGACCACCGCTCTGGTCCGCCCGGACCGAGGGGAGGAGCCGCGGCCCGCTCCCGTGGACACGGCGGTCGCCGAGACGGCCCGGCGGCTGCGGGCGGTCGTCGACGAGCACGGGCCCGACGCCGTCGCCCTCTACGTCTCCGGCCAGATGAGCCTCGAGGCGCAGTACCTTGCGAACAAGCTGGCCAAGGGCTATCTGCGCACCAACCAGATCGAGTCGAACTCCCGGCTGTGCATGGCCAGCGCCGGCACCGGCTACAAGCTGTCCCTGGGCGCCGACGGGCCGCCCGGCTCGTACGAGGACCTGGACCGGGCGGACGTCTTCCTCGTCATCGGCTCCAACATGGCCGACTGCCACCCCGTCCTCTTCCTGCGGCTGATGGACCGGGTGAAGGCGGGCGCCAAGCTGATCGTCGTCGACCCGCGCCGCACCGCCACCGCGGAGAAGGCCGACCTGTTCCTGCAGGTCGCACCGGGCACCGACCTCGCCCTCCTCAACGGCCTGCTGCACCTGCTGCACGAGAACGGGCACACCGACCCCGACTTCGTCGCCGCGTACACCGAGGGCTGGGAGGCGATGCCCGCCTTCCTCGCCGACTACCCGCCCGCCACCGTCGCGGAGATCACCGGCATCCCGGAGGCCGACCTGCGCGAGGCGGCCCGGCTGATCGGCGAGGCGGGGGAGTGGACGAGCTGCTGGACGATGGGCCTCAACCAGTCCACACACGGCACCTGGAACACCAACGCCCTGGTCAACCTGCATCTCGCCACCGGCAAGATCTGCCGCCCCGGCAGCGGCCCCTTCTCCCTCACCGGCCAGCCCAACGCCATGGGCGGACGCGAGATGGGCTACATGGGGCCCGGACTGCCCGGTCAGCGGTCCGTGCTCGTCGACGCCGACCGCGCCTTCACCGAGGACCTGTGGGGGCTGGAACCGGGCGCCATCCGGGCCGACGGCGTCGGCAAGGGCACCGTCGAGATGTTCCGGAAGATGGCCGACGGCGACATCAAGGCCTGCTGGATCATCTGCACCAACCCGGTCGCCTCCGTCGCCAACCGCAGGACGGTGATCGAGGGCCTGGAAGCCGCCGAGTTCGTCGTCGCCCAGGACGTCTTCGCCGACACCGAGACCAACGCCTACGCGGACGTCGTCCTGCCCGGCGCGCTGTGGACCGAGACCGAGGGCGTCCTCATCAACAGCGAGCGCAACCTCACCCTCGCCCGGCCCGCCGCCGATCCGCCCGGTGAGGCCGTGGCCGACTGGCGCCTCATCGCCGCCGTCGCCCGCGCGATGGGCTACGAGGACGGCTTCTCCTACGACAGCGCCGAGGAGGTCTTCGAGGAGATCAAGCGCGCCCACAACCCGCAGACCGGCTACGACCTGCGGGGCGTCACCTACGACCGGCTGCGCGTCACCCCCGTGCAGTGGCCGGCCGCCACCCCCGACGGCCCGGCCCGCAACCCCGTCCGGTACGTGAACGACGACGGCTCGCTCACCTTCCCCACCGCGAGCGGCCGGGCCGTCTTCCACGCCCGCCCGCACGTCCCGCCCGCCGAGATGCCGGACGACGACTACCCGTTCGTCCTGAACACCGGCCGCCTCCAGCACCAGTGGCACACCCTGACCAAGACCGCCAAGGTCGCCAAGCTGAACAAGCTCGACCCGCGTCCCTTCGTCGAACTCCACCCCGAGGACGCCGCCGGGCTCGGCATCGCCGACGGCGACTCGGTGGAGGTCGCCTCACGGCGCGGCCGGGCCGTGCTGCCCGCCGTCGTCACCGACCGCGTGCTGCCCGGGTCCTGCTTCGCGCCGTTCCACTGGAACGACCTGTTCGGCGAGTACCTCAGCGTCAACGCGGTCACCAGCGACGCCGTCGACCCGCTGTCCTTCCAGCCCGAACTGAAGGTGTGCGCGGTGTCGCTGACGAAGGTGTCGACGCCGGTGAGCGTGCAGGTCCCGGCCCACCAGGCCCCGCCCGGCGAAGGCCCGACCGCGGGGACACGGAGCCCGGCGCTCGTGCCCACAGCCGTCCACTCCGCCACCGTCCACCCCACCGCTGTCCAGGCCACCGCCGTCCACGCCTCGGCCGCCTCCGTCTTCGGTCTGGAGCCCGCCCCGCCGCCCGTCCTGACCGAACGCGAACGCCAGTACCTGGTCGGCTTCCTCGCCGGCATCCCGGCCGGCGCGCCCGGTGTCCCGGTCCTGCCGCCGGACGCGCCCTTCAGCCCCGAGCACGCCCTCTGGGTCAACGGCACTCTCGCCGGCATGTACTCCCGCGCCTCCGCCGCCCACCAGCCGCCGCAGGGCCGCCGGGTCGTGATCCTGTGGGCCTCGCAGACCGGCACCGCCGAGGAGTTCGCCGCCGGCGCCGCCGCCCGGCTCAGCGCCGGCGGCCACAGCGCCTCCCTCGTCGCGATGGACGAGGCCGACCCCGCCGCCCTGCCCACCGACGCCGACCTGCTGCTGATCACCAGCACCTTCGGCGACGGCGACGCCCCGGACAACGGCGCCGGCTTCTGGGCCGGCCTGGCCGCGCCCGACGCCGGCCGCCTGGAGGGCCGCCGCTACGCCGTCCTGGCCTTCGGCGACTCCTCCTACGACGACTTCTGCGGCCACGGACGCCGGCTGGACCACCGTATGGACGAGCTGGGCGCCGTGCGGCTGGCGCCGCGCACGGACTGTGAGCCGGACTACGAGCCGCAGGCGGAGGCCTGGCTGGAGCAGGTGCTCATCGCCCTCAAGGAGGCCGAGGACAGCGCGCAGGCCGGTGCCGGTGCGGGTGCCGGTGCCGGAGCCGTGCCGTCCGCCTCCCCGGCGCCGCCCTCGGCCCCCGTGGCCTCCGTGGCGCTGCGTTCGCCGGCCGCGACCGCGGCCCCCGCCGCCCCGGCCAGGCCCCGGCGGCCCGACCCCGTCACCGCCCGCCTCGTCGGCAACCGGCTGCTGAGCATGCCGGGATCCGGCAAGGAGGTGCGCCGCTTCACCTTCGACACCCGCGACAGCGAGACCCCGCTCGTCTACGAGGCCGGCGACGCCCTGGGCGTGCGCCCGCTCAACGCCCCGGACCTCGTCGCCGAGTGGCTGGCCGTCACCGGCCTCGACGCCCACGCGCGCGTGCGGGTGAACGGCGTCGGCGAGACGCCCTTCGGGGAGGCCCTGCTGCGCCACCTCGACATCACCCGCATCACCCCCGCCCTGCTGCGCTTCACCGCCGACCGCACCCGCGACCCGCGCGAGCTGCGCAAACTGCTGCGACCGGACAACAAGGGCGAGCTGGCGAGGTGGTCCTGGGGCCGCCAGGCCGTCGACGTGGCCGCCGAGTTCGGCGTCCGGGCCGGCGAGCAGGAGTGGGCCGAGGTGCTGGGGCGCCTGCAGCCGCGCCTGTACTCGATATCGTCCAGTCCGCTGACCGACCCCCACCTCGTCTCGCTCACCGTCTCCGTGGTGCGGTACGAGAACCTGGCCGGCCGCTCCCGCCAGGGCGTCTGCTCGCCCTTCCTCGCCGACGCCGAGCCGGGCGCCGAAGTGCCGGTGCACGTGCAGCGCTCCCCGCACTTCCGGCCGCCCGCCGACCCGGCGACCCCGATGGTGATGGTGGGCCCCGGCACCGGCGTCGCCCCCTTCGTCGGCTTCCTGGAGGAGCGCCGGGCCCGCGGGCACCGGGCGGGCAACTGGCTGTTCTTCGGCGAGCAGCACCGGGCGACCGACTTCTACTACGAGGAGGAGCTCACCGCCCTCCTGGCCGACGGCACCCTGGACCGCCTGGACACCGCCTTCTCCCGCGATCAGCGCGCCAAGGTGTACGTCCAGGACCGGATGCGCGAGCACGGCTCCCAGCTGTGGTCCTGGCTCCGGGACGGCGCCCACTTCTACGTCTGCGGGGACGCCTCCCGGATGGCCAAGGACGTCGACCGGGCCCTGCACGACATCGCGGTCCTCCACGGCGGCCTGGGCGAGGAGGAGGCCGCGGTGTACGTCAAGCAGCTCGCGTCCGAGAAGCGGTACGTGCGGGACGTGTACTGACGGCGCGGCCGCGGCCCTGACGGACGGTCACTGCGGGGAGCCAAGTGGCGTTGCGCCGAAGGCAGTTGAAATTCGGCCATTACGGCGCGCCACTGTTCGGTTTATCAACACTATCCGACAATATCTGACGCACCCTCCGTCCGTGCAGCCGCACGGTACGCCCCGAGGAAGGTCATGGTCATGTCGCACCCGCACGTGTCGTCCATGGACCGGCCGGACCACCCCCCGCGGATGGTCGTCAGCCGTCGTCGTCTGCTCGAGGGATCGGCCGCCGTCCTCGGCGCGCTCGCCCTGTCCGCACCGTCCACCGCCCACCCGGCCACTGCGGCCGACGGCACCCCCGAGTGGAACGGCCACATCGACCTCTTCCGCCTCGGCACCGAACCCGCGCACACCACGCTCATGCCGTACGCGACCCTCGCCCAGGCCCTCGCCGCCGACCGCACCCGCTCCCCGTACCGGCTCAGCCTCGACGGCACCTGGAAGTTCGCCCACGCCGACCGCCCCGACGACCGGGACACCGACTTCCACCGCACCGACCTCGACGACAGCGACTGGGACACCCTCCCCGTCCCCTCCGCCTGGCAACTGCACGGCTACGACCGTCCCGTCTACATCAACATCACCTACCCCTGGTGGGGCCCCAACGGCCTCGGAGAGGAGGCGCAGCCGCCGGCCGCCCCCACCCGCTACAACCCCGTGGGCCAGTACCGCCGCACCTTCAGGATCCCGCGCGACTGGGCGGGACGGCGCACGTTCCTCCACTTCGAAGGGGTCAAGTCCGCCCATTACGTATGGATCAACGGGGAGTTGGTCGGCTACCACGAGGACTCCTACGACCCCGCCGAGTACGACATCACCGAGCACCTCAGGCCCGGCACCAACCACATCGCGGTGGAGGTCTACCGCTACTCCGACGGCGACTGGCTGGAGGACCAGGACATGATCCGGCTGAGCGGCATCTTCCGCTCGGTCTACCTGTACTCCACCCCCACCGTGCACCTGCGCGACTTCCGCCTGGACACCCCGCTGAGCGACGACTACCGGGCGGCCGAACTGTCCGTCACCGCGAGCGTGCGGGACTACGGCGGACAGGGGGGCGGACGCTACTCCGTCGAGACCCAGCTCTACGACGCCGACGGACATCCCGTGTGGTCCAGACCCCTGCAGCAGGCCGTCACCCTCGGCTCCGGCGAGGAGACGACCGTACAGGCCGCGAAGGCCGTCCCCGCACCGCGCCTGTGGTCCGCCGAACACCCGAACCTCTACACCGCCGTCCTGCGCCTGCGCGACCCCGCGGGCAAGATCGTCGAAACCCTCTCGCACCGGGTCGGCCTGCGCGAGTTCGCGCTCAAGGACGGCCTGATGCGCATCAACGGCAAGCCGGTCTCCTTCCGCGGCACCAACCGGCACGAGATGCACCCCGTGCGCGGCTCGGCGCTCACCCGCGCGGAGATGGTCCAGGACATCGAGATCATCAAACGGCTGAACATCAACAGCGTCCGCACCTCGCACTACCCCAACAACCCGCAGTGGCTGGAACTCGCCGACGAGTACGGCCTGTACCTCGTGGACGAGACCAACCTCGAGACCCACGGCATCCGGGGCGAGTACCCCGGCAACCACCCCGAATGGACCACCGCCAGTGTGGCCCGCGCCCAGAACATGGTCCACCGCGACAAGAACCACGCCTCGGTCGTCATCTGGTCCCTCGGCAACGAAGCGGGCGGCGGCAGCACCTTCAACGCCATGTACGACTGGATCCGCTCCTACGACACCACCCGCGTCATCCAGTACGAGGGCGACGACCGCCCCGGGATCAGCGACATCCGCTCCGAGATGTACGACAGTCCCGCCCGCGTCGAGGCACGCGCCGAGGACACCGGCGACACCCGGCCCTACGTGATGATCGAGTACTCCCACGGCATGGGGAACTCCAACGGCAACTTCAAGAAGTACTGGGACGTCGTCCGCCGCCACGCCGTCCTGCAGGGCGGCTGGATCTGGGACTTCGCCGACCAGGCCCTCGAGTGGCCCACCCCGACGCGCAAGCTCCTCACCGAGGCCGGACCCGGCCGGCTCCACGGCGAGATCCTCGCCCCCGGGGGAACCTTCACCCGCGCCGACGGCGTCTCGGGCGGCACCGTCTTCGCCCGCGACGCCCGCCTCGACCTCACCGGATCCCTCACCCTGGAAGCCTGGATCACCCCGCACGTGACCGGCTACCACCAGCCGATCCTCGCCAAGGGCGACACCCAGTACGCCCTGAAGCAGACGAACAGGAACCTGGAGTTCTTCCTCTACGGCGGCGGCCAGTGGATCACCGCGAGCTGGGCCCTGCCGGACGACTGGACCGGCCGCGAACACCACGTCGCCGGCGTCTTCGACGCGGACGCGGGCACACTGACCCTCCACGTCGACGGCGAGGTGCGGGCCACCCGCACCACCACCCGGCGCCCCACCGCCAACACCGCCTCCCTGTCCCTGGCCACCGACGTCGACAACCCGACCCGGGAGTTCAGCGGCACCATCCGGCGGGCCCGCGTGTACGACCGGGCGCTGAGCGCCGCCGAACTGGCCTCCGACAGCCGTGGCCCCGGCGACGACGGCGTACGGTTCTGGTTCGACGCCGCCACCGTCGCCTTCACCGAGAAACGGCCGCGCGCCAGGACGTTCCTCGCCTACGGCGGCGACTGGGCCGACAACCCCAACGACGGGGCCTTCTCCGGGGACGGCATCGTCACCGCCGACCGCGGACTCACCGGCAAGTCCGCCGAGGTCAAGCAGATCTACCAGGCGATCAACGCGGCTCCGGCCTCCGGCACCACGCTCACCCCCGGCGCGGCGGTCACCCTCACCAACGAGTACCTCTTCACCGACCTCCGCGCGTTCGACGGACGGTGGGAACTCCTCCGCGACGGAAAGGTGGTCCAGCGCGGCAGACTGAGCCGGGCCCAGATGGACCTGGCACCGCTGTCGAGCAAGGACGTCACCGTCCCCTTCGAGGTACCGGACGACCCGGCCCCGGGCGCCGAGTACTTCCTGCGGCTGTCCTTCACCACCCGGGAGTCCACACGGTGGGCGAAGGCCGGCTTCGAAGTGGCCAAGCAGCAACTCGCCGTCGACGCCGGCAGCCCCGCCGTCACACCGGTGCCGTCGGCGACCGTCCCGGCGCTGCGCCACACCGACGCCGACGGGACCGTCACCGTCACGGGCGAGGACTTCTCCGTCACCGTCGACAAGAAGACCGGCGTCATCACCTCCTACCAGGCCGGCGGCGCCCAGCTCATCTCCTCGGGCCCCGCCCCGAACTTCTGGCGCGCCCCCACCGACAACGACCGCGGCAACGGCCAGCACACCCGCAACCAGACCTGGCGCGACGCCGGCGCCCACCGCACCGTGACGGACGTCGCCGTCCGCGCCCTGCGCGACAGGGCCGTGGAGATCAAGGTGGCCGGCACACTGCCCACCACCACCGCGTCGACGTACACCACCACTTACACGGTCTTCGGCAACGGCGAGATCAAGGTCGACAACACCCTGCACCCGGGCGCGGCCACCCTCCCCTACATCCCCGAGGTCGGCACCCTGCTGCTCCTGCCCGGCCGCCTGGAGAACCTCCACTACTACGGCCGCGGCCCCGAGGAGAACCACTGGGACCGCAACAACGCCACCGACGTCGGCCTGTACTCCGGCACCGTCACCGGACAGTGGACCCCCTACCTGCGTCCCCAGGAGAACGGCAACAGGACCGACGTCCGCTGGGTCGCCCTCACCGGCCCCGACGGCACCGGCCTGCTCGTCTCCGGCGAACCGCTCCTGGAGGTCAACGCCTCCCACTTCACGCCCGAGGACCTGTCCGTCGGCGTCCGCCACGACTACCAGCTCACCCCGCGCAAGGAGGTCGTCCTGCGGCTGAGCCACCGGCAGATGGGCGTCGGCGGCGACAACAGCTGGGGCGCGCACACCCACGACGAGTACAAGCTGTTCGCCGACCGCGACCACGCCTACACCTACCGGCTGCGCCCGTTGAAGGACGTCGACGAGGCGATGAGCGCCTCCCGCAGGCCGACGGCCGCCTCCGAGTAAGGACTCCGCCGCCGGTTCAGCCGACGGCACCGGCTCCCCAGCGACGCACGGGCACGGTCACCGCTCGGTGGCCGTGACCGTCACGCCCTCTCCGGCCGGCGCCGGCGCGTCCGGCTCCGCCCGCAACCACCTGCCGGCCTCGAACTGACCGATCCGCGGGAGAACGGCGTGCCCCCGCCATGCCATCCGGCGGTTCATTTCGTCACAACAGTGCTCGATCACTCGCGCATTCCCCCCGGCGAGGCGAAACAATCGGAACGGCAGCACACGTCAACCCTCATGCACTCCACGGAAAAGGAACGTCCCATGGTCGAGCAGGACGAACGCTTCGACGTCGTGGTCCTCGGCGCCGGCCCCGGCGGCTACGTCGCCGCGGTCCGCGCCGCGCAACTGGGCAAACGAGTCGCGGTCGTCGAGGAGAAGTACTGGGGCGGTGTCTGCCTCAACGTGGGCTGCATCCCCACCAAGGCCCTCCTGCGCAACGCCGAACTCGCCCACATCCTCACCCGTGAGGCGAAGACCTTCGGCATCAAGGTCGACGGGCAGATCTCCTTCGACTACGGCGAGGCCTACCGGCGCAGCCGCAAGGTCGCGGACGGCCGCGTCAAGGGCGTCCACTACCTGATGAAAAAGAACAAGATCACCGAGTACGACGGCCGCGGCACCTTCCTCGACCCGCACACCCTCCAGGTGACCGACTACGAGGGCACCACCCGCACGATCGGCTTCGACCACTGCGTCATCGCCACCGGCGCCACCCCCAAGCTCCTGCCCGGCACCCGCCGCACCTCCCGCGTCGTCACCTACGAGGAGCAGATCCTCGCCGAGGACCTCCCCCGGTCGGTCGTCATCGCCGGAGCAGGCGCCATCGGCATCGAGTTCGCCTACGTCCTGCACAACTACGGCGTGAAGGTCACCATCGTCGAGTTCCTGGACCGCGTCGCCCCGCTCGAGGACGCCGAGGTCTCCGCCGAACTCGCCCGCCAGTACCGCAGGCTGGGCATCGACGTGCTCACCTCCACCCGCGTCGACGCCATCGACGAGTCCGGCCCCCAGGTCCGTGTCACCGTCACCGCCAACGACGGCAGCCGGCACATCCTGGAAGCCGACAAGGTCCTCCAGGCCATCGGCTTCGCCCCCAACGTCACCGGCTACGGCCTGGAGAACACCGGCGTGACCGTCACCGAGCGCGGCGCGATCGACGTCGACGGCCGCTGCCGCACCTCCGTCCCGCACATCTACGCCATCGGCGACGTCACCGCGAAACTGATGCTCGCGCACGCCGCCGAGGCGATGGGCGTGATCGCCGCCGAGACCATCGCCGACGCCGAGACCATGGAACTGGACTACGCCATGATCCCGCGCGCCACCTACTGCCAGCCCCAGATCGCCAGCTTCGGCTACACCGAGGCCCAGGCCCGCGACCTCGGACACGACGTCAAGGTGGCGAAGTTCCCCTTCAGCGCCAACGGCAAGGCACACGGTCTCGGCGACACCACCGGCTTCGTCAAACTGATCAGCGACGCGCAGTACGGCGAACTCATCGGCGGCCACCTCATCGGCCCCGACGTCACCGAACTGCTGCCGGAACTCACCCTGGCCCAGCAGTGGGACCTCACCGTCCACGAGATCGCCCGCAACGTCCACGCCCACCCGACACTGGGCGAGGCCGTCAAGGAGGCCGTCCACGGCCTCGCCGGCCACATGATCAACATGTGAGGCCGGGTGGCGGGGCCGCTCACCCGAACGGCCCCGCCACGCTCGCCCCCGCGGCACACCCGGGATGTCCTGCAACTCAGCCCCCCGAAAAGGACACCCGCCCATGACAGCCCGCCCGCACCCCGACCCCTCAGCCCCCGGCGGCGGCTCGCGGGGCGAGATCGGCACCGCCTGGTCCGTGCCGCCCGGCGGCCCCCGCCGCCCCTCCCCGCGGCACGACTCCCGACTCAACGGCGACATCGGCTTCGCCGGCGTCCTGATGCTGTGCAGCGGGATCCTCGCCGTGCTCCAGGGCATCGCCGCCCTCGCCGGGGACGACGTCTACGCCCGCGTCGGCGCCTACCTCTACGGACTGAACCTCGCCGGGTGGGGCTGGATCCACCTCGTCCTGGGCGTCCTCGCCACCGCCACCGGCGCGGGCCTGCTCAAAGGCGCCGGCCGGGCCCGCTCCGCGGGCATCCTCCTCGCCTCGCTCAGCCTGGTCGCCCAGTTCCTTTTCCTGCCCTACGAACCGCTCTGGTCGGTCGTGGTGATCGCGATCGACGTGTTCGTGCTCCGGGCCCTGGCGTCGCGCCGGGAGGGCGCGGGCTGAGCGCGTTCCGCTGTCCGCACGTGATCGCCGGGGGCGGGGGAGTGCGGGGGTGCGGGCGAGTGCCGGGGTGCGGGGCGAGTGGGCGTGAACTCCGTTGAGTGTCGGGGGAGATGCCCTCGCACTCGGTTCGCCGGAGCCCCAGGAGTTGAACGAAGCGTCGTTCTTCCGCACCTTTATGCAACCGTTCCTGTTCACACCGTTGACACTCCGCACACCCCCTCTTAGCGTCGCGCCAGCATTCCGACCGAGTGACGATATTTCGAACGACTGAAAGGCTCGTCGTGCCCTGCGCCTCACCGGTATCAGCACCCCTGGCCGGGACGCCGTGACGCGGCCCGGCTTCCGAACGGGCGCACACCGGCGAAGGGTTCACGAGAGTCGTCGAGCCCCGGACGCCGGGCCGCACCGACCCCCCGATCGGCGATCGGCGGGGCAGCGAGGCGCCTGAGCGCCGACGCGAGCAAGGTGCCGGGGACCTGACCATCGTCACCCCTCAACGACGAGAAGCACGAGGAACGATCACCATGCGCAACCGAAGAGCCGCGCTCGCCGCCATCGCCGGAGCCGTCTCCCTGGCTCTCACCCTGTCCGCCTGCGGCGAGAGCGGCGAAGGGGGCAGCGCGAAGGGCGGCGGCACCATCGGCGTCGCCCTGCCGACGCAGGCCTCCGAGCGCTGGGTCACCGAGGGCAAGAGCGTCGTCGAGGACCTCCGGGCCAAGGGGTACCAGGCCAAGCTGGTCTACGGCCAGGACAAGCCGGACACCCAGGTCGCACAGATCGAGGACCTGATCGAGCAGGGCGTCGACGCGCTGATCATCGCGGCCATCGACAACAAGTCGCTGAACGGCGTGCTCCAGCAGGCCGCCGACGCCGGCATCGCGGTGATCTCCTACGACCGGCTCATCCTCGGCACCAAGAACGTCGACTACTACGTCTCCTTCGACAACGAGCAGGTCGGCCGGCTCCAGGCCCGCTACATCATCGACCGGCTCGGACTGGAGGAGGGCAAGGGCCCGTTCGACATCGAGCTGTTCGCGGGCTCCCCCGACGACAACAACACGAAGTACTTCTTCAACGGTGCGATGGCGCTCCTGCAGCCGTTCCTGGACAGCAAGCAGCTGATCGTCCGGTCCGGCCAGACCGGGCTCGGCGAGGTCACCACCCTGCGCTGGGACGGGCCCACCGCGCAGAAGCGCATGGACGCCATCCTCGCCGAGTCGTACAAGAGCAGGACGGTCGACGCGGTCCTGTCGCCGTACGACGGCATCTCCCTCGGCGTCCTGTCCGCGCTGAAGGCGGACGGCTACGGCTCCGACAGCAAGCCCCTCCCCGTCATCACCGGCCAGGACGCCGAACTGGCCTCGGTGAAGTCGATCATCGCGGGGGAGCAGTCGCAGACCATCTACAAGGACGTCCGCGAACTCGCCGAAGTCGCCGCGGACATGGCCGACGACATCCTCAAAGGCAAGACCCCGAGGATCAACAGCAGAAGGGCCTACAACAACGGCGTCAAGTCCGTGGCCGCCTTCCTGCTCCAACCGACGAGCGTCGACAGGACCAACTACGACCTGGTCCTCGTCGCGGGCGGCTACTACACCGCCCAGGAACTCAAGTAGCCCCAGGACTCCGCCGGAACCCCTCCGCCCCCGAGGGCGCCGCCGGTGTCCGGCCCTGCTGACCCGCCCGCGGACGCCGGCCCGCGGACAGGCCGAGAACCACGCCTGTGTCCGGCGGGGTCCGTGGGCGGCCTGCGGGAACGCTGCCGCTCCCCGGCCCCGTCGCCGCCCGCCCGCCTTATTCGGAGGTGTCGCTGATCCCCAGCCGTAGGTGCTCCACGTGGTAGACCGCCTGGTCGAGCAGTTCGGCCACATGGTGGTCGTGCAGCGCGTAGACGATCGACCGGCCACGCCGCTCGCCGACCACCAGGCCCAGGTTGCGCAGCAGCCGCAACTGGTGCGAGCACGCCGACTGCTCCATGCCCACCTCGGCGGCCAACTCCGTCGCGGGCAACGGCCCCTCGCGCAGACGGGCGAGGATCAGCAGCCGGGAGGGGGTGGAGAGGGCCTGGAGGGTGGTGGCCACCTTGGCCACGTTGTCGGCGTCCAGACGGACGCGCTCGGTGGCTGAGGTGGTGACCGCTCCATGACCCATGCGGGACATCCTACCCGGCACACATGAACACATGAACGGATCTTCATCTGTTCCTGTATGGTGGCCGCGTGTCCACCACTCTCGCCTCCCCGCCGACCACCGCGTCCCCCTCGACGGCCCCGTCCCGCCGCACCCGCATCCTCAGCCTCCCGGAGGCCCGCTGGGCCCTGACGGCCACCGTCGCCTTCCTGCTGAGCCTCGGACTGGACCTCGGCGGCGCGCCGTCGTGGGCCTACGGAACCCTGTATGCGGTCGCCTACGTCACCGGCGGCTGGGAACCCGCCCTCGAAGGCCTGCGGGCACTGCGCGACAGAACCCTCGACGTCGACCTGCTCATGATCGTCGCCGCACTCGGCGCCGCCGCGATCGGCCAGGTCCTCGACGGAGCCCTGCTCATCGTCATCTTCGCCACCTCCGGCGCCCTGGAGGCCCTGGCCACCGCCCGCACCGCCGACTCCGTGCGCGGCCTCCTCGACCTCGCCCCCGACACCGCGACCCGGCTGACCGACGCGGGCGAGGAGACCGTACCGACCACCGAACTCGCCGTCGGCGACGTGCTGTTGATCCGCCCCGGCGAACGCATCGGCGCCGACGGCCGCGTCGTCGACGGCGTCAGCGAGGCCGACCAGGCGACCATCACCGGCGAACCCCTGCCCGTCGTCAAACGCCCGGGCGACGAGGTCTTCGCCGGCACCCTCAACGGCACCGGCGCCCTGCGCGTCCGCGTCGAACGCGACCCCGCCGACTCCGTCATCGCCCGCATCGTCACCCTCGTCGAGGAGGCCTCCCGCACCAAGGCGCCCACCCAGCTGTTCATCGAGAAGATCGAACAGCGCTACGCCGTCGCGGTCGTGGCCGCCACCCTCGCCGTCTTCGCCGTACCGCTCGCCTTCGGCGCCGACCTCACCGGCGCCCTGCTGCGCGCCATGACCTTCATGATCGTCGCCTCCCCGTGCGCGGTCGTCCTCGCCACGATGCCGCCCCTGCTCTCCGCCATCGCCACCGCAGGCCGCCACGGCGTCCTGGTCAAGTCGGCGGTCGCCATGGAACGCCTCGGCGAGATCGACACCGCGGCCCTCGACAAGACCGGCACCCTCACCGAGGGCACCCCGGAGGTCACGGACATCACCCCGCTGCCCGGCTCCGGCCTCGACGAGGACGCCCTCCTCGCCCTGGCCGCGGCCGCCGAACACTCCAGCGAGCATCCGCTGGCCCGCGCGATCGTGAGGGCCGCGCGGGGGCGGGGCCTGCGGTTCGCCCCCGCCGAGGACTTCACCGCGACCCCGGGGCGCGGGGTCACGGCGGTGGTCGACGGGTGTGTGGTGGGGGTCGGGCGTGCGGAGGACGCCGTCGTTGACCGTGTGCAGGGGGACGACGGTATGGGGGATTCTGCGGACCGTGCTCCCGCCGGCGGCGGTATGCGGGATTCCGTCGACCGTGTTCTCGCCGGCGACGGTATGGGGAATGCTGTCGACCGTGATCCCCGTGACAGCGGTATCCGGGATTCCGTCGACCGCGGCCTTGCCGGCGACGGTATGCGGGATGTCGTCGACCGTGGTCCCCGTGACAGCGGTATCCGGGATTCCGTCGACCGTGGTCCTCGTGGCGACGGCATGCGAGATTCCGTCGACCGTGGTCCTCGTGGCGACGGTATGCCAAACTCCGCCGGCACCACGGTCGTCGTCACCCGCGACGCCACCCCGGTGGGCACCCTCACCCTCACCGACCGCCTGCGCGCCGCCGCCCCCGAGGCCGCCACCGCCCTCGCCGCCCTCACCGGCACCACCCCCGTCCTCCTCACCGGCGACAACGCGCGGGCCGCCGCCCGCGTCGCCGACGCCACCGGCATCACGGACGTCCGCGCGGGCCTGCTCCCGCAGGACAAGGTGAGCGCCGTCCGCGAACTCCACGAGGCGGGCCGCAAGGTGCTGTTCGTGGGCGACGGCGTCAACGACGCCCCGGCGCTCGCCGCCGCACACTCCGGGGTGGCCATGGGCCGGGCGGGTTCGGACCTCGCCCTGGAGACGGCGGACGCCGTCGTCGTCCGTGACGACCTCACCGCGGTCCCCGCGGTCGTCCGGCTGTCGCGGACCGCCCGTCGGCTGGTGCTGCAGAACCTGGTGATCGCGGGGACGTGCATCACCGGCCTCGTGGTGTGGGACCTCGTCGGTCACCTGCCGCTTCCGCTGGGCGTGGCCGGGCACGAGGGGTCGACCGTGCTGGTCGGGCTCAACGGTCTGCGGCTGCTGCGGGACCGCGCCTGGAACGGGTGATCCGTGCCGGTGCTGGCCACGGGAGGTTGATGTCGGATTCTCGCCAGCGCCGGAGCGGCCGGTGGTCGATGCTGGACGCATGCAGAACGGGATGTACACCGACCGGGAGCGCTGTGTGCGTGCCGTGCAGTCCAAGGACGCGCGGTTCGACGGCTGGTTCTTCACGGCGGTTCTGACCACCGGTATCTACTGCCGGCCGAGCTGTCCGGTCGTGGCGCCGAAGCCGGAGAACATGACCTTCCAGCCGAGTGCCGCCGCCTGCCAGCAGGCCGGTTTCCGGGCCTGCAAGCGCTGCCGGCCCGACACCAGCCCGGGCTCCCCGGAGTGGAACCAGCGCGCCGACCTCGTCGCCCGCGCCATGCGGCTCATCTCCGACGGTGTCGTCGACCGCGAGGGGGTGCCGGGTCTCGCCACCCGGCTCGGCTACAGCACCCGCCAGGTCGAACGCCAACTCCTCGCCGAACTCGGTGCGGGTCCCCTCGCGTTGGCCCGCGCCCAGCGTGCCCAGACCGCGCGCCTGCTCATCGAGACCAGCGACCTGTCCATGGCGGACGTGGCGTTCGCCGCCGGTTTCGCCTCCGTCCGCACCTTCAACGACACCGTGCGCGAGGTCTTCGCGCTCTCCCCGAGCGAACTGCGCGCCCGGGTCACCGGGAAGAACGGCCCCGCCCGGCCGGGGGACACCGTGACCCCGGCCACGCGGGCCACGCCGGCCACCCCGGGAACGCTCCACCTCCGACTGCCGTTCCGCGCCCCGCTCAACCCCGACAACCTCTTCGGCCACCTCGCCGCGACCGGCGTTCCCGGGGTGGAGGAGTGGCGGGACGGGGCCTTCCGGCGCACGCTGCGGCTGCCGTACGGGCACGGCATCGTGGCACTCACCCCGCGCCCCGACCACATCGGCTGCCGCCTCACCCTCAGCGACCTGCGGGACCTCTCCGTCGCCATCAGCCGGTGCCGGCGCATGCTCGACCTGGACGCCGACCCGGTCGCCATCGACGACCAGTTGCGCACCGACCCGCTGCTCGCCCCCCTGGTGGACAAGGCTCCCGGCCGCCGTGTACCGCGCACCGTCGACGAGGCGGAGTTCGCGGTCCGCGCGGTCCTCGGGCAGCAGGTCTCCACGGCGGCCGCCCGCACCCACGCGGCCCGCCTGGTCACCGCGCACGGCGACCCGGTGGCGGACCCGGACGGCGGGCTCACCCACCTCTTCCCGTCCCCCGAGGCACTCGCCGCGGTCGACCCCGAGTCCCTGGCGATGCCCCGCACCCGCCGCACCACCTTCACCACCCTCGTCGGCCAACTCGCCGACGGTTCCCTGCACCTGGGTGTGGAGAGCGACTGGTCCGAAGCGCGGGCCCGCCTCCTCGACCTTCCCGGCTTCGGCCCCTGGACGGTCGACGTCATCGCGATGCGCGCCCTCGGCGATCCCGACGCCTTCCTCCCCACCGACCTCGGGATCCGGCGCGCGGTCCAGGAGCTGGGCCTGCCGTCCACGCCCGCGGCACTCACCGCCCGTGCGGCGGCATGGCGCCCCTGGCGGGCGTACGCCGTGCAGTATCTGTGGGCGACCGACAGCCACCCGATCAACTTCCTCCCTGTGTAAGGGCACGCCATGCAGACCGCCACGATGACCACCATGAGCCCCATGACCCCCATGACCACCACGAAGCGGCACACCGTCGTCGACAGCCCCTACGGCCCCCTCACCCTCGTCGCCGACGACGGTGTCCTGTGCGGCCTCTACATGACCGAACAGCGCCACCGCCCCCCGGAGGAGAACTTCGGCCCCCGCGACGACACGCTCTTCGACGCGGTCGAGAAGGAACTGGAGGCCTACTTCACAGGCGAGTTGAAGGAGTTCACGATCGAACTGCGCCTGCACGGAACCCCGTTCCAGCGCACCGTGTGGGCCGAACTCCTGAAGATCCCCTACGGCGAGACCCGCACCTACGGCGAACTCGCCGACGCCCTCGGCAAACCCTCCGCCTCCCGCGCGGTGGGCCTCGCCAACGGCAAGAACCCCGTCGGTATCATCGTCCCCTGCCACCGCGTCATCGGCGCGAGCGGCAGCCTCACCGGCTACGGCGGCGGCCTGGCCCGCAAGCAGCGCCTGCTGGACTTCGAGAGCGGTACGTCCCTCTTCTAGGCACAAGGGGTCATCGAGAGCGATGGTGACCGTGGTCCTGACCGCCCACGGCCCATCGCACCCCCGCCATCAGGTTATCGAGCGGCGGGGCGGGTGTTACTGTCCGGCCATGGCCAAGGTCGCTGTCTCCCTCGATGCCGAACTCGTCGTCGAGGTCATGGTGCTCACCGGTGTGGGCAACCCCCAGGACGCCGTCGAACTCGTCGTCCGGGACTACATCGAGCGCGGGCACCGTACGGAGGCCCGGACGGCCACGCGTGACGAGGAACTGCGCGCGGTGGACGTCAAGCCCCGCGACGTCGAGGGCTGATCCGGGATCACCCCGGCCGGACGCCGCGAGTCCGCTCGTCAGGCCACCCGGTGGCCGTTCTCCAGCTCGGCCGTGGCCGAGCCGTCCGCCAGTGCGTCGAGTGCGGCCAGTACCCGGTGGCCCAGCGAGCCCAGCAGGTAGTCGGTGATCTCCTCACGCGGGACCAGCCGCCAGGACAGCAGTTCGGCCTCCTGCAGCCGGATCGCCGCGAAGTCCTCTTCGGGGAGGACCCCGCCGTCGTACACGTACGCCACCAGCGGCGGCCGGTTCGTGCCGTGCACCCAGTCCACCGCGAGCAGCCGGCCCAGTGGGAGGTCGAGGCCGATCTCCTCGAGCGTCTCGCGGCGGGCGGCCTGCCGAGGCGTCTCGCCCTCGTCGGACTCGATCGTGCCGCCCGGGAGCGCCCACCCCTCACGGTAGCTGGGCTCGACCAGCAGCACCCGCCCTTCGGCGTCCCGGAACAGCGCGGCGGCGCCGGCCAGGACGCGCGGCAGGGAGGCGATGTACGCGGCGAAGTCAGTCTCAGCAGTGGTCATCCTGGAAGGGTAACCAGGCCCCGGACCCGCGGGCCCGGCTCGCGAGCGGCGCGAAGGAGCGGGCGAGCGGGCCGCGTCACGGTGCGTCCGCCCCCACGAGCCGTACCGTCCGCTCCGCCAGTTCGCTGATCCGCACCCCGTCGAACCCGAACACCGCGCTGCGCACGGTGTCCTCCAGGGGTTCCGTCCAGTGCGCGGGGATCGCCCGCGCACCGGTCAGGACGCCGGCGACGGATCCGGCCGTCGCGCCGTTGCTGTCGGTGTCCAGACCGCCGCGGACGGTGAGGGTGATGGTGCGGGTGAAGTCGCCGTCGCCGTACAGGAGCCCGGCGGTGAGGACGGCGGCGTTCGGGACGGTGTGGATCCAGCCGAGGCCCGCCGTCTCCTCCGCGATCGTCGTCAGCGTGTCCTCCCAGGGCATGCGGGTGTCGTGGAGGGAGACCACGCGGCGTACGACGCGGGCGAGGCGGCTGCTCGCCGGGATCACGGCCAGCGACTCGTCGACGGCGTGCCGCACCGTCGGCGCCGTGAACGCGGCCGAGACCAGCGCCGCCGCCCACATCGCCCCGTACACGCCGTTGCCGGTGTGCGACAGCGTGGCGTCCCGGCGGGCGAGCGACGCGGCCCGGCGCGGGACGCCGGGGCAGGTCCAGCCGTAGATGTCGGCGCGGATCAGCGCGCCGATCCACTCCTGGTAGGGGTTGTCGTACGTCGCCGTCAGCGGCGGCTTCAGACCGTTGGCGAGGTTGCGGTACGCCGCGCGTTCCGCGGTGAACGTCTGCAGGTACGGCAGCCGCAGCAGCCACAGGTCGCCGACCTGCTCGGTGCTGAAGTCGAAACCGTGGGTCTCCAGCAGGTCCAGGCCGAGGATGGCGTAGTCCACGTCGTCGTCGCGGCAGCTGCCGTGGATGCGGCCGCGCACGCACTGGCGCCATTCGGGGCGCAGCGGCGCGTCGTCGTCCCCGGCGGCCGGAGCGGGCAGGTAGTCGGTGAGCGGCAGGGCGGCGGCCCGCCGCAGGTAGCGGTCGATGCGCTCGCGCGTCCACAGGTCGCCCTGCTCGACCGGTTTGCCGAGCATGTTCCCGGAGATCCGGCCCAGCCAGCCCCCGAGGATGCGGTCGGTGAGTTCGGTGTCGGTGCCCACAGGGGTCATAGGTCCGGTGTACCCGATCGAGGGGCCGACCGCGCCGCCCCGTCGCCGCTCGAGGACCGCCGGCGCGCCGACCGAGGACCGCCGGAGGTTCGCTCGGGGCCGTTCGAAGGACGGGCCGGGCATGACGGGGGAGGCCTCCTCCGGATAGGGTCGCTGCGGCGCGACTGGCCCCTGACGTGCGCGGGGCCCGGAGAGCAAGGGGATGGCAAGGTGGCGGACACTGCAGCGCAGGGCACCCGCAGGGTGCTCGTGGCCGCGGACAAGTTCAAGGGCTCGCTGACGGCCGTGGAGGTCGCCGAGCGGGTGACGGCCGGGCTGCGCCGGGTCGTGCCGGACGTCGAGGTGGAGGCCCTGCCCGTCGCCGACGGCGGCGACGGCACGGTCGCCGCGGCGGTCGCGGCCGGCTTCGAACGCCGGGAGGTGCGGGTCGCCGGGCCCCTCGGTGACGAGGTGACCGCCGCGTTCGCGCTGCGCGGGGACACCGCGGTCGTGGAGATGGCCGAGGCGAGCGGCCTGCAACGCCTTCCGGCCGGCGTGTTCGCGCCGCTCACGGCCTCCACGTACGGCTCCGGGGAACTGCTGCGGGCCGCGCTGGACGCGGGCGTCCGCACGATCGTGTTCGGGGTCGGCGGCAGCGCCACCACGGACGGCGGAGCGGGCATGCTGTCCGCGCTCGGCGCGCGCTTCCTCGACGGGGACGGCGAGCCGGTCGCCCCGGGCGGCGGCGGTCTCGCGGCACTCGCCCACGCCGACCTCTCGGGCCTCGACCCCCGGCTGTCCTCGGTGGAACTCGTCCTCGCCAGCGATGTCGACAACCCGCTGACCGGGCCCAAGGGCGCCCCGGCGGTGTACGGGCCGCAGAAGGGCGCCTCCCCGGACGACGTGGAGGCGCTGGACGCGGCCCTCGGGCACTACGCGAAGGTCCTGGAGGCGGCGGTCGGCCCGAAGGCCGCAGAGTACGCCGCCGCGCCGGGTGCGGGGGCCGCGGGCGGCATCGGCTACGGCGCCCTGCTCATCGGCGCCCGCTTCCGCGCCGGCATCGAGGTCATGCTCGACGTCCTGGGCTTCGCGCCGGCGCTGGAGAGGGCCTCGCTGGTCATCACCGGCGAGGGTTCCCTCGACGAGCAGACCCTGCACGGCAAGGCGCCCGCGGGCGTCGCCGCGGCCGCCCGCGCGGCCGGCAAGGAGGTCGTCGCGGTGTGCGGGCGGCTCGCCCTGCCGCCGGAGGTGCTCGGCCGGGCCGGCATCCGGCGGGCGTACCCCCTCACGGAGGTCGAGCCGGACGTCGCGACGTGCATCGCGGAGGCCGGTCCCATCCTGGAGCGGGTCGCGGAGCGGATCGGACGCGACTTCCTGAGCTGAAACGGAGGCCGGGGGCCACCAGCCCCCGCCGCCCATCCCCACCCCCTCCCCGGGGCTCCGCCCCACCGGCCCCGCCAGAGGGCTGCGGCCCTTCGGACTCCCGCTCCAGCCCTGCCGGAGGGCTGCCGCTCCTTCGGACATCCGCTCCAGCCCTGCCGGAGGGCTGCCGCTCCTCCGGACTCCCGCTCCAGCCCTGCCGGAGGGCTGCCGCCCCTCCGGATACCCGCTCCGGTCCCGTACGGGCTGCGCATCGCTCCGGTCCGTACGGGCTGCGCATCGCTCCGGTCCCGTACGGGCTGCGCATCGCTCCGGTCCCGTACGGGCTGCGCATCGCTCCGGTCCGTACGGGCCGCGCATCGCGGCAGCCCCAGCGGGCCGCGCCTCGCGGCCCCGGACGGGCTGCGCTCATGACGTTGCACGGGGCTGCCCTTCCTTCACCTCGACCGAACACAACACCGACCTCGTCGGCTGCCTTGACCGACTCGCGCGGCTCACCGGGGACCGGCTCTGCCTGGAGCGGCGCGCGCGTGCGGCGGGCTTCGTCAGCCTCACGGCTCTCGACCGGCCTTGCCCCACGGCACTGCACGGGCTGCGCCTCACGGGTCCCGGCACCGGCCGCCTCACCACCCTGCACGGGCCGCGCCGCCAACGCCGGACGGGCCCGGTCGCCGTCCCCCGTGGCCGGCGCTCGCCAGGTCGACCCGCGGCAGGGCCCGCATGAGGCCCGCCCCCGCCGCACCGAGCCCCGTGGCCGGCGGGCACAGGCCACCGAGTCCCGTGGCCGGCGGCACAGGGCACCGAGTCCCGTGGCCGGCGGCACAGGGCACCGAGTCCCGTGGCCGGCGGGCACAGGCCACCGAGTCCCGTGGCCGGCGTGGGCGTGTGGGCGCGGGCCGGGCTCCGGAAGCAGGGCCGCGGTGGACGCCCGTGCGGGTGCCGGCCGGTGGACATGTGAAGGGCCCCGGACCGAGCGGTCCGGGGCCCTTCACAGCACAGCATCGCGCGCTACGGCAGTTGCGCCGCCCGCGCCTCCCGCCGGTTGTCGCGGAAGTTGTTCACCCGGCGGGCCGTGGCGAACAGGGGGATCACCGCGCCCATGACCAGCTGCAGCGCGCAGCCCGTCTGGAGGAGCAGCTGGCCGCTCGGGGCGTCGAAGGCCCAGGCCGCCAGGAGGCCCATCGACAGGACGATCCACGAGAGCATCGCGCCGGCGAGGCGGCCCCGCGGCTTGGGGTACTCCACGCGGCTCACCATCAGCCAGGCGGTGCCCAGGATGGCGAGGAGCGTCGCGACGAAGGGCAGCTCCAGGAGGACGATCGAGACCACCGTCAGCGCGCCGAACGGCGAGGGCATGCCCTGGAACATGCCGTCCTTCATCGTGACGCAGGAGAATCTCGCGAGCCTCAGCACGACCGCCAGCAGGACGACGATCGCGCCGACCGCCGCCACCCGCTGGTGCGCGTCGTCGGCGACCATGCCGTAGACCAGGACGAAGTACGCCGGGGCCAGGCCGAAGCTGATCAGGTCGGAGAGGTTGTCCAGCTCCGCCCCCATGGGGGAGGAGCGCAGCTTGCGCGCCACCAGGCCGTCGAACAGGTCGAAGACGGCCGCGCACAGCATCAGGATGACCGCTGTGGCCGCGCTGTGGCGGGCCATGCCGGACTCCTGGCTGCCGGTGAGATGCGGGATCAGGATGCCCGTGGTGGTGAAGTACACCGCCATGAAGCCGCACGTGGCGTTGCCGAGGGTGAGGGTGTCCGCTATCGACAGCCGGAGAGAGAGGGGCATCTCCTCCTCTTCGTCCACCTCGTCGGCCTCGGGCACCCAGCCCGCCTGGGTCTCCGGGTCAATCACGGTCAATGCGAGTCACCCCTGCCACGGTCTTCTGCCCCACCTCGACCGCGACGTCCACGCCCTCGGGCAGGTAGATGTCGACGCGCGAGCCGAAGCGGATGAGACCGATCCGGTCGCCCTGCTCGACCTTCGTGCCCTGCGGGATGTAGGGGACGATGCGGCGGGCGACGGCGCCGGCGATCTGGATCATCTCGATGTCACCGAGCTCGGTGTCGAAGTGCCAGACGACGCGCTCGTTGTTCTCGCTCTCCTTGTTGAACGCCGGCACGAACCCGCCGGGGATGTGCTCGACCGACGTCACCGTGCCGGACAGCGGCGCGCGGTTGACGTGGACGTTGAGCGGGCTCATGAAGATCGCGACGCGGGTCCGTCCGTCCTTCCACGGCATGATGCTCTGCACCACTCCGTCGGCGGGCGAGATGACCCGGCCCTGCGCGATCTCGCGCTCGGGGTCGCGGAAGAACCACAGCATGCCCGCCGCGAGAGCGGTGGCGGGTACGGCGACGGCCTTCGCGACGCCGGAGCGGCGGGCGCGGACGAGACTGACGGCTGCGGTGGCGACGGTCGGCAGGAGCCACGGCGATGCTCCGCGCGCGAGGCGTACGCCGACCAGGCTGTCGCGAGGTGCAGAGGTTTGGCTGTGGGGCATGGATGACCTTCGTAGCGGATGATGCCGCGCTTCGACGGGGGGACGGCGGCTTTCCGCGATCGTAGCGGTTCGGGGCCGCAACTGGGTAAGCCAGGAAGCCGAGTCGGCGGCGGAAGCGGATTGACGGGGTGTGATCTTCTTCTCGAAGAAAACACCCCCAACCCGGACATCTATCCCTGGAACCGATACTCTTCGAGCAACCTGCGGCCGATGATCATTTTCTGGATCTCGGCGGTACCTTCACCGATGAGCAGCATCGGGGCCTCGCGGTAGAGGCGCTCGATCTCGTACTCCTTGGAGAAGCCGTAGCCGCCGTGGATCCGGAAGGCGTCCTCCACGACCTCTTTGCAGTACTCCGAGGCGAGGTACTTCGCCATACCCGCCTCGAGGTCGTTTCGTTCACCGGAGTCCTTTTTGCGTGCAGCGTTCACCATCATGGCATGGGCGGCCTCGACCTTGGTAGCCATCTCGGCCAGCTTGAACTGGATGGCCTGGTGCTGGGCGATCGGCTTGCCGAACGTGTGACGCTGCTGGGCGTACTGGACCCCGAGCTCGAACGCACGCTGTGCGACGCCGCAGCCACGTGCCGCGACGTTGACGCGGCCGACCTCCACGCCGTCCATCATTTGGTAAAAACCGCGGCCTGTCACCCCTCCGAGCACGCGGTTCTCCGGAATCCGCAGGCCGTCCATGATGAGCTCGGTGGTGTCGACACCCTTGTAGCCCATCTTGTCGATCTTGCCCGGGATGGTGAGGCCGGGGCGGACCTGGCCGAAGCCGGGCTCCTTCTCGACCAGGAAGGTCGTCATCGACTTGTGGGGCGCCGTGCCCTCGGGGTGTCCTTCGTCACTTCGCACGAGGACGGCCACGAGGGAGGACGTGCCGCCGTTGGTCAGCCACATCTTCTGGCCGTTCAGGACGTACTCGTCGCCGTCCTTCACCGCCTTCGAGGTGATCGCCGACACGTCGGAGCCCAGGCCCGGCTCCGACATCGAGAAGGCGCCGCGGATGTCGCCGGCCGCCATCCGGGGCAGGAAGTGGTCCTTCTGCTCCTGGGTGCCGTGCTGCTTGAGCATGTACGCCACGATGAAGTGCGTGTTGATGATGCCGGAGACGGACATCCAGCCGCGGGCGATCTCCTCGACGCACAGCGCGTACGTCAGGAGCGACTCGCCCAGGCCCCCGTACTCCTCGGGGATCATCAGGCCGAACAGGCCCAGCTCCTTCAGGCCGTCGACGATCTGCTGGGGGTACTCGTCGCGGTGCTCCAGCTCGGTCGCGACCGGGATGATCTCCTTGTCCACGAAGTCGCGGACGGTGGCGAGGATCTCCTGCTGGACGTCGGTCAGACCGGCGGTCTGGGCGAGACGGGCCATCGTTACTTCTCCTGCGACTTCGGCTCCGGGCGGCCGGGCTGCTCGCCGCCGCGCTCCTTGATGTACGTCTCGGTGGGCACCATCACCTTGCGGCGGAACACGCACACGAGGGTGCCGTCCTGCTTGTAGCCCTTGGTCTCGACGTGGACGATGCCGCGGTCGTTCTTCGACTTCGACGGCCACTTGTCGAGCACGGTCGTCTCACCGTAGATCGTGTCGCCGTGGAAGGTCGGCGCCACGTGCTTGAGCGACTCGATCTCCAGGTTGGCGATGGCCTTGCCGGAGATGTCCGGCACGGACATGCCGAGCAGCAGCGAGTAGATGTAGTTGCCCACGACGACGTTCCTGCCGAAGTCGGTCGTCTTCTCCGCATAGTTCGTGTCCATGTGGAGCGGGTGGTGGTTCATGGTGAGGAGACAGAAGAGGTGGTCGTCGTACTCCGTGACCGTCTTCCCGGGCCAGTGCTTGTAGACCGCCCCGACCTCGAACTCCTCGTAGGTGCGCCCGAACTGCATCGCGCTCAGCCCTCCGGAATCTCGAACTTGCTGGTGCGCTGCATGCCGGCGGCGCGTCCCTTGCCGGAGATGACCAGCGCCATCTTGCGGCTGGCCTCGTCGATCATCTCGTCGCCGAGCATCGCGGAGCCCTTCTTGCCGCCCGCCTCGGACGTGTAGTAGTCGTACGCGTCCAGGATCAGCTCGGCGTGGTCGTAGTCCTCCTGGGAGGGCGAGAAGATCTCGTTGGACGCCTCGACCTGGCCCGGGTGCAGCACCCACTTGCCGTCGAAGCCGAGCGCGGCGGCGCGCTGCGCGACCTCGCGGTAGCCGTCGACGTTGCGGATCTGCAGGTAGGGGCCGTCGATCGCCTGGAGGTTGTTGGCGCGGGCGGCCATCAGGATCTTCATCAGGATGTAGTGGTAGGCGTCCGCCGGGTAGCCGGGCGGCTGCTCGCCCACGACCAGCGACTTCATGTTGATCGACGCCATGAAGTCGGCCGGGCCGAAGATGATCGTCTCGACGCGCGGGGAGGCCTGCGCGATCTCGTTGACGTTGTTGAGACCCTGCGCGTTCTCGATCTGCGCCTCGATGCCGATGCGGCCGACCTCGAAGCCCATCGTCTTCTCGATCTGCGTCAGCAGCAGGTCCAGGGCGACGACCTGCTGGGCGTCCTGCACCTTCGGCAGCATGATGCAGTCGAGGTTCTGGCCCGCGCCCTCGACGACCGTGACGACGTCGCGGTACGTCCACTCGGTGGTCCAGTCGTTGACGCGCACGACCCTGGTCTTGCCGGTCCAGTCGCCCTCGTTGAGGAACTTCACGATGGTGTGCCGCGCCTCGGGCTTGGCGAGCGGCGCGCACGCGTCCTCCAGGTCGAGGAAGACCTGGTCCGCCGGGAGGCCCTGCGCCTTCTCCAGGAAGCGGGGGTTGCTTCCCGGGACCGCGAGACACGAGCGGCGGGGACGCAGACGGTTGACGGTCATGCGGGGACCTCCAGGGGGTCGAGCTTGTTCGCTTTCCGGATCTCGTCGACGATGCGGCCGATGATCCCGGTGATGTCGAAGTCCTTCGGGGTGAAGACGGCGGCCACTCCGGCGGCCCTGAGCTGCTCGGCGTCACCATTCGGGATGATGCCACCGGCGATCACCGGTATATCTGTGGCACCGGCCACACGCAGCCGCTCCAGCACGTCCGGCACGAGCTGGGCGTGCGAGCCGGAGAGGATGGACAGGCCGACCGCGTGCACGTCCTCGGCGAGGGCCGCGTCCACGATCTGCTCCGGCGTCAGCCGGATGCCCTGGTAGACCACCTCGAAGCCGGCGTCGCGCGCCCGCACGGCGATCTGCTCGGCGCCGTTGGAGTGCCCGTCCAGCCCCGGCTTGCCGACCAGGAAACGCAGCTTGCCCACGCCCAGGTCCCGTGCGGTCACCTCGACCATGCGGCGCACCTCGGACAGGGCCGAGCCCTCCTCGGCGGGCACCGCCACCGGCGCCGACGAGACACCGGTCGGCGCCCGGAACTCGCCGAACACCTCGCGCAGCGCCCCCGCCCACTCGCCGGTCGTGACGCCGGCGCGGGCGCACTCCAGGGTCGCCTCCATGAGGTTGTCGGTGCCCTTGGCGGCCTCCTTCAGCCGCTCCAGTGCCTTGCAGGGGCGCGGGTGGTTGAAGGGCGGCTGGTACCGCGTGTCGCGCCAGTGCTGGAGGGAGGCGATCACGCGGGCCTCGACGGCCGGGTCGACCGTCTGGATCGCCGTGTCCAGGTCGGCGGTCAGCGGGTTCGGCTCGGTGGTCTCGAAGATGTTGACGCCGATGATCTTCTCCTGGCCCGACTCGATCCGCGCCCGGCGCTCGGCGTGCGAGGCGACGAGCTGCGACTTCAGGTAGCCGGACTCGACGGCGGCCATCGCGCCGCCCATCTCCTGGATCCGCTCGATCTCCGCGAGGGACTCCTCGACCAGCGCGTTCACCTTCGCCTCGACGACGTGCGAACCCTCGAAGATGTCCTCGTACTCCAGCAGGTCGCTCTCGTGGGCGAGGACCTGCTGGATGCGCAGCGACCACTGCTGGTCCCAGGGGCGGGGCAGGCCCAGCGCCTCGTTCCAGGCGGGGAGCTGCACGGCACGCGCGCGGGCGTCCTTGGAGAGGGTCACGGCCAGCATCTCCAGCACGATCCGCTGGACGTTGTTCTCCGGCTGCGCCTCGGTCAGTCCCAGCGAGTTGACCTGGACGCCGTAGCGGAAGCGGCGGTGCTTGGGGTCCTGGATGCCGTACCGCTCGCGGGTGACCTGGTCCCAGATGCGGCCGAAGGCGCGCATCTTGCACATCTCCTCGATGAAGCGGACGCCCGCGTTCACGAAGAAGGAGATCCGGCCGACGACGTCGCCCATGCGGTCCTGCGGGACCTGCCCGGAGTCCCGGACGGCGTCGAGGACGGCGATCGCGGTGGACATCGCGTACGCGATCTCCTGCACCGGCGTGGCCCCGGCCTCCTGCAGGTGGTAGCTGCAGATGTTGATCGGGTTCCACTTCGGCATGTGGGAGACCGTGTACGCGATCATGTCCGTCGTCAGGCGGAGCGAGGGTCCCGGCGGGAACACGTGGGTGCCCCGCGAGAGGTACTCCTTGACGATGTCGTTCTGGGTCGTGCCCTGGAGCTTGGTGACGTCCGCGCCCTGCTCCTCCGCGACGACCTGGTAGAGCGCCAGCAGCCACATGGCGGTGGCGTTGATGGTCATCGAGGTGTTCATCTGCTCCAGGGGGATGTCCTGGAACAGCCGGCGCATGTCACCGAGGTGCGCGATCGGCACGCCGACCCGGCCCACCTCGCCGCGGGCGAGGACGTGGTCGGAGTCGTAGCCGGTCTGGGTCGGCAGGTCGAACGCGACCGACAGACCCGTCTGGCCCTTGGCGAGGTTGCGCCGGTACAGCTCGTTGGACGCCTCGGCCGTGGAGTGACCGGCGTACGTGCGCATCAGCCACGGCCGGTCCTTCTGACGCTCAGTCATCTATGACCTCGGATGTCCTCAGATGTTCCGGAACCGGTTGATGGCATCGATGTGCCGCGCACGCTTCTCCTCGTCGCGCACGCCCAGGCCCTCCTCGGGCGCCATGCACAGCACGCCGACCTTGCCCTGGTGGAGGTTGCGGTGCACGTCGTAGGCGGCCTGGCCGGTGTCCTCCAGGGAGTACACCTTGGACAGGGTCGGGTGGATCTTGCCCTTCGCGATGAGCCGGTTGGCCTCCCAGGCCTCGCGGTAGTTGGCGAAGTGGGAGCCGATGATGCGCTTCAGGGACATCCACAGGTAGCGGTTGTCGTACTCGTGCATGTAGCCCGAGGTCGAGGCGCAGGTGGTGATGGTGCCGCCCTTGCGGGTGACGAAGACGCTCGCGCCGAAGGTCTCGCGGCCGGGGTGCTCGAAGACGATGTCGATGTCCTCGCCGCCGGTGAGCTCGCGGATGCGCTTGCCGAAGCGCTTCCACTCCTTCGGGTCCTGGGTGTTCTCGTCCTTCCAGAACTTGTAGCCCTCGGCGGTGCGGTCGATGATCGCCTCGGCGCCCATGGACCGGCAGATCTCCGCCTTCTGCGGCGAGGAGACGACGCAGATCGGGTTGGCGCCGCCGGCCAGCGCGAACTGCGTGGCGTACGAACCGAGTCCGCCGCTCGCGCCCCAGATCAGGACGTTGTCGCCCTGCTTCATGCCGGCGCCGTTGCGGGAGACGAGCTGCCGGTAGGCGGTGGAGTTGACCAGGCCGGGGGCCGCCGCCTCCTCCCACGACAGGTGGTCGGGCTTCGGCATCAGCTGGTTGGACTTGACCAGGGCGATCTCGGCGAGGCCGCCGAAGTTGGTCTCGAAGCCCCAGATGCGCTGCTCCGGGTCGAGCATGGTGTCGTTGTGGCCGTCGGACGACTCGAGTTCGACGGACAGGCAGTGCGCGACGACCTCGTCGCCGGGCTTCCAGGCGTTGACGCCGGGTCCGGTGCGCAGGACGACGCCCGCGAGGTCGGAGCCGATGATGTGGTACGGCAGGTCGTGGCGCTTGGTGAGCTCGCTCAGCCTGCCGTACCGCTCCAGGAAGCCGAAGGTCGACAGCGGCTCGAAGATCGAGGTCCACACGGAGTTGTAGTTGACGGAGGAGGCCATGACGGCCACCAGCGCCTCGCCCGGACCGAGTTCCGGCAGCGGGACCTCGTCCAGGTGGATCGACTTGCGGGGGTCCTTGTCGCGGGTCGCGAGGCCCGCGAACATCTCCGTCTCGTCCTTGTGCACGGTGATCGCGCGGTACGACTCGGGGAGCGGGAGGGCGGCGAAGTCCTCCGACGTGGAGTCGGGCGACTGGATCGCGGCCAGGATGTCCTTCACGGTCACGGTGTTGCCTCCGGCGATGCGCGCCCCGAGGGAAGGGCGCTGAGGGTTACGTCGGTGCTGCTGAGGGTTCGGGGAGTGCCGTCGGTTCGGCGGGTGGTGCTGATCGGCAGCGCTTTGTGGCGCGGGAGGTTGCCTGTGACGCAGGCGTCCGGGCGCGCAGGCCGGGAGCGGCTTGCGGGGACAGCCGACGTACGAATGGTCTCTGCACGCCGGCCGCCCGGACTCCTTCAACGTATGACACCGCGTGTCACCCCGCAAGGCACTGAGTGCCAGAACTTCTACTCAGCTGAAATCTTTACGTAACAAATGAGCGATGATCGATCGAACGCCCTCGGAAATCCACGCGAAAAGGGCCCTTGACGTGCCAAAACGGCCACCCGGTCGGGTGGCCGTTCTCACAGGGGCGGCGGCGGGTCAGCGCTCCTTGAGCGCCTGCTCGATGGTCCGCATGACCTCGTCCAGCGGGGCGTCGGTGCGGGCGACCGTCACCAGGACCTCACCCTGCGCGGAGACGGCGGCGGGCGCCGGCCGGGGCGAGGCGGAGTTGCCGCGCCCGGCCCCGATGCCCGTCCCGAACGTCTTCCGCACGATCGCGAAGGCGTGGTCGAGCTGCGCCTCGACGTCGCCCTGGCCCCCGGCCCTCAGCCAGCGCCGCAGGACGTGGTTGTGGGCGGTGACCACGGCCGACGCGGCGACCTCCGCCAGCAGCGGATCGTCGTTGGCGTCGTCGTCGTGGGCGTGCTCGTCGAAGTGGCCGAGGAGGTAACGGGTGAAGAGGCGCTCGTAACGGGCCACCGACGCGATCTCCGCCTCGCGCAGGGTGGGCACTTCGCGCGTCAGCTTGTAGCGGGCGACCGAGATCTCCGGCCGTGCCGCGTACATCTTCATGACTTCCTTGATCCCGCGGCACACCGTGTCCAGCGGGTGCTCGTGCGCGGGGGCCGCGTTCAGCACCGCCTCGGCGCGGATCAGGGTGTCGTCGTGGTCGGGGAAGATCGCCTCTTCCTTGGAGCGGAAGTGGCGGAAGAAGGTGCGGCGGGCGACCCCGGCCGCGGCCGCGATCTCGTCGACGGTGGTCGCCTCGTACCCCTTGGTCGCGAACAACTCCATCGCCGCGGCCGCCAGTTCCCGGCGCATCTTGAGCCGCTGGGCCGCCGCGCGGGAGCCTGCGGCACTTTCCGGCGCGTCGGGCGTGGCTGGTGTACGTGAGGACTTGGCGGGCTGGGACATGACCCGAACGTACTGCATGTGCGCAGCTCGGTGCGCATGTCCGGGGTTTCCCCCGCCCTCCGCGGGCGGGGGAGGGGCCGCCGGTTCCAGCAGCCCGCCCCAGTCCTCACCGGCTCGGAACCAGTCGCCGACGCCGTCAGCGGCGGGCATATTCGCGGAAGCCGCGGCCCGTCTTGCGGCCGAGGCAGCCCGCGGCCACCAGGTGCTCCAGGAGCGGCGCCGGAGCCAGTCCCGGGTCGCGGAACTCGCGGTGCAGCACCTTCTCGATGGCGAGCGAGACGTCGAGCCCGACGACGTCCAGCAGTTCGAAGGGGCCCATCGGGTAGCCGCCGCCCAGCTTCATCGCCGCGTCGATGTCGTCGAGTGACGCGTAGTGCTCCTGCACCATCTTGATCGCGTTGTTGAGGTACGGGAACAGCAGCGCGTTCACGATGAAGCCCGCGCGGTCGCCGCAGTCCACGGCGTGCTTCCTGACCTTGCGGCACACCTCGTGGACCGTCGCGTGGACGTCCTCGCCGGTCAGCACGGTACGGACGACCTCGACCAGCTTCATCGCGGGCGCGGGGTTGAAGAAGTGCATGCCGATCACGTCCTGGGGACGCGAGGTCGCGCGGGCCAGCGCGACGACCGGCAGCGAGGAGGTGGTCGTCGCCAGCACCGCGCCCGGCTTGCACACCTTGTCCAGCGTCGCGAACAGCTGCCGCTTGACCTCCAGGTCCTCGGCGATCGCCTCGACGGCCAGGTCGACGTCGGCGAAGGCGTCGTAGGAGCCGGCCGGGGTGATCCGGTCCAGGGTCTGCGCGGCGGCCTCCGCGGTGAGCCGGCCCTTGTCGACGGAACGCGACAGCGACTTGCCGATCCGGGCCTTCGCGGTCTGCGCCTTCTCCTCGCTGCGGGCGGCCAGGATGACGTCGTAGCCCGCCTTGGCGAAGACCTCGGCGATGCCCGAGGCCATCGTCCCGGAGCCCGCGACACCGACCGAGCGGACCGGACGGCCGGGGATCCCGGTACCGCCGGAAGCGGGGGTCAGCGCGTCGTGCACGACCGTCGCGCTGTTCGGCGCCTCGTAGGTGTAGAAGCCGCGGCCCGACTTGCGGCCGGTCAGGCCGGCCTCGCTGAGCTGCTTGAGGATGGGCGCGGGGGCGTGCAGCCGGTCGTGGGAGGCGGCGTACATGGCCTCGAGGACCGTGCGCGCGGTGTCGATGCCGATCAGGTCGAGCAGGGCGAGCGGGCCCATCGGCAGGCCGCAGCCCAGCCGCATCGCGGCGTCGATGTCCTCACGGGAGGCGTACTTCGCCTCGTACATCGCGGCGGCCTGGTTGAGGTAGCCGAACAGCAGCCCGTCCGCGACGAACCCGGGGCGGTCGCCGACCGCGACCGGCTCCTTGCCCAGGTCGAGGGCGAGGTCGGTGACGGCGGTGACGGCGGCCGGCGCGGTCAGCACCGAGGAGACGATCTCGACCAGCTTCATCGCCGGCGCCGGGTTGAAGAAGTGCAGTCCGAGCACCCGCTCCGGGCGCGCCGAGTCGGCGGCGAGCCGGGTGACGGACAGCGCGTTGGTCCCGGTCGCCAGGATCGCCTCGGGCCGCACGATCCCGTCCAGCTCCCGGAAGAGCTGCTGCTTGATCTCGTACGACTCCGGCGCCACCTCGATGACGAGGTCGGCGTCGGCCGCCGCCCGCAGGTCGGTGGAGGTGCGGACGCGGGAGAGGGCGTCCGCGCGCTCCTGTTCGGTCAGCCGGCCGCGCTCCACGGCGCGGGCGGTGGAGGCCTCCAGCGCGGCGAGGGACCGCGCGGCCTGGGCCTCGCTGACGTCGATGCCGATCACCTCGCGGCCGGCCTTGGCCAGGACCTCGGTGATGCCGGTGCCCATGGTGCCGAGGCCGACGACGGCGATCGTCCGCAGCGGGGACTGAGAGGCGGGGGACAGGGGAGTGGCCATCGCGGGACTCCAGAGAATGAGGGTGACGACTGGGAATGCGCCCGGGTGCGCCGAGGGTCTCCGGAGAGGCCCGGGCGCACCGGGTGCGTCGAGGAGTGCGGGTGTTGCCGGGCTGCGAGCGCACACGCCCGGGACCGTCGCTGCGGACGTGCACACGTCCGAGGAACGGTGATGACCGACCGGCCCTGTCCCGAGGCCGGGTCGTACGGGAGGTACGTGGTGTACCGAACCGACTTCCCTCCACCGCCTCGGGGGCGGGGGAGGTGCCTGCGTTGCGACGGCTGCGTCACCAGGCCGCCGCAAGCGGGTGTGCGAGTGGGTGACTCGCTCGTATGAGCTTAACCCGTGAGTAACGAGCGCGCCAGCCCTCTGTCGTTGTGAGGTGGCTCGCTCCGCGGCCGCCCGACCGGTCCTCAGGTGTCGCCGCCCGAACCGTCCTTGCGGCGGATGTGCAGGTAGACGGTGACGCAGACTCCGATGCCGGCCACGGCGACCGAGGCCAGGCCGACGTAGACCCCGGCGAGGACGGGCCGGCCGGTCACCTCCACGATGGCGAGGCCGATGGCGCAGAGGCAGCCGGCGACCAGCGCGTAGATGGTGGTCTTGAGGGCGAGGAGGCGCCGGCGCAGCCGCCGGCCGCCGGCGAAGTCGCGTACGGCGGTGGCCTCGCCACCGGCGGGGACGGCCGGAGCGGCGGCCGGGACGGCGGGGACGGCCGGAGCGGCGGCGGGCGCGGTGGGCTCGTCGCCGGACGGATCCGGGCTCTCGGCCTCCGGCCGCGGTGGAATCTCGTGGGTCGCCATCGTGGTGCGCTTTCTGTTCGGGGCCGGGGGTGGGGCGCCGGACGCCGCCGCTCCGCCGGGGAGGGGGAGCGGCGGCTCCGTCGGGGCGTCAGCCGACCAGCGCCTCCGCGCTCGCGGGCTGCGTCACGACGGCACGGCCGCCCCGCGGGGGCGGACCGGCCGTGCCTTCGGCGCGGTGGGTGCGGCCGTCGGGGGTGCGGTGCCCGGGGGCGTCGCCGTCGGTGTCCTCGTGCCGGGCCTGGCGCGGTCCGGTCCTCGAACGGACGCTCTCCCCGTGGAGCAGCCGGTCCAGGACCAGGCGGACGATCGCCCCGCCCGGCAGGTGACGCAGGGCGAGCAGGGCGCTTCGCGCGGCGGACGGGTTGCGTGCCGTGTCGAAGTACAGCGGTGAGGTCCAGGGAGCCTCGCCGGGATCGCCCCCCGCCGCCCGCCGCTCGATCTCCGCCTCGATGTCCTCGAAGTACCGGGCATCGTTCTCCAGCCACTCCTGCGGAGTGGGTGGAGCGGCATGGTCGATCAGACGCGCCGCGCGGCGGTGTGTCGTCACATGGGGCATGCCTTCTCCTTCCTTCTGTCGGTCTCCACGTCGAAGAAGCCCTTCTGGAGCTCCTCCACGGAGACGCCGGCGGTCGTCAGGTCGTCCTTGGCCTGTTTCATGAGCTTGCTGGTCCAGCCCTCGGAGCAGCCCAGCACCTCGGCGGTCCTGGCGTTGGTCCAGCCCAGGGAGGCGATGAGCCGGTAGACCGCCCGCCGCTTCTTCGGCAGGGCGTCGACCTGGACCAGCCAGGGACGGAACTCGTCGTCCAGCTCGCCGAACCTGAAGCCGTACAGCGAGACGAGGGGGATCAGGTGCACCTCGCAGGGGCCGCGACGGTCCCGCAGCCCCTGCACGTCGTCGGCCGCCAGCTGCATGGTCATGTCCATCAGCCGCTCGTACGCCTCTCCGACGCCGGTTCCGGCGGGGAGGCGGGGCAGCGTCCGGGCGAAGGCCTCCTGGGTGACGGCCGTGATGTTGCAGCGCGGGTCGTCGTAGGTCTCGAACGTGTCGAGCCGCACCTTGTGGAACAGACCGCGTATCAGTCCGCGTTGGTGGGACCGATCGAGTGGCGGGGAAGAACTCATGTGTTCAAGGCCCTTCGGACAAAGCGACGGCGCCGCCGGGCGCCTCGGTGCAGGAGCCCATCGGCTCCGCATCGACGGCACACATCATCAGGGGGGTGACCGCGGACCCTTTCCTGTCGGTCTCGCAGCCACTCGATGACTCATTACTTATCGGTAGCAACGCTCTGTGATCATTCTTGGGTAGACCACTGCCCGGTGATGTGCGCGGCGGTGGGGGATGCGTCCACAACGGCCGTCCCTCGGGCCGTTGGATGGGTCATCGTACTGACGAGGTCGGCCACCTCTTTCCGTCCCGCGAGCACACCCGGGCGGACGATCTTCCTTCGAAAGTGACGCGAATACGCCTGCGAGTGACCGGAGTTGGGCATGAGGTCGCGCTCCGTGTCCGGGTCCTGCGGCATTGCTGCACGTCACTGGGGGAGGAGGGACCGCACCGGCGCCCGTCGCGGGCCGGACGGGGAACGGGCGTGCGTATCTCGCAGGCGCGTTCGCGATCCCGGAACGTGCGCTCGTCGTGCTTCCGTGCGCCGCTGCGCGCCGCCCGTCCCCGGGGCCGCGCGCCAGCCCCTACCCTCGACCCATGGACGAAGAGTTGCGGGCGCTCACCGAGCGCTTACGGCGGGAGTCGGGCGGGACGGCGGCCTACGAACGGCTGGCGGACACCACCGACCGCGACGAACTGGCGGGCGTGCTCACCGAGTCGGGGAGGCCGCTGTGGGCCCGGGAGCTGGCCGCGTTCCGGCTCGGGCTCGCCGGGGACCGGCGGGCCTTCGAAGCCCTCGTCCTGCTGCTCAACCACCGCGACCCACCGCGCTGCGCCTCCGCCGCCTACGCCCTGGCCCGCCTCGGTGACCCGCGCACCGCGCGCGCCGCGGCCGCCCTGGCCACCAACGAACTGCGCGTCGCCTACGCCCTGCACCCCGTCCGGCTCCTGGTGGAGCTGCGCGCGCCCGAGTCCGTGCCCGCGCTGATCACCACCCTGCGGCGCCGGCTGCGCCCGCACGACCCCTACCGCGGGGTGGCCCTCGCCTGCGTCGACGGCCTCGGCGCCCTCGGCGACGACCGCGCCCGCCCCGTCCTGAACGAGGCCCTCGCCCACCCGGTCCTCGCGGAGGCGGCCGTGCGGGCGCTGGGGCGGATCCCGCGGCAACGGTGAGCGACTTCGGCCGCGCGCGGGGGAGGGGGTTTCACTGCCGGGCCGTCAGGTCCCTCACGTACCGCACCTCCGGGACCGCCACCCCGTCCACCTCGAAGGGTTCCTCGGCGCCGTCGGCGTGGAAGCCCGCCCGTGCGTAGAAGGCGCGGGCGGGCGTGTTGTCCTTGAGGACCCACAGGTACATGCGCCGGTGGCCGCGGGCCTCGTTCTGCCGCACCGCCTCGGTGAGGAGCGTCCGCCCGATGCCGGTGCCGACGTGGGCGGAGTGGACGTAGAGCGCGTACAACTCGGCGCCCGGTGTGCGGTGTTCGCCGTCGCGGTAGGGGCCGTGGGCCGCCCAGCCCACCACCTCGCCGGCCTGCTCCGCGACCAGGTTCACCACGCTGCCGTCGCCCCGCGAGAGCCGGCTGCGGCGCCGCTCGGCGTCCTCGGCGACGCTGAGCGCGTCGAGGTGGGACTGCGGGACGAGGCCCCGGTAGGCGGTCCGCCATCCGCGGATGCGGATCTCGGCGACACGGTCGCAGTCGGCGAGCGTCATCGCGCGGACCAGCGGAGCCGTCACTCGGGCACCACCGCGAACGCCTCGATCTCCATCAGGAACTCGGGGCGCACCAGTGCGGAGACCTGCACGGCCGAGGAGGCCGGGAGGCGGTCGTCGGGTATGTGCGCGGCGCGCGCCGCGCGGATCGCCGGCATGTGGGCCATGTCCGTGACGAAGTAGGTGAGTTTGACGACGTGGTCGAAGGTCGCGCCCGCGGCGGCGAGGCAGCGCCGCAGGTTCTCGAAGACCTGACGCGCCTGGGCCTCGGGGTCGCCCGCGCCGACCAGCGCGTGGTGTTCGTCGAGGGGAAGTTGCCCGGAGACGGCCACGAAACGGCCGGTGCCCAGGACGACGTGCGTGTACTGGGCGGCCGCGGCGACGCCGTCGGGGGAGGGGATCCTGGTCAGCTCACTCATGCCCTCCATGCTGGACCACGGGTCCGACGACGCCCCCGACGGGTCGCCGGACGGCAGGAGCCTCAGCCCCGGAAGCCGAGCAGCCCGTGGAGGGCGGAGCCGTGGGCGGTGCTCGAGGCGACCTTCGCGTCGAGCGGTTTGGGGTCGGGCAGCGCGGCGCACACCGCGTCGGCCGTGCCGCCGCTGCCGCGCGGCACCGTGCCGTCCGTCAGGTACGCCGCCAGGTGCTTGTCCAGGCAGGCGTTCCCGCTCAGCGTGATGCCGTGGTTGCCGCCGCCCTCCTCGACGACGAGGCTCGACCCGCGCAGCAGGGCGTGGACCGTCGCACCGCCCTCGTAGGGGGTGGCCGCGTCCTCCGTCGCCTGGAACAGCAGGGCCGGCGGCAGCTTGCCGTTGGTGACGTTCACCGGACCCCGCGAGCGGGTCGGCCAGAACGCGCACGGGGCGTTGTACCAGGCGTTGTTCCAGGTCATGAACGGCGCCTTCTCGTGCACCGCCCAGTTGTCCGACCGCCAGGCGTCCCAGTCCCGCGGCCAGGAGGCGTCGCGGCACTGCACCGCGGTGTAGACGCTGTAGCCGTTCTCGCCCGCGGGGTCGACCGCGGCGAAGTGCCGGTACGCCTCGACCAGCGGGGCCGTGTCCGCGTCGTTGACGTACGCGGCGAACGCCTCGGCGAGGTAGGGCCAGTAGCCGTTGTAGTAGCCGCCCGGCAGGAAGGTGTCCTCCAGCTCCGCGGCGCCCACCGTGCCGCCCGCCGGGGTCTTCGCCAGCGCCGTCCGCATCGCGTACCACCGGGCCTCGACCGTCCCCGGGTCGGTGCCGAGCCGGTAGGTGGCGTCGTGGCGGGCGATCCACGCCATCAGGGCCCGGTGGCGGGCGTCGAAGGCGTGGTCCTGGGCGAGGTTGTCGTCGTACCACACGCCGCCGGGGTCGACGACCGAGTCGAGGACCAGACGCCGCACCCGCTGCGGGAACAGCTTGGCGTAGACCGTGCCCAGGTACGTGCCGTACGAGTAGCCGAAGTAGTTCAGCCGCGGCGCGCCGAGGGCGTGGCGGATCGCGTCCATGTCCCGGGCGGCGCTGCGCGTGTCGAGGTACGGCAGCACGCTCGCGTACTTCTGGCCGCAGGCCGCGGCGAAGGACCTGGCGCGATCGAGGTTGGCCCGTTCGACCGCCGCGGTGCCCGGCAGGGAGTCGGGCCGCACCGGGCCGAAGTGGCCGGGACCGCAGTTCAGGGCGGGCGTGCTCCTGCCCACCCCGCGGGGGTCGAAGCCGATGACGTCGTACTGGGCGGCCACGTCCTTCGGCAGGGCCGACGCGACGAACCCGGCGAGCGTCAGCCCGCTGCCGCCGGGACCGCCGGGGTTGACCAGCAGCGGCCCCTGGTAGTGCTTCGCGGTGTGCGGGACGCGGGAGAGCGCGAGCGTGATCTGCTTGCCCGACCGGTTGCGGTGGTCGAGCGGCACCTTCAGGAACGCGCACTGCAGCCTCGGGTGGTCGGCGGTGGCGCACTTCTTCCAGGTGAGCTTCGCCGCCGGGACGGGCTCCGGGGCGTGCGACGGGCTCGCACCCGCGGGCACGGCGGTCAACGTCCCGGCCACGACGATCGCGGCACCGCACAGCACGGCCGTGCGTCTTCTCATGGAGTCCTCCCAGGACGGAGGTCGACGGACCGCGTGGATCACGGCCCTCGGCGCATCGTCCCGGAGAGCGGGCCCGCGAGAACCTGTTCCGGCGATACTTGACCCGTTTGGGTCGCGGGATGCCCTCGAACGCGCTCAGAGCAGGGTCAGTTGGGTCGGGCCGGAGGCCACGGGCTCCTCCACCGGCTCGGGCGGCCGGATCCTGCGGGGCGTCCCCGCGCGCGTGGGGCCGATCCCGTACTCCTCGGCCAGGTCGTGGACCTGGCGGGTGATCCGGCGCTGGTACCACTTCGGCGCGTAGGCGCCGTCCGCGTAGAGCCGCTCGTAGCGGCGCACCAGGTGCGGATGGTGCCGGCCGAGCCACGCCATGAACCACTCGCGGGCGCCGGGCCGCAGATGCAGCACCAGGGGGGTGACGGAGGTGGCCCCGGCCGCGGCGATCGCCCGCACGGTGTCCCGCAGTTGGGCCGGCTCGTCGCCGAGGAAGGGGATCACGGGCGCCATCAGCACCCCGCATCCGATGCCGTGCTCGCCGAGGGTCCGTACGACGTCCAGGCGGCGCTCGGGGGCCGGCGTGCCCGGCTCGACGGTGCGCCACAGCTCGGTGTCCGTGAAGCCGACCGACACGGAGATGCCCACGTCGGTCACCTCGGCGGACTGCTTCAGCAGGTCCAGGTCGCGCAGGATCAGGGTGCCCTTGGTCAGGATCGAGAAGGGGTTCGCCCGGTCGCGCAGGGCCGCCAGGATGCCCGGCATCAGCCGGTAGCGGCCCTCCGCGCGCTGGTAGCAGTCGACGTTGGTGCCCATGGCGACGTGCTCGCCGTGCCAGCGCGGCGAGGCGAGCTGGCGGCGCAGCAGTTCGGGCGCGTTCACCTTGACGACGATCTGGGTGTCGAAGCCGATGCCGGTGTCCAGGTCGAGGTAGCTGTGCGTCTTGCGGGCGAAGCAGTACACGCACGCGTGCGTGCACCCGCGGTAGGGGTTGACGGTCCACTCGAACGGCATCCGGGAGGCGCCCGGCACCCGGTTGAGGATCGAGCGGGCGCGCACCTCGTGGAAGGTCATCCCGCGGAACTCGGGAGTGTCGAAGGTCCTGGTCGTGACCGCGTCCGCGCCGAACAGCGCGGCGTCCGCCGCCCGGTCGTGACGGGATTCCACGGTGAGGTTCTCCCAGCGCATGACGCCTCCTCGGTAGCACTGGGCCCACAATAGAACATCTGTTCCCATGATCGTGCGGGAGTCCTTTCCGATCGGCCCGCGACCGCTTGCGCCACCCCGATTTGGCGGCCGGGGACCGGGGTGGTTGGCTTGCCCCCATCCCGAGACACAAGGACCTGGAGGAACCCCATGGCGCAGGTCGAAGCCACCACCGAGCGGGTCGTCGCGGCGGACCCGGAGAAGGTGTTCGACACGCTCGCCGACTACAGCGGCACGCGCGCGAGGCTGCTCCCCGAGCACTTCAGCGAGTACGAGGTGCGCGAGGGCGGCGACGGCGAGGGCACCCTCGTCCACTGGAAGCTCCAGGCCACCAGCAAGCGCGTCCGCGACTGCCTCCTGGAGGTCACCGAGCCCACCGACGGCGAGCTCGTCGAGAAGGACCGCAACTCCTCGATGGTCACCGTCTGGCGCGTCACCCCGGCCGGCGAGGGCAGGTCCCGCGTCGTGGTGACCACCACCTGGACCGGCGCCGGCGGCATCGGCGGCTTCTTCGAGAAGACCTTCGCCCCCAAGGGTCTCGGCCGGATCTACGGCGCGATCCTCGCCAACCTCGCCGCCGAGGTCGAGAAGTAGCTCCCCGCGTCAAGGGCCCGACCGCCCTTGACCGTTGGCCCCCCTCACCGGTTCGAGTGGTTCTCCCTTCGGACCGGGTCTGTGCCGTAACTCGTCGCGCTTGCCCGGAGTTGCCGCTGTACGCGGCAACCGTGTGGCAGGTGCGACGAGGGGAGCGGCAGGTGCGCGGGACCACTCTGATGCGGGGCTCACTCCACGGCGGACCGCCGAGCACCCCCGCGGCGCCCCCGCGCGCCCCCGCCCCCGAACCGCCCCCGACCGCCGAACTCGGTCCGCGCCGGGTGCGGTTGGTCTTCTTCTCCCTCATGCTCGCGCTGTTGCTGGCGGCGCTGGAGCAGATGATCGTCGCCACCGCCCTGCCGAAGATCGTCGGCGAGCTGCACGGCCTGGACCGGATGTCCTGGACGATCACCGCCTACCTCCTCACCGCCACGATCGGGCTGCCGGTCTACGGCAAGCTCGGCGACCTCCTCGGCCGCAAGGGCGTCTTCCAGTTCGCCATCGTCGTCTTCGTCGTCGGCTCCGCGCTCGCCGGGCGGGCGCAGACCATGGACCAGCTGATCGCCTTCCGCGCCGTGCAGGGCGTCGGCGCGGGCGGCCTCATGATCGGCGTGCAGGCGATCATCGCGGACATCGTGCCGCCCCGGCGGCGCGGCCGCTTCATGGGCCTCATCGGGGCGGCCTTCGGCCTCGCCTCCGTCGCCGGACCGCTGCTCGGCGGCTACTTCACCGACCACCTCTCCTGGCGCTGGTGCTTCTACGTCAACGTCCCCTTCGGCCTGGTCACCCTCGCCGTCGTCACCGTCGTGCTGAAACTGCCGAAGCCGCGGGCCCGGGCGGGCTTCGACATCCTCGGCACCCTGCTGCTCGCCACCGCCTCCACCTGCCTCGTCCTGCTGACCGGCTGGGGCGGCACCGAGTACGCCTGGGACTCCCGCGTCATCCTCGGACTGGCCGCCGGAGCGGCCGTCGCCACCGCTCTCTTCCTCCTCGCCGAGCACGTCGCCGCCGAACCCCTCGTCCCCCTGCGGCTGCTGCGCGACCCCGTCTTCGCCGTCACCGGCCTGGTCGGGCTGGTGACCGGCGTCGCCCTGTTCGGCGCCGCCGCCTACCTGCCGACCTTCCTGCAGATGGTCGACGGGGTGTCCGCCACCGAGTCCGGCCTGCTGATGCTGCCCATGACGGGCGGCATCGTCGCCGCCTCCGTGCTCTCCGGGCAGCTCGTCACCCACACCGGCCGCTACAAGATCTACCCCGTCCTCGGCTGCGCCCTGGCCGCGCTCGGCATGTGGCTGCTGTCCCGGCTCGGGACCGACACGCCCCGGCTGCACTACGGCCTCTGGACGGCCGTCCTCGGCGCCGGCATCGGCCTGGTCATGCCCGTCCTGATCCTCGCCGTGCAGAACTCCGCGCGCCCCGCCGACCTCGGCACCGCCACCAGCGCCCACAACTACGTCCGCCAGATCGGCGGCAGCGCCGGCGCCGCGGTCTTCGGCACGCTCTTCGCCGCCCGGCTCACCGACGCCCTGCGCGAGCGCCTGCCCGCGGGGACGCGGACCGGCCTGCCCGACCCCCAGTCCCTCACCCCCCAGCTCGTCCACGCGCTGCCCCCGGCGCTGCGCGACGCCTACGTCCGCGCCTACGCCGACGCCATGCCGAGGATCTTCCTCTACCTCGTACCGGTGCTCGTCCTCGGCCTGCTCATCGCCTTCTTCCTCAAGGAGAGACCGCTGGTGTCCCACAACGCCGCCGAAACGGAGCCCGCGACCGTGAACACCCCGATCCCGCAGGCCCGTTCCCCGTACACCGCCGGAATCCCCGTCTGCGGCACGGTGCAGCACCCCGACGGGACCGTCGTCCCCCGCGCCGCGCTCACCCTCATCGACGTCGCCGGACAGCAGATCGGGCGGGGCGCCAGCGGCGAGGACGGGCGGTACGCGCTGGCCACACCGGGCTCAGGGGCCTACGTCCTGATCGCCGCCGCGGGCGGGCACCAGCCGCAGGCCGTCTCGGTCACCGTCGGGGAGCGCCCCGTCGAGCTGGACATCGTCCTGGGCGGCGCCGGACGCCTCGCGGGCAGCGTGCTCACCGCGGACGGCAGCCCCGTGCGGGACGCCGCCGTGACCCTCACCAACGTCCACGGAGAGGTCGTGGCGAGCACCCGCAGCGGACGCGAGGGCGGCTACGTCATCACCGAGCTGGTGGCCGGCGAGTACACCCTCGCCGCCAGCGCCCCCGCCTTCCGCCCGGCCGCGCTGCCCGTCACCGTCCAGGCCTCCCGGGAGACCCGCCAGGACGTCGAACTCGCCGGCGGGGCCCTGCTGCGCGGCACGGTCCGGGCCACCGGCGGCAGGCCCGTCGAGGACGCGCGCGTGACGCTCCTCGACGCGGCGGGCAACGTCGTCGACACCCTCACCACCGGCCCCGACGGGACCTTCCGCTTCGTCGACCTGGCGTCCGGCGAGTACACCGTCATCGCCGCCGGCTACCCGCCGGTCGCCACCGTGCTGCACGTCGCCGGAGGCGGCCGTACGGAGCGTGACCTGCAGCTCGGCCACGAGGACTGACGGGGACACGGGGGCGGGCGGCACCCCGTGCCGCCCGGGTGGAACCAATTCCAGAAATGCCGCACATCCCGAGCGGCGCGCGCCGTACGGTGGTGCCTGCGGGACAGATCTTGCACAGCTCTGGGGAGAGAGGGCCTGGGCCATGGACCGTGGCACCGAGCGGGACACGCCTCCCAGCCGCGGAGCCGGCAACGGTACGGCGGCCGGGCCCGCCGACGCCGGACGCATCCCGCTCGCCGTGGTCGTCGTCGACCGCGAAGGCCTCGTCTCCCACTGGAGCACCGGCGCCCGCCGCCTGTTCGGCGTCCCCAAGGACGACGCCATCGGGCAGTCCGCGCTCGACCTCCTCCCCGTCTCCGGCGCCCTCCCCGAAGTGGACGAGGACCTCCCCTACGAGGGGTACGCGGCCGCCGACGGCCTCGGACCCGGCCTGGGGACCTCCCTCGACGGCGGACTCGGCTACCCGGCCGCCGGACGGGCCCGGCTGACCGTCCCCGAACGGACCCGGGTCGACGTGCTCTGGTGGGCGTACCCGCTCGTCGGGCCGGGCCGTGAGCGGCTGCTCGTGCTGGCCGCCGACGCGGAGGGCCTGCACCGCGACGAACACGCGGACGGCCTGCTCGCCGAGCGGATCGCCCCCGGCTTCGCGTTGCACACCGACTTCCCCGGCGCCGAGGAACTCGCCCGCGGGCTCCCCGAGATCCTGCCCAGCATGAGCGTCGGCGAGAGCGCCCGCATCGTCTCCCAGGTCCTCGAACTCGGCTACCCCGTCCTGGAGTTCAGCCACAACGACCGGGTGCCCGTCACCCCGGACTGGGGCGTGGCCCGGCGCGTCCGGCGCAGAGCCCGCCGCGAGCGCGCCGAACGCGCGGCCGCCGCGGGCCTGCCGCAGCCCGAGGACCCCGACGACGAGGGCGAGGACCTGGAACACGTCGCCGTCCGCGAACGCCTGGAATTCCTCAACGAGGTCAGCGGGCGGATCGGCACCTCCCTCGACCTTTCCCGCACCATCGTCGAGGTCAGCAAGGCCGTCGTCCCCCGCTTCACCGACGTCGCCGGCACCTATCTGCGCGAACAGGTCGTCGCCGGCGAGGGCTTCCCCGAGGGCGTACCGGACACGACCACCCTGTGGCACCGGGTCGCCGTCGAGCACACCGACGAACCCGGCCGCTGGGACGACGTCGTCCCCGTCGGCGAGGCCATGCCCTTCCCGGCGCATACGCCGTTCTTCCAGTGCATGACCACCGGCGAGCCGGTCCTCGTGCCGCGCATCAGCGAGCAGATGGGCCACGCCATCGCCTCGCAGTTCGAGAAGCGTGACATCCGGCCCCTGATCACGGGCCGCTCCATGCTCGTCGTACCGCTCAAGGCCCGTGACGTCGTCCTCGGGTTCATGATCCTGCTGCGGCACCCCGAGCGCGCCGAGTTCAACGACATGGACCGGGTCACCGGCGCCGAACTCGCCGCCCGCGCCGGCCTCGTGCTCGACAACGCGCGCATGTACACCCACCAGGAGTCCGTCGCCGAGACGCTCCAGGACAGCATGCTGCCGCACATCCCGCCGCGGATGGCGGGCTGCGACATCGCCACCCGCTATCTGCCCGGCACCCTGCTCGGCCGCGTCGGCGGCGACTGGTTCGACTCCGTGAAACTGCCCGGCGCCCGCACCGCGCTCGTCGTCGGGGACGTCATGGGCCACGGTCTCAACTCCGCCGCGATGATGGGCCAGTTGCGCACGGCCGTCCAGACCATGGCCGCCCTCGACCTGCCGCCCGCGCAACTCCTGCGCAACCTCGACGACCTCGCCCAGCGTCTCGGCGACACCTACCTCGCGACCTGCCTGTACGCCGTCTACGACCCGATCGCGGGCGAACTGCACCTCGCCAACGCGGGCCACATCCCGCCCGTGCTGGTCCGCGCCGACGACGGCCGCAGCCGGCTGCTCGACCTGCCCACGGGAGCGCCGATCGGCGTCGGCGGAGTGCCCTTCGAGGCGGTGCGCGTACGCGTGGAGCCCGGCGACCGGCTGGTCATGTGCACCGACGGCCTGGTCGAGATGCGCGGCGAGGACATCGGCGTGGGCCTCGCCACGCTCTGCGAGTCGGCCGCCCACCCGGCCGCCTCCATGGACGACGCCTGCGACACCGTCATCCGCGCCCTCAACACCCGTGGCGGCCGCAAGGACGACGTGGCCCTGCTGATGGCCCGCCTCAACGGCATCGCCCCCGACGACGTCGCCGAGTGGACCTTCCCCCTCGACCCGCGCCAGGCCGGCCGGGCCCGCGCGGTGGTCCGCGAACAGCTCCACGCGTGGGGGCTGCCGAAGCTCGCCCACTCCGCCGAGCTGTTGGCCGGTGAGCTGGTCACCAACGCCGTACGGCACTCCCACGCCCGGCCCGTCGCCCTGCGGCTGGTCCGCGGGGACACCCTGCTGTGCGAGGTGGACGACGACGACCACGAGCTGCCGACCCTGCTGAGCGCCGGCCCCGGCGACGAGTACGGACGCGGGCTGCGCGTGGTGAGCACACTGGCCCGCGCGTGGGGCGCCAGCCGTACCGGCGGCGGCAAGTCCGTCTGGTTCGAACTCACGCTGCCCGGGCACTGAGCCGGGGCGCGACCGGGTGCGCTCTCGAACGGGGCGCGAAGGAACGCGCCCCCGCGCTTGTCCGTACCATCGGGGAGCGATACACCGTACTGGGCCGTCACCAACGACGGATCGGCCGCGCACCCTGGGGAGTTGGGCATGAGCGTGACGAGTCGGTACCGGGATGCCTGGGAGGGTTTCTGGCGGGAGGCCCCCGAGGAGGCGGGCGGGGTGTTCTGGGACGCCGACCCCGCGGTGACCGCCGCCCGTCACCTCGCCTTCTTCGAGCCCCGGCTGGTCGATCCCGGACTGCCGCTGATCGACCTGGGCTGCGGCAACGGCACCCAGACCCGTTTCCTCGCCGACCGGTTCCCGCACGTCATCGGCGTCGACCTGGCCGCCGCGGCCCTCGACCACGCCCGCCGTACCGACCCCGCCGGGCAGGCGTCGTACCGGCAACTGGACGCCGCCGGGAAGGGCGAGTCCGAGTCGCTGCACGCCGAACTCGGCGACGCCAACGTCTACATGAGGGGCGTCCTGCACCAGTGCGAGCCCGGCGACCGGCAGCCGCTGGTGGACGGGATCGCCGCGCTCCTCGGCGACCGCGGCCGCGCCTTCCTCGTCGAACTGTCGGAGGCCGCCCGCCCCGTCCTCGGCAATCTCGCCCAGAGCCCCGACGGGCCGCCGCCGAAGCTCGCGCCGGTCCTCCGGCACGGCATCGCCCCCGGCGAGGTCGCGGACGACGCGGTGCCGGTGTACCTGGGCGCCGCCGGACTCACCGTCCTCGCCTCCGGCGACCTCCCGCTCACCACCACCGAGTTCCTGCCCGACGGCACCCGGATCGAGCTGCCGTCGAAGTGGTTCCTGGCCGGCCGGACGGTGTGAGCACGGTCACAGTACGAAGGCGCTCGTCCGTCGTCACACTCGTGCGGCGCGCGGTGTCGGGGAGGTGAAGGAAGCCCGGAAGGCCCGGAACCCGGGAGCCCCGGACCCCCCGATGAGGAGTCGCCGCCATGTCCACCGCCTACGTCGTCGTCACCGTGCTGGGAGCCGTCATGGCCGGGTTCTCGGCCGCCTCCGTCTTCCTCGAGGCCGAGTGGACCGTGAAGCCGCTGGCCGACTACGGCGTGCCCCGCCCGTGGTGGCCGTGGCTGGGCGTCGCCAAGGCCGCCGGGGCGGTCGGGCTCCTGGCCGGGCTGTTGGTTCCCGTCGTCGGAGCGCTGGCCGCCGCCGGCCTGGTGCTGTACTTCCTCGGGGCCGTCGTGACGGTGCTGCGGGCCCGCTGGTTCTCGCACGTGCCGTTTCCGCTGGTCTACGCGGCGCCGGCGGCGGCCTCGCTCCTGCTGTGGTTCTGAGGGCCGGTCAGTCCCCGGGCGCGGCGGGACCGGACGCCTCGGGAGCGCGCGCGGCGGGGCCGGGACCGGCCGGGCCGAGCACGACGGCACCGAGCCCGGCGGGATCGGGCAGCGCCACCTCGATCCCGGCCAGCCGCTCCCGGTCCGCGACGGCGTCGATCCGTGTGATCCCCCCGTCCGTGAACGTGAAGAGGAGCACCAGCCGCAGTCGGCCGTGCGGCGCCATCGCGAGGCCGACCCGGCCGTCGAGCAGTGCGGCACCGGTGAACCGGGCCCGGCCCGTCGCCGCCATCGCTCCCTCGGCGACGGGACGGGCGCCGCTGACCGTGATCGGCTCCGGCGTCGGCACGACGAACCGGTCGGCGGTCAGCACCACGTCGGGGTGCAGCAGGGACAGGAGCGCCTCGAAGTCCCCGCCGCGGGTGGCGGCCAGGAACGCGTCGACCACCTCCCGCTGCCGGCCCAGGTCGGCGGCGGGGGCGGTCCCGCCCCTGACCCGCCGCCGGGCCCGGCTCGCGAGCTGCCGGGCGGCGGCCGGTGTGCGCTCGACGAGCGGGGCGATGCCGTCGAACGGCACCGCGAACAGGTCGTGCAGCACGAACGCCAGCCGCTCGTCGGGGGTCAGCGTGTCCAGCACGACCAGGAGCGCCACCCCGACCGAGTCGGCCAGCAGCGCCTCCTCCTCGGGGCCGGCCGCCTCCCGGGCGTCGGCCGTGTACGCCTCCAGCGGCTCCTCCCGCCGTGTCCGGCGCGCACGCAGCAGGTTCAGGCTCACCCGGCCCACCACCGTGGTCAGCCAGGCGGTGAGGTTCTCCACCTGGCCGATGTCGGCCCGGGAGGCGCGCAGCCAGGTCTCCTGCACGGCGTCGTCGGCCTCGGCGAGCGAGCCGAGCATGCGGTGGGCGATGGCCCGCAGGCGCGGCCGCTCCGCCTCGAAGCGTTCCGGCGGCAGGGTGTGCGTCGTCATGAGTCCCCGTTCGTGTCTGCCTCCGCGGAGGGTTCCGCGAGGAGATCAGAGCAGAGGAGCGTCCCGCGGGTTCCCTGGATGCGCGCGGACGAGATGTGATGCGCACCACACGGCCGGGATTGGGTACGCGACCGGGGCGATGTCCGTACCCAGGGCCGAACGGGCGCAGCCGCGCGGCCTGCCGGGCTTCGACGACGGCGTCGTCCTGCTGGATCTGCTGGCCGCGCTGCCGCAGGACCGGCGGGAGGCGTTCGTGCTCACCCAGCTCCTCGGTCTGCCCTACAGCGAGGCGGCCGAGCGCAGCGACTGCCCGGTCGGCACCGTGCGCTCGCGCGTGGCCCGCGCCCGCGCCACGCCGACCGGTCTGCTCCTCGAGGCGGACGAACCGGCCGTACTGGCGGCCTGACCCGTCCCGGGGAGGTCCACCGGCATGCCGCGTGGACCTCTCGGAGCCTCGGGATGCCTCGGGATGCACCCCGGCGACCGGGAGCGCGACGGGCCACCCGCGCGGCCCCGGCGCCCCGCACTGCGGCCGCACCGCGCACCCCACCCGGCCGCCGCCCTCGCGCGCCGGAAGCGGGTGTACCTCCCCGGTACCGGCCGGGAACCAGTGCCCCACCTCTCGGGAAAGAGGCGGTTCGCGACCCGGCGGCCACGGACCCCGTCGTCTTCGTGGCCGCCCGCGTCGCCGGCGCGTAACGTGACACCGCATGAAGATCCTCATCAGCGCCGACATGGAGGGTGCCACCGGCGTCACCTGGCCGGCCGACGTGCTGCCGGGGACGCCGCAGTGGGAGCGGTGCCGGACCCTGTTCACCTCGGACGTCAACGCGGCCGTCCTCGGCTTCTTCGACGGCGGCGCCGACGAGGTCCTCGTCAACGAGGCCCACTGGACCATGCGCAATCTCCTCCTCGAACAGCTCGACGAGCGGGTGCGGATGCTCACCGGGCGGCACAAGGCGCTGTCCATGGTGGAGGGTGTCCAGCACGGCGACGTCGACGGCGTCGCGTTCGTCGGCTACCACGCCGGCGCCGGCATGGAGGGCGTCCTCGCCCACACCTACCTCGCCAACTCCGTCACCGGGGTCTGGCTGAACGACGTACGGGCCAGCGAGGGACTGCTCAACGCGCACGTCGTCGCCGAGTACGGGGTGCCCGTGGTGCTGGTCACCGGGGACGACGTGGCCTGCGAGGACGCGCTCGGATACGCGCCGGAGGCGCTGAAGGTGGCGGTCAAGGACCATGTGTCGCGCTACGCCGCCGTGTGCCGCACGCCGGGCCGGACCGCCGCCGACATCCGGGCGGCGGCGACGGAAGCGGTCGGCCTGGCGGTCCGTCACGAACCGGTGCGCGGCGGTCCGTTCACCGTCGCCGTGGAGTTCGACGCCGAGCACCTGGCGATGGCGGCGACGGTCGTGCCCGGAGTGGCCCGGATCGGGGAGCGCAAGGTCGCGTACACCAGCGGCACCATGTACGAGGGCATCCGTACGTTCAAGGCGGTCACGACGGTCGTCGCGGCCGCGGTGGAGGAGCAGTATGGCTGACGCGCAGGCGAGGGACGAGGTGGTGCGGTTCACCTCCGACCTCATCCGGATCGACACCACCAACCGGGGCGGCGGGGACTGCCGGGAGCGGCCCGCCGCCGAGTACACGGCCGCACTGCTCGCGGAGGCGGGCGCCGAGCCGACGCTCCTCGAGCGCACCCCGGGCCGCACCAACGTCGTCGCCCGCATCGAGGGCACCGACCCGGCGGCCGACGCCCTCCTCGTCCACGGTCACCTCGACGTCGTGCCCGCCGAGGCCGCCGACTGGAGCGTGCACCCCTTCTCCGGGGAGGTGCGCGACGGCGTCGTGTGGGGGCGGGGCGCGGTCGACATGAAGAACATGGACGCGATGATCCTCGCCGTCGTCCGCGCCTGGGCCCGGGAGGGCGTCCGGCCGAGGCGTGACCTCGTCCTCGCCTTCACCGCCGACGAGGAGGACAGCGCCCGGGACGGCTCCGGTTTCCTCGCCGACGAGCACCCCCACCTCTTCGAGGGCTGCACCGAGGGCATCGGCGAGTCCGGCGCGTTCACCTTCCACGACGGCGGCGGACGCCGGATCTACCCCATCGCGGCGGGGGAGCGCGGCACCGGCTGGATCAGGCTCACCGCGCGGGGGCGCGCCGGGCACGGCTCCAAGGTCAACCGGGAGAACGCGGTGACCCGTCTCGCCGCCGCGATCACCCGGATCGGCGCGCACGAGTGGCCTCTGCGGCTGACGCCCACCGTGCGGGCCGCGCTCACCGAACTCGCCGCCCTCTACGGCATCGACGGCGGCCTCGACGACGTCGACGGCCTGCTGGAGAAGCTCGGACCGGCGGCCGCGCTGGTCGAGGCGACCGTCCGCAACAGCGCCAACCCGACCATGCTCGCAGCCGGTTACAAGATCAACGTGATTCCGGGTGAGGCCGTCGCGTATGTCGACGGGCGGTATCTGCCGGGCGGCGAGGACGAGTTCCGCGCCACCCTCGACGAACTCACCGGGCCCGACGTGGACTGGGAGTACCACCACCGCGAAGTCGCCCTCGAGGCGCCGGTGGACTCGCCCACGTTCGCCCGGATGCGGGCCGCCGTGGAGGAGTTCGCGCCCGAGGGGCACGTCGTCCCCTTCTGCATGCCCGGCGGCACCGACGCCAAGCAGTTCTCGCGGCTCGGGATCACCGGCTACGGCTTCGCGCCGCTGAAGCTGCCGGAGGGCTTCGACTACGCGGCCCTCTTCCACGGCGTCGACGAACGCGTCCCCGTCGAGGCCCTCCACTTCGGCGTGCGCGTACTCGACCGCTTCCTGCGGACGGCCTAGGCGAGCGGGGGAGAACGTGCAGATCCTGCCGTACGGTTCCTGGCCCTCGCCCCTCGACGCGCGTCTCGCCGCCGCGCACGGCGGACGGCCCGAGTACGTCGGCTTCGTCGGCGACGAGGTGTGGTGGACCGCGCCCCGGCCCGCCGAGGGCGGCCGGCGCACCCTCGTGCGGCGGCGCGCGGACGGGACGGAGGAGTCCGTGCTGCCCGCGCCGTGGAACGTGCGCAGCCGGGTCCTGGAGTACGGCGGACAGCCCTGGGCCGGCGCGGTCCACGAGGGCCGGACCCTGGTGGTGTTCGCGCACTTCGCCGACCAGCGGCTGTACCGGTACGTGCCCGGCGGCGAGCCCCGGCCGCTGACTCCCGTCTCCCCGGTGGGCGGCGGACTGCGCTGGGCGGAGCCCCAGGTGCTGCCGGAGCGGGGCGAGGCGTGGTGCGTACTGGAGGAGTTCACCGGCGAGGGGCCGACCGACGTGCGCCGGGTCCTGGCCGCCGTACCGCTGGACGGGTCGGCCGCGGACGACCGCGGCGCCGTCCGTGAACTCACCGACGACCGGCGGAGGTTCGTCACCGGGGCGCGGCTCTCGCCGGACGGCCGCCGGGCCGCCTGGCTGACCTGGGACCATCCGCGGATGCCGTGGGACGGCACGGAGGTGGTCGTCGCCGAGGTCCGCGCCGACGGGACGCTCGGGGCGGGCCGGGTCGTCGCGGGCGGCCCGCGGGAGTCGGTGGCGCAGGTCGACTGGTCGACCGACGGCCGTCTTCTGTATACGAGCGACCGTACGGGCTGGTGGAACCTGTACCGCGACCACGAGCCCGTCTGTCCCCGCGAGGAGGAGTTCGCCGGCCCGCTGTGGAAGCTGGGCCGGCGCTGGTTCGCCCCGCTGGACAGCGGGCTCGTCGCCGTCGTGCACGGCCGGGGCGCCGCCGCGCTCGGCATCCTCGACCCCGAGACGGGCGAGATCGTCGACGTGGCCGGACCGTGGACCGAGTTCGAGCCCACGCTCGCGGCGCACGGCCCACGCGTCGTCGCCGTCGGCGCCAGCCCGCGCAGTGCCCACGAGGTGGTGGAGGTGGACACCCGCCCCCACGCTCCGGCGAACCCGCGCGGGGGCGCCCCCGTCGGCCGGGCGCGGGTCGTCGGGGCCGCGCACGACGACACCGTCGCCCCCGCCTACTACCCGGAACCCCGGATCCGCACCTTCACCGGCCCCGACGGCCGGGAGATCCACGCGCACGTCTACCCGCCCCACCATCCCGGCTGCGCCGCCCCGGACGCCGAGCTGCCGCCGTACGTCATCCACGCGCACGGCGGCCCCACCGACCGGGCACCGCTCGTGCTCGACCTGGAGATCGCCTACTTCACCTCCCGGGGCATCGGGGTCGCCGAGGTGAACTACGGCGGGTCGACCGGATACGGGCGGGCCTACCGCGACCGGCTGCGCGAGCAGTGGGGTGTGGTCGATGTCGAGGACTGCGCGGCCGTCGCCCTCGCCCTCGCCGACGAGGGCACCGCCGACCGGCGGCGCCTCGCGATCCGCGGCGGCAGCGCCGGCGGCTGGACCGCCGCCGCCTCCCTCGCCGGCACCGACGTCTACGCCTGCGGCACCGTCGTCTACCCCGTCCTCGACCTGGTGGCCTGGGCGACGGGCGGAACGCACGACTTCGAGTCCCGCTACCTCGACACCCTCGTCGGACCGCTCGCCGAGGTGCCCGCCCGGTACGCGGAGCGCTCGCCCGTCGAGCACGCCGACCGGATCACCGTGCCGTTCCTGCTGCTGCAGGGACTGGACGACGTGATCTGCCCGCCCGCCCAGGCCGAACGCCTCCTCGCCCGCCTCGCGGGACGCCGGGTCCCGCACGCCTACCTCGCCTTCGAGGGGGAGGGGCACGGCTTCCGGCGGGCGGAGACCATGGTGCGCGCCCTGGAGGCCGAGCTGTCCCTGTACGCTCAGGTGTTCGGGCTGCGCCCGCCCGGCATCCCCACCCTGGAGCTCGTGCAGTGAAGGACCTCAGGCGGCCCGCCCGTCTCGCCCCCGGTGCCCGGGTCGCCGTCGTCGCACCCAGCGGACCCGTCGCCGAGGAACGGCTCCAGGCCGGGCTCGACGTGCTGCGCGGCTGGGACCTCGATCCGGTGCCCGCACCCCATGTCCTCGACCGGCACCCCGAGCTGGGCCATCTCGCGGGCACCGACGCCGACCGGGCCGCCGACCTCCAGCGGGCCTGGTGCGACCGTGCCGTCGACGCGGTGCTGTGCGCACGGGGCGGCTACGGCGCCCAGCGCGTGGTCGACCTGCTCGACTGGGACGCGATGCGGGCCGCCGGCCCCAAGGTGTTCGTCGGCTTCAGCGACGCGACCACGCTCCACGAGGCGTTCGCCGTACGCCTCGGCCTGGTCACCCTGTACGGCCCGGTGGCCGCCGGCGTCGACTTCGTCAAGAACGCCCGCGCGCAGGACCACCTGAAGGCCACTCTGTTCGCCCCGGAGACCGTCCGCACCCTCACCTCCTCCGGCACCGCCCTCGCCCCCGGCCGGGCACGGGGCGTCACCCTCGGCGGCTGCCTCGCCCTGCTCGCCACCGGCCACGGCACCCCGCACACCCGCCCCGGCGCCCGCGGCGGGCTGCTCCTGCTGGAGGACGTGGGGGAACCGCCCTACCGCGTCGACCGCTGGCTCACCCAGCTCCTGCGCACCGGCTGGCTCGACGGCGTCGCGGGCGTCGCCCTCGGCTCCTGGGACCGGTGCGGGCCCTACGAGGAACTGCGTCCCGTCCTCTCCGACCGGCTCGGCGGGCTCGGGGTGCCCGTCGTCGAGGAGCTCGGCTTCGGGCACTGCGAAGGAGCGCTGACCGTGCCGTTCGGGGTGGGCGCCGAACTCGACGCCGACGCCGGCACGCTCACCCTCGACGCGCCCGCCCTGGCGTGACACGCGGCGCGTCACCCGGAGGGCAGACGCCGCCGTGCGGGCGTGCGGCGTGCGGCCCACCCTGATCGCATGAGCCCGAAGACCTCCGAGAGCGGCGGGAAGGCCGGCGGCCGGGGGCCGGCGCTGACGCCCTCCCGGATCACCACGTCGGCCCTGGCGATCCTCGGCTGGTCCTCATCTTCGAGAACACCCGCGCCATCAGGATCAGACTGCTGATCCCCGAGGTGACGATGCCGCTGTGGACGGCACTGCTCGCCACCGGCGTCATCGGCGCGCTGTGCGGCGCGTACTCCAGGAGACGCGACTGACGGCCGCGGCGCCGCGAGGCGCCCCGTCGTACGCTGGGCCGGTGCCGCACACCGCATCCCGCTACCTCGCCGAGGGCCCCCGCGTGGGCATACGCCACTTCACCTACGCGGACGGCGCCGAGTTCACCGCACGGGCCCGGGAGAGCAAGGACCTGCACCATCCGTGGCTGTTCCCGCCCGCCACCGCCCAGGCGTACACCGCGTACGCGGGCCGGCTCATCGAGGACCCCACGAAGGCCGGCTTCCTGGTGTGCACCCTGGACGACGGCGCCATCGCGGGGTTCATCAACATCAACAACATCGTCGAGGGCGGCTTCCAGTGCGGGGCGCTCGGCTACGGCGCCTTCGCGCACGCGGCCGGACGCGGCCTGATGCGGGAGGGCCTCGACCTCGTGGTGGGACACGCCTTCGGGCCCATGCGGCTGCACCGGCTCGAGATCAACGTGCAGCCCGGCAACGCCGCCTCGATCGCCCTCGCCCGCGCCTGCGGGTTCCGCCTGGAGGGCTTCTCCCCGAAGATGATCTACATCGACGGGGACTGGCGGGACCACGAGCGGTGGGCGCTCACCGTCGAGATGCGCCGTCCGCGCGCCTGACGCCCTTCCGGTTGACCTTCATCGTGTCGAGGTCCGTGACCGTCGACCTCAGCCCCGTGAAGCCGTAGCCCAGCTCCCGCAGCCGCTCCCCGGCGCGGTCCTCGGCGAGCAGGCCCGCCATCTCCTCGCCGTCCGCCGGGTCCGACACCACCACGAAGCGCATCGAGAAGTGCTTCAGCGGCGACGGCGCGTACGACAGTGTGCCCTCCTCGGTGAACCGCATGCTGCTCAGACCGTGGTCGGCGGCCTCGGCGAGCAACCGGGCCCGGGCCTCGTCGCCGAGGCCGTCCCAGCTACCGCGGACGATGACCCGGTAGGTGTGCTGCTCGCTCACGATCACTCCTCGGCACAACTCGGTGGACGGTCGACTGTACGTCGGCGAGGATGCGTCGCATGCCGAATTTCGTCGTGGTGGACGCCCCCTCCAACCTGGGCCTGCGCCCACCCGCCCCCGGCACCGTGCCCGGCTGCCACAAACTCGCCGGGGCGCTGCGCGAGCAGCGGATCGTGCAGCGGCTGGGCGCCCGGGAGGGCGGGGTCGTCGTCCCGCCGCGCTACGACCGGGGGAACTGGCGGGAGGGCGACGGCGTCTTCAACGCGGCGGGCATCGCCGCCTACACCCGCAGGCTCGCCGACCGGATCGAGCGCCACGTGCGCGCCGGTGACTTCCCCGTCGTCCTCGGCGGGGACTGCTCCATCCAGCTCGGCGCCTCCCTCGCGCTGCGCCGCATCGGGCGGTACGGGCTGGCGGCCGTGGACGCGTCCCCCGACTTCCGGCACCCCGGCAACTCCGACCGGATCGGCGCGGCGGGCGGCGAGGAGGTCGCCATCGCCACCGGGCGCGGGCAGGAGGACCTCACCGACCTGGAAGGGCTGCGGCCCTACCTGCGGGACGAGGACGTGCGGTTCTTCGGCATCCGCGACTGCTTCACGGACGACCGCGCCGAACTCCTCGCCCTGAAGATGCCCGTCGTCACCGTCGGCGAACTGCGCGAGTGGGGACCGGCGGCCCTCGCCGAGGCCACCGCCCAGGCCTTCGCGATTCCCGAACTGGACGGCTTCTGGGTGCACCTGGACGCCGACGTGCTGGACCCCACCGTGATGCCCGCCGTCGACAGCCCCGACCCCGACGGCCTGTTCCCCGACGAACTCGTCGCGCTGCTGCGGCCGTTGCTCGCCTCCCCGCACTGCGTCGGCCTCAACGTCACCATCTACGATCCCGATCTGGACCCCGAAGGCACCGCGGGCGCCCTCCTCACCGACGTCGTCGTCGCCGCCCTCGGCCGCACCTGACCGGCGCCCGCCTCACCCCTGACGACGGTCGACGTACTCGTACACCGACCCGTCGGGGTGCCGTGCGATCAGGTTGCGGCCCACCGGCGTCGGCACCGGGCCCGCGATGACGTCCGCGCCCAGCTCGGTGAGCGTCTTGTGCGCTTCGTCGACGTCCGTCACGGCGATCGTCGCCGCCACCTTGCGCAGCACCTCCAGCTCGCTCTCCGGCCCGCTCATCAGCAGGAAGCAGCCGACCGCCGCCACCTGGACCCCACCGCGCCCGAATCGCAGCGCCGGGGCGCCGGCGAGCCGTTCGTAGAAGGGGACGGCGGCCTCGAGATCGTCGACGCAGACACGCAGAGTGGCTCCCAGAATGTCCATGCGGCGAGCCTAGTGGGGGCGGCCGGAGAGGGAAGATCCCTTCACCCGATCCCCCGCCGCCCGGCCGCCCGGCGTGCCGCCCGGTCGTGACGACCGGCCGCGAAGCCGTCCCGGAGGCGGCCGTTCCGGCCGGCGCACGCTGTTCCCCCGTCACCTCCCCTGTCGCCGGGCACGGCCGCGGCAGGACGGCGGATCGCCGGGACGACCGTCTCACTGCCGCGGCCCCGGCGGTCCGGTACACCCGAGGAGCCGATGGAGAGCCCACGCGCACAGCGGGGCGGCCGGAGTTACACGCCCGTCACCCCGGGTACCCGGCGGTCATGGAGCGCATGGATCACCTGGAGCATCTGGACAAGCATCTGGTCGACGAACTGGCGCAGGTGGCACGCGAGACGATCCGCGAGGAGCTGCGCGAGCAGACCCGCAAGCAGCGCCGCACGGCCATGCTGTACGCCGCGTCCGGCGCCCTCGCGCTGTACGCGGGCGCGGCCGTCGCGCTCGCCGTGGGACTGGCGCTCGGCATCGGACTGCCGGACTGGACCGCCGCGCTGATCACCGCGGCGATCCTCGGCGTCCTGGCGTACGTGCTGCGCGGCGCCGCCCGGCCGCACCGGCACCCCGCCCACGAGGCCGGCCAGGACGCCGCGCACGGGCGGGTCGTCGGCGGGACGCCGCCCGCCGGGCCGCCCGGTGGGCTCGGTCTGCCGTACCCGCCGATGCCCTCCACCGCACCCGGCGCGGACGTGCCGCGTCCGGCCGAGGCGCCGCGGACCGACGACATCGACCCCGAGTCGCCGCACCACCGGGCGTGATGCGGGGTGCGGACACCTTGGGGCCCGGTCGGAAAGGGCCGGGTGGTGGTGGTGACCGGGGCCACGGGCGGCATCGGCCGTGCCGCGGCCCGGGCCTTCGCCGCGCGCGGCGACCGGGTCGCCCTCCTGGCCCGGGGGCGTGAGGGCCTCGCCGCGGCGGCGGACGACGTGCAGCGCGGCGGCGGCGAGGCGCTCGTCGTGACCGTCGACATGGCCGACGCCCAGGCGGTCGAGGACGCGGCACAGAAGGTCGCCGACGCCTTCGGGCGTATCGACGTTTGGGTCAACAACGCCTTCACCGGGGTCTTCGGGCCCTTCACGGAGATCACCCCGGACGAGTTCCGCCGGGTGACCGAAGTGACCTACCTGGGCTATGTGTTCGGCACCCGCGCCGCCCTGCGCCACATGCTGCCGCGCGACCGCGGCACCATCGTGCAGGTCGGCTCCGCGCTCGCCTACCGCGGGGTGCCGTTGCAGGCCGCGTACTGCGGGGCCAAGCACGCCATCCAGGGGTTCAACGAGTCGCTGCGCTGCGAACTGCTGCACTCGGGCAGCCGGGTGCGCACGACGATGGTGCAGCTCCCCGGTGTCAACACCCCCCAGTTCGACTGGGTGCTGAACCGGATGCCGGGGCGGCCCCGGCCCGTGGCGCCCGTGTACCAGCCGGAGGTGGCCGCCCGGGCGATCGTGCACGCCGCCGGGCACGCGCGGCGGCGGGAGTACTGGGTGGGCGCCTCCACGGCGGCGACGCTGGCCGTCAACGCGGTGCTCCCCGGCTTCCTCGACCGCTACCTGGCACGGACCGGGTACGAGTCACAGCAGGACCAGCGGGCGGACGGGGCCGTGAACGGCGGCCCGGGCAACCTCTGGAGCCCCGCCGACGGCCCCCATGGGCACGACTACGGGGCGCACGGGCGCTTCGACGACGAGTCCGTCGCCCGGGACCCGCAGGTGTGGGCCTCCCGCAACCGGGGACGCGTCGGCGCCGGGCTGCTGGCCGCGGGCGTGGGCGCGGCAGTGACCGCGGGCCTGCGCCGCCGCACCCACGCGTGACGGACGCGCGCCTGACCGACGGCGCTGACCGACGGCGCCTGACCGGCGGCCTGCGGCTGTTCTTCGGCCGGGGCGGGTCTGCGGTCCCTTTATCCCGACGGGTCTGCGGCTGCTTTTCGGCCGCGTGGGCTTGTGGCTGTCCTTTGGCCGCGTGGGCTTGCGGCTGTCCTTCCGGTCGGCCGGGGTCTGCGGCTGCTCTTCGGCCCGGAGGTCTGGGGGCTGGTCTTCGGCCGCGTCGGCCTCCGGCCGTCCCTCAGCCGCGACGGATCTGCGGCCGCCTCCACGGCCTCGCGGCCCTGTGGGCGTCCCACGACCGTGTCGGCGAGCCTGTTGAGCCTGTGTGCGGTGGTCCTGCGCCGTCCCCGGACAGTGGCGCCGACGCAGGCCCCGCACCGCGGCCTGCGGCCGACCACGAACCTGCCGCCTGAGCCGGAGCGCTGCGCTTCGGACCTGCGGCCTGCCGTCCGGCGTCGGCGCACCTGCGGCCGGCCGCCGCCTGCTACCCGGCGCGCCCGCGCCCGCCGCTCGACCGCACATGCATCGGCGCGCCGACGGCCGCCGTGCGGCCTCGCGCAGCAGTGGGCGTCACAGATGTGCGGGGCCCCTGCCTTTCTGCCGACTCGCAGATTCGCGGTCAGCGGGGGACCGCTGGCTCCACCGGACCTGCGGTCCGCTCCACCGCCTCACAGCCCTCCCAGCCGATCCCCGCACGTCGGGCGGCTGTGTCCCCCGGTACTCCGCCGCTCCACGTCGCAGCGTCATTCGGTGCCCCGGTGCCCCGGTGCCCCGGTGCCCCGGTGCGTCCGGCCGCATCGTCCCGTCGGGGGACCCGGCTTGCCGTCCGCCCGGAGGCAGTCGTCGTCGCCGGCGCTCACCGTCGGCGGTGAGCGCGCGGGCACCGCCGCGACCCCGCACCGGACGCAGCCCGGTACGCAGCCCGGCGGGGCAGCGCCTCACGGCCACCACCCGCCTCACGGAAGCTGCGGCAGCACCTTGGTCCGGTAGAAGTCGAAGAAGCCCCGCTGGTCGGGGCCGATCTGGTTGACGTAGATGCGGTCGAAGCCTGCGTCCGCGAACGCCTTCAGGGCCGTGACGTGCTCGTCGGCGTCGTCGCCGCACACCGTGTTCTCGCGCACCATCTCCTCGGTGATCAGCGGCTGGAGCTGCTCGAAGTGGCTCGGCGTGGGCAGGATCTGGCCCATCTCGCCGGGCAGCAGCTGGTTCGACCACAGCCGGTGGACCGTACGGACCGCCTCGTCGCGGTCGGTGCCGTAACAGACCTTCGTGCCGCCGCTGACCGGCTTGGTGCCGCCCCCGCCCTTGCGGAACTGCTCCACCATCGGCTCCTCCGGCATCATCGTGATGTAGCCGTCGCCGACGCGGGAGGCGAGCGCCGTCGCCTTGGGACCGAAGCCCGAGATGTCGATGGGGATCGGCTCGTCGGGGACCGTGTAGAGGCGGGCGTTCTCCACCGTGTAGTGGGTGCCGTGGTGGCTGACCTCCTCGCCCGTGAACAGCCGGCGCATGACGTGGATCGCCTCCTCCAGCATCTCCAGGCGCACGTGCGTGGGCGGCCAGGGGTCGCCCAGGATGTGCTCGTTGAGGGCCTCGCCCGAGCCGACGCCGAGGCGGAAGCGTCCGCCGGTCATCACCGCGGACGTGGCGGCGGCCTGCGCGACGACCGCCGGGTGCATGCGCACGGTCGGGCAGGTCACCGCCGTCTCGAGGGGCAGCGACACCGCCTCCGACAGGGCGCCGATCACCGACCAGACGAACGGGCTCTGGCCCTGCGCGTCGTTCCACGGGTGGTAGTGGTCGGAGATCCACAGCGACTGGAATCCGGCCTGCTCGGCCATCCGTGCCTGCTCGATCAGGTCCGCGGGGGCGAACTCCTCGCAGGACAGGAAGTAGCCGTACTCGGGCATAACTGCACCTCCGCCGGTGTGCCGCGGGTGGGTCCGGTCGCCGCCCGGGTACCCGGCGCGAAGGCGGGAAACCGGGCCGGCAGGCGCCCCCACCCACCCCCGCCGGACGTTTGGCGGCCCTGGCCAGGGGGACGCGGAAACCCTCGTACGACACACGCGTACGACACCGACCGCCGGAGGCGAACCGTGAGTCGACCCCGCATCGTGATCGTCGGAGCCGGTTTCGCCGGGTACCGGACGGCCCGCACCCTGGCGCGGGCCGCCCGGGGCCGGGCCGAGATCACCCTGCTGAACCCGACCGACTACTTCCTGTACCTCCCGCTGCTGCCCCAGGTGGCCGCCGGCATCCTCGAACCCCGCCGGGTCACCGTCTCCCTCACCGGCACCCTGCGGGACGTGCGGCTGGTGCTCGGCGAGGCCGACCGCATCGACCTCGACGGGCGCACCGTCCACTACACCGGCCCCGAGGGCGAAGCGGGCACCCTGGCCTACGACCGGCTGGTGCTCGCCGCCGGCAGCGTCAACAAGCTGCTGCCCATCCCCGGTGTCGCCGAGCACGCGCACGGCTTCCGCGGCCTGCCCGAGGCGCTCTACCTGCGTGACCACGTCACCCGCCAGGTGGAGCTCGCCGCCACCGCCGGGGACGCGGCACAGTGCGCGGCGCGCTGTACGTTCGTGGTGGTCGGCGCCGGCTACACGGGCACCGAAGTGGCCGCGCAGGGGCAGCTCTTCACCGACGCGCTGGTGCGCTCCCACCCGCTGCGCAAGGGCATGCGCCCGCGCTGGATGCTCCTCGACATCGCCGAGCGCGTCCTGCCCGAGCTGGACGAGAGGCTGTCGCGGACCGCCGACCGGGTGCTGCGCGAGCGGGGCGTGGACGTGCGCATGGGGACCTCCGTGAAGGAGGCCACCCGCGACGGAGTGCTGCTGACCGACGGCGAGTACGTCGAGACCCGCTCCCTGGTGTGGTGCGTGGGCGTACGGCCCGATCCGCTCGCCGAGTCGCTCGGGCTGCCGATGGAACGCGGCCGGCTCCTCGTCGAGCCCACGCTGCGGGTGCCGGGCCGGCCCGAGGTGTTCGCCTGCGGTGACGCGGCCGCCGTGCCGGACCTGGAGAATCCCGGCCAGTACACGCCGATGACCGCGCAGCACGCCTGGCGGCAGGGCAAGGTCGCCGGACACAACATCGCGGCGTCGCTGACCGGCGGCACACTGCGGCCCTACCGGCACAAGGACCTGGGCTTCGTCGTCGACCTCGGCGGGGTCAAGGCCGCCGCCAACCCGCTCGGCATCCCGCTCTCCGGGCTGCCGGCCGGCGCGGTCACCCGCGGCTACCACCTCGCCGCCATGCCCGGCAACCGCGTCCGCGTCGCCGCCGACTGGCTGCTGGACGCCGTACTGCCGCGCCAGGCCGTCCAGTTGGGCCTCGTCCGATCGTGGGCGGTGCCGCTGGACACGGCGTCGCCTGAACTGGCGCGGGTGCCCGGCGCGGGCGAGGCGACCCCGGCCACGCATGAGTCCGGGCCCCGGGCGGCCGGCCCCGACGCCCCCGCGGAAGGGGACGGCCGGACGGTTCTGGGCGGGGGAGGGGGCGAGGACACCTCGCGGACGATCACCGCGCCGACGCCCGAACCCGTGCGCACGGAGCCTGCGAGCCGTCGGGTGGAGGAGGCTTCCGGGACCGACGCGCCCGCCGCCGGGAGTGCGGTGGGCGGGGGCGGGGATGAGGACACGTCCCGGACGATCACCACGCCGACGCCCGAACCCGTGAAGAGCGGGCCCGCGAAGAACCGACCGGGCCCGGAACCGGCGAAGAACCAGCCGGGCGCAGAGCCGGCGAAGAACCAGCCGGGCGGAGAGCCCGCCAGGAACCAGCCGGGCCCCGAGCCCGCCAGGAGCCGGCCGGCCGCGGAGCCGGCCGGCGGCAGGCCGGGCCCGGAGCGGGCGAGGAACCGGCCGGACCGAGAGGCCGCGGAGAAGGGGGCACGCCCGGAACGCGTCGGGCACGAACCCGCCCCCGGCCCCGTGCGGCGCCACGACACCCCCGCGAAAGGAGACCAGTAACCCGATGGACACCGCCGAACTCACCGCCCTCGGACAGCAGTTGCGCGTCGACAGCGTCCGCGCCTCCGCCGCCGCGGGCTCCGGGCACCCGACGTCCTCCATGTCGGCCGCCGACCTGGTCGCGGTGCTGCTGGCGAACCACCTCCGCTACGACTTCGACCGCCCCGCCCACCCAGGCAACGACCGCTTCGTCCTGTCCAAGGGCCATGCCTCGCCGCTGCTGTACGCGGCCTACAAGGCGGCCGGCGCCATCGACGACGAGGAACTGCTCACCTTCCGCAAGCTCGGCAGCCGGCTCGAGGGGCACCCCACCCCGCGGCGGCTGCCCTGGGTCGAGACCGCCACCGGATCGCTCGGGCAGGGGCTGCCGGTCGGCGTAGGCATCGCGCTGGCCGCGAAGCGGCTGGACCGCTCCGAGGCACGCGTCTGGGTGCTGTGCGGTGACAGCGAACTGGCCGAGGGGTCGGTGTGGGAGGCCGCCGAGCACGCGGGCCACGAGCACCTCGACAACCTCACCGCGATCGTCGACGTCAACCGGCTCGGCCAGCGCGGCCCCACCCGGCACGGCCACGACCTCGACGCCTACGCCCGCCGCTTCCAGGCGTTCGGCTGGCACACCGTAGAGATCGACGGCCACGACGTCGACGCCGTCGACCGCGCCTACGGGGAGGCCTGGTCCACCAAGGGCCAGCCCACCGCGATCCTCGCCCGCACCCTCAAGGGCAAGGGCGTCGAGGCCGTCCAGGACCGCGAGGGACAGCACGGCAAGCCGCTCCCGGACGCCGACGAGGCGATCGAGGAGCTCGGCGGCCCCCGTGACCTGCGCGTGGAGGTCCACGAGCCGCCCGCCGCCCGCCTGCTGCACTCCGTCCCCACGGGCCATCTCGACCTGCCCCGCTGGGAGAAGGGCGACCCGGACAAGGGTGTCGCCACCCGCGACGCCTACGGGCAGGCCCTCGCCGCGCTCGGCACCGCCCGCGCCGACGTCGTCGCCCTCGACGGAGAGGTCAGCGACTCCACCCGCGCCGAGTTCTTCGCCAAGGAGCACCCCGACCGGTTCTTCGAGTGCTACATCGCCGAGCAGCAGCTCGTCGCCGCCGCCGTGGGTCTCGCGTCGCGCGGCTGGGTGCCGTACGCCTCCACGTTCGCGGCCTTCCTGACCCGTGCGTACGACTTCGTGCGGATGGCCTCGGTCAGCGGGGCCGGGATCAACCTGGTCGGCTCGCACGCCGGTGTGGCCATCGGGCAGGACGGGCCCTCGCAGATGGGCCTGGAGGACCTGGCGATGTTCCGGGCCGTGCACGGCTCCACCGTGCTGTACCCGTGCGACGCCAACCAGACGGCCCGCCTGGTGGCCGCCATGGCCGGCCTCGACGGCATCCGGTACCTGCGCACCTCCCGCGGTGCCGGCCCGGTGATCTACGGGCCCGACGAGGAGTTCCCGGTGGGCGGCAGCAAGGTGCTGCGCTCCTCCGACCGGGACCGGCTGACCCTCGTCGCGGCCGGCGTCACCGTGTCCGAGGCGCTGAAGGCCGCGGACCTCCTGGCCGGCGAGGGCATCCAGGTCCGGGTGATCGACCTCTACTCGGTCAAGCCCGTCGACCGGGCCACCCTGCGGCGCGCCGCCGAGGAGACCGGCTGCCTGGTGACCGTGGAGGACCACCACCCGGAGGGCGGCCTCGGCGACGCCGTGCTGGACGCCTTCACCGACGGACGGCCGCTGCCGCGCCTCGCGCGCCTGGCCGTGCGGACGATGCCGGGCTCCGCGAGCCCCGGCGAGCAGCTGCACGCGGCCGGGATCGACGCCGAGTCCGTCGCGGCCTCCGCCCGGCTGCTGGTGGAGACGGCGGTCGTGCCGTGAGCGGTGGGGACGACGTCCGCAGGGTGCGCGTCGGACGCCGCAGCGTCGAGGTCCACCGGCCGGACAAGGTGCTGTTCCCGGGCGGCGAGAACGGCAAGGAGTACACCAAGGCGGACCTCGTCGCCTACTACCGGTCGGTGGCCGCGTTCATGCTGCCGCACCTGCGCGGCCGGCCCCTGATGCTGGAGCGGCATCCCGAGGGCGTCGACGGGCCCCGCTTCATGCAGAAGAACACCCCCGGGCACTACCCGGACTGGATCACCCGCGTGGAGGTGGCGAAGGAGGACGGAACCGTCCGCCACACCGTGTGCGACGACTCCGCCACCCTCGCCTTCCTCGCAGACCAGGCCTGTCTCACCCTGCACCGCTGGCTCTCCCGGTCCGGCCACGTCGACCGCCCGGACGTGATGATCTTCGACCTCGACCCCTCCGGTGACGACTTCGGCGCCGTGCGCGCGGCCGCCCGGTGGCTGGGCGAACTGCTCGACGAGATCCGGCTGCCGTCGGCGCTGATGACCACCGGCTCGCGCGGCCTGCACGTCGTCGTCCCGCTCGACGGGCAGCACGACTTCGACGAGGTCCGCGCCTTCGCCCGGGACGCCGCCGAACTGCTCGCCGCCGAGCACCCCGACCGGCTCACCACGGCCGCCCGCAAGAAGGACCGCGGCGACCGCCTCTACCTGGACGTCCAGCGCAACGCCTACGCCCAGACCGCCGTCGCCCCCTACACGGTGCGCGCCCGCCCCGGCGCGCCCGTGGCCACGCCCGTCGCCTGGGAGCAGCTCGACGATCCCGACCTCGGCCCCCGCCGCTGGACGATCGCCGACGCCGCCGAGCAGGCCCGCGACGACCCGTGGTCCGGGGTGACGAAGCGTGGCCGGTCCCTGCGCCCGGCCCGGCGCCGCCTGGACGCCCTGCGCGCCTGACACCGCATGGCACATACACATACCGTCGGTACGCAGTGGGTTCCGCCCGACGGCGCAGACCCGTGCTCTCGTGAAGGTTTGGCCAAGGACCTTCCGGCCACCCGAAGGAAGAGGTGGCCATGGCGAACACAAAAGACACAGCACATGCGCGGACTTCACACAACTCCGACGACGACAAGGACGACGACGTGACGGAAGACCGGCCGAGCCCCATGGAGGTGCTGCGTCAGGCGCGCAGTCAGCTCGCGGAGCTGACCGGCATGACCGCCGAGAGCGTCTCGTCGTTCGAGCAGACGCAGGACGGCTGGTCGCTGGAGGTGGAGGTCCTGGAACTCGCCCGGGTGCCCGACACGATGAGCCTGATGGCGAGCTACCAGGTCGACCTCGACCCCCAGGGACAGCTCATCGGCTACCGGCGCGTCCGCCGCTACGAGCGCGGGCGGGCCGACGCACAGCGGCCCGGCGGCCGTTAGGCCCCGCCCCGCGCACCGACCCACACCCCACACCGCACCACCCGGAACACCACCACCGAGACACATCACCACCGAGACACATCACTACCGAGACAAGGAGGCGCGGTCGGCATGACCGTTGTCCCGGCACAACAGACCGGCGGCGGGGGCGGCAGCAGCGGCCTCTACGACGTGCTGGAGCTCGTCCTGGACAGGGGGCTCGTCATCGACGCGTTCGTGCGGGTCTCCCTGGTCGGCATCGAGATCCTGAAGATCGACGTCCGGGTCGTCGTGGCCAGCGTCGACACGTATCTGCGTTTCGCCGAGGCGTGCAACCGCCTCGACCTGGAGGCCGGCCCGCGCAAGAGCCCGGGTCTGCCCGACATGGTCGGCGAGATCACCGAGTCCGGCGCGCGCGGCAAGTCCAAGGGCGCCCTGTCCGGCGCCGCCGAGACCATCTCCGGCGCCTTCAAGCAGGCACGTGAGGAGAGCGAGGCCGAGCGGCCGCGTGCCGCCCGCAAGGCGCCCTCCTCCCGCAGGAAGGAGGAGCAGGAGTGAGCACGTACGTCTACGGCATCACCGCGCGCTCGAACGCGGGTCTGCCGGAAGGCCTGGGCGGTGTCGGCGAGCCGGCGATGCCGGTGCGCGTGCTGACGGAGGGCGAGCTCGCCGCGATCGTCAGTGACGCGCCCGAGAACCTGCGGCCCAAGCGCAGGGACCTGCTCGCCCACCAGAACGTCCTCGCCGAGGTGGGCGCCGACGGCTGCGTGCTGCCCATGCGGTTCGGCAGCGTCGCCCCCGACGACGCGGCCGTCACCGGGGTGCTCGCCGAACGTGCCGAGCACTACCTCGAGCGGCTGGGGGCCCTCGAGGGCAGGGTCGAGTACAACGTCAAGGCCACGCACGTAGAGGAAGCCGTGCTGCACCAGGTGATGGCGGAGAGCCCGGAGCTGCGGGCCCTCGCCGAGGCCAACCGGCAGGCCGGCGGCGGCACCTACGAGCAGCGGCTCCAACTGGGCGAGATGGTCGCCGCCGCGGTCAAGGCGCGCGAGGCCCAGGACGCGGCCGACGTCCAGCAGAGGCTGGAACCGCTGGCGGCCGCAGCCAGCGTGGGCCCGGAGTCCACGGGCTGGCTGGCCAACGTGTCGTTCCTGGTGGCGCGGGAGAAGGCCGCGGAGTTCGCGAACGCGGTGGACGAGCTGCGCAAGGAACGGCCGCACCTCGACCTGCGGCTCAACGGGCCGCTGCCGCCGTACAGCTTCGTCGAGCCCGGCCCGGCACAGCCCGCGGGCACGGCCGGGGAGTAGCAGGAGCAGCAGGAGATCACCAGCCACTCGAGCGGAGGGAGAGGAGAGATGGGCCTGATATCGGAGGTGCTGCTGTTGCCGTTCGCACCGGTGCGCGGCAGCGCGTGGGTGATCGAACAGGTAGTGCGCGAGGCGGAACGGATCTACTACGACCCCGCCACGGTCCGGGCGGACCTCTCCCGCCTCGAGGAGCAGTTGCACGCCGGCGAGATCACGGAGGAGGAGTTCGACCGCATGGAGGACGAACTCCTTGACCGGCTGGAGATCGCCACGCGCCGGAGCACGGGAACGGACGACGGGACGGCACGATGAACCGAACGGCAATGGGCCTCGCGATAGGGGCCGGGTACCTCCTCGGACGTACCAAGAAGCTGAAGATGGCCATGGCGGTCGGCTCGCTGGTCGCCGGCAAGAAGCTGAACCTGACGCCGAAGGCGCTGGCCGACCTGCTCTCCCAGCAGCTGCGGGACAACCCGCAGTTCAAGGAGATCGGCGACCAGCTCCGCCAGGACCTGCGAGGCGTCGGCAAGGCGGCCTCCGGGGCCATGGTCGAGCGGCAGATGACCTCGCTCGCCGACAGGCTGCACGGCCGTACGGCCCAGGTCCGCGACCAGCTCGGCGGCGTGGTCCCCGACGTGCCGGGCACACCGTCGCGCCGGGACGACCGGGAGGCGGACGAGGAGCACGAGGAGCCGGAGTCCGCGCGCGGCGACGAGGGCCGGGACGAGGGCCGGGGCGACGCGGGCGAGGAGCCGCGGCGCAAGGAGCCGGAGGGCCGCAAGGCGCCCGCGAGGACGGCACCCGAGAAGAAGGAGAAGAAGGGGCCCGCCAAGGCGAGTGTCAGGAGGACCCCCAGGAAGGCGCCGGCGGGCGGGACGGCCAAGAAGACCACGGACGCGGCCCGGAAGGCGGCGACGACCACGGCCTCCCGAGTCCGGGGAACCAAGGGAGGCGATGAAGGATGACCGAGACCCTCGGATCCGCGAAGTCCGCCGCCGGCCGGGCGACAGGCGGCAACCTGCTTTCCGGCGTCGCCCAGAGCGAGGCCGCGGACCGGCTCAAGGCGGAGGTGCAGGAGTACCTCGCCGCCCAGGCCCAGCGGGCACTGGCCGGCGTCGGCCGCAAGCTCGGCGAGACCACCGTCAAGCTCAACGACATCGCCGAGGGCAAGAGCCCCGGCTTCGCCAAGCTGGCCCTGGACGGCGGCCGCAAGATCGCCGAAGGCAAGGGCCCGCTGCGCACCGCGCTGGAACTGGGAGCCTCCCGCGCCAAGGAGGGCGTGACCGGCGCCCTGCAGAACCTCGGCGGCGGCCAGAGTAAGCGCAAGCGCGGCGCGGGCAAGAAGCCCACGGTCATCATGGAGCACATCGACGTCGGCGTGCCGCTGCGCACCGCCTACGACCAGTGGACCCAGTACCAGGACTTCAGCACCTTCGCCAAGGGCGTCAAGAACGCGAGCCGCGCCGACGACACCACCAGCGACTGGCAGGTGAAGATCTTCTGGTCCAACCGGAGCTGGAAGGCGAAGACGACCGAGCAGGTGCCGGACGACCGGATCTCCTGGACGTCCGAGGGAGCCAAGGGCACCACGAGAGGCGTCGTGTCCTTCCACTCGCTCGCCGACAACCTCACCCGCGTCCTGCTGGTCATCGAGTACTACCCGACGGGCCTGTTCGAGAAGACGGGCAACATCTGGCGCGCCCAGGGCCGGCGCGCCCGCCTCGACCTGAAGAACTTCGCCCGCTTCGTCACCATCAAGGGGGAGGTGGACGAGGGCTGGCGCGGCGAGATCCGCGACGGTGAGGTCGTCCGCTCCCACGAGGACGCGCTCGCCGAGGAGCGTGAGGAAGGCGAGGAGGCCGAGGGGCGCGAGGAAGAGGAGGGCGCCGAGGGTCGCGAGGAAGAGGAGGAGACCCCGTACGGCGAGGAGGACGAGGCCCGGTCCGACGCCGACGAGGACCGCGACGAGAGCGAGGAGGACGAGGAGGAAGAGGACCAGGAGGGGTACGACGAGGGCGAGTACGACGAGAACGAGTACGACGAAGAGGCACCCGAGGACGAGGAAGAGGACGAGGAGGAGTACGACGACGAGGCCACTTACGAGGCCAGGAGCGGTCGATGAGCCTGCCGAGCCGGATGCCGGAGCCGTACGGCCAGGGCGGCGGCGCCAACCTCGCCGACATCCTGGAACGGGTCCTCGACAAGGGCATCGTCATCGCCGGCGACATCCGGATCAACCTGCTCGACATCGAACTGCTCACGATCAAGCTCCGCCTCATCGTCGCCTCGGTCGACAAGGCCAAGGAGATGGGCATCGACTGGTGGGAGGACGACCCGGAGCTGTCCACCCGCGCCAGGCGTGACCAACTCGCCCGTGAGAACGCCGAGTTGCGTGAACGGCTGGCGCGGCTGGAGCAGCTCGAGCCCAGTCGCGCCCCCCGCACCCAGGAGGAGTCGCCATGACGGGACTGCGGTACGTGTACGCCGTCTGCCGGCCCTTCAGCGCGCCGCTGCAGGCCGAGCTGACCGGCGTGGGCGGCGCGCCCGCGAAGCTGCTGCACCACCACGGCCTGGTCGCCGTCGTCAGTGACGTACCGGCGCGCGACTTCGCCGAGGAGCCGTTGCGGGCGCACCTGGAGGACCTGGACTGGCTCAGCGCGACCGCGCGCGGTCACCAGCAGGTGATCGACGCGCTCACGGTGGTCACGACGCCGCTCCCGCTCCGGCTCGCGACCGTATTCCGGGACGACAGCGGCGTTCGCGTCATGATCGAGGAGCGCGAGGAGGACTTCCGGCGCACCCTGGACCGGCTCCAGGGGCGCGTGGAGTGGGGCGTGAAGGTGTACGTCGAGGCGGAGGCGCCGGAACCGGCCGCGTCCGCGGCGCCGGCGAAACCCGCCTCCGGCCGGGACTACCTGCGCCAGCGCCGTATGCGGGCGAGGGCGCACGAGGACACCTGGCAGCGGGCCGAGCGGTTCGCGGGCCGGCTGCACACCCTGCTCTCCGAGCACGCCGACGCCGCCCGACTCCACCCGCCGCAGAACTCCGCCCTTTCCCGGGCCTCCGGGCAGAACGTGCTGAACGCGGCCTATCTGGTGCCCCGCGCGGAATCCGAGGAATTCGTGGAAATAGTCGACCGCACGAAGGGCGAGGAGCCAGGAATGCGCGTGGAACTCACCGGGCCGTGGGCTGCCTATTCCTTCGTGGACCTCGAATTCTCCGAGACGCCGGAAAGTGCGGAGGAGGTCACCGGGGAGAGCGAGAAAGAGATCCGGGAACGGGCCGACGCGCAGGCCGCCGAGGAGGGCTCATGACCGTCGTGGAACGCCGTGAGGTCGCCCTCGTCGACCTGCTCGACCGGCTGCTGGCCGGCGGGGTCGTCATCACGGGCGACCTCACGCTGCGCATCGCGGACGTCGATCTCGTCCGCATCGACCTGAACGCCCTGATCAGTTCCGTGAACGAGAACGTTCCAGCGCCTTGGGGGGAGCGGGCGTGACCACACCACGCACACCACGCAACCGGCTCGACCTGGAGCCCGACACCGTCGAGCGCGACCTGGTCAAGCTCGTCCTGACCGTCGTGGAGCTGCTGCGCCAGCTGATGGAGCGGCAGGCGCTGCGCCGCTTCGACCAGGGCGACCTCAGCGAGGAGCAGGAGGAGCGCATCGGGCTCACCCTGATGCTGCTCGACGACCGCATGGCCGAGCTGCGCGAGCGCTACGGCCTGCGGCCCGAGGACCTCAATCTGGACCTCGGGCCGCTCGGACCGCTGCTCCCCCGCGAGTGACCACGACTCCCGGGGGCTACTTCACCACCTGTACCAGCGGCTCCTGCCGCCCGCCGCGGTCGTTCCGCGCATCAGGAAGCCGAGAAGCCACAGGACGAGAACCGCGAGCGCGATCCACCACAGCACTTCCACTGCGAATCCGGCGCCGAAGAGAATCAATACCAGAAGCAGTACCAGCAGGATGGGAACCATAGTGTGAACCTCCTGCTTTCCGTGTTTCCTTGATTTCGCGAATCAGGCGTCCTTTCGGCACAGAATTTCTCCGTGCAGGACACCGAACCACCCGTCCTCCCGCTTTCCCCATTCCCGCCAGGCCTCCGCCACGGCCCGCAGCTCCTCTTCGGTGGCGTGCCCGCCGTCGGTGGCGCGCCCGGCGTACGCGGAGGCCACCGTCCGGTCCGCCCACAGGCCGCTCCACCACGCCCGCTCGTCGGGGGTGCTGAAGGTCCAGGTGCTGGAGGTGGCGGTGACGTCGGTGAAGCCGGCCGCGAGCGCCCAGGACTTCAGGCGGCGTCCGGCGTCCGGCTCCCCGCCGTTGGCGCGGGCCACCCGCCGGTACAGGTCCAGCCAGTCGTCCATGCCGGGCAGCTCCGGGTACCAGGTCATGGCCGCGTAGTCGGAGTCCCGTACGGCGACGAGCCCGCCGGGCCGGACCACCCGCCGCATCTCGCGCAGCGCCTGCACCGGGTCACCGACGTGCTGGAGGACCTGGTGGGCGTGGACCACGCAGAACGTGTCGTCGGGGTGGTCCAGGGCGTGGACGTCGGCGACCGCGAAGTCGACGTTGGTCAGGCCGCGCCCGGCGGCAGTGGCCCGCGCCTGCTCCAGGATTCCCGGGGCGTGGTCCACGGCGGTGACGTGCCCGTCGGGGACCAGGGCCGCCAGGTCGGCGGTGATGGTGCCGGGCCCGCAGCCGACGTCCAGGATCCTCATGTGGGGCCGGAGGGAACCGAGCAGGTAGGCCGCGGAGTTGGCGGCGGTGCGCCAGGTGTGCGAGCGCAGCACCGACTCGTGGTGCCCGTGCGTGTAGACGGCGGTCTCCCGTGCTGCCGGCATGGCTGTACCCCTTCTCGACGGACCGGTCCCCGGGCTCCGGAGAGCCCGGGGCGACACCCGCCACCGTACGCCCTGTGCCGAATGGTGAGATCGTTTGTTCTGCTATGTGGACTGACGGTTCGTCAGTCCGACGGGGTGGGCCGGTACACCGTCAGGTGCTCGGGCAGTTTCTCCAGCGTCACCTCGCCCTCCACATGGGTGACCTCACCGTCGAGGGCGAGGAGCGTGCCGGGGGCGACGTCCTTCAGACGGAGCCGACCGACCTGCACGGCCGCGTGGACGGGCGAGCGCGTGAGGGGACCCGCGAAGGCCGCGGCGAGCAGACGCAGGGCGGGCCTGCGGCCCCCGTGCACGACCCGTACGTCAAGGCGGCCGTCGGCCAGGTCGACGCGGCGGCCCGGGGCGAGACCCATGCGGTGGTAGGTGCCGTTGCCGGCGAACAGCAGCCACAGCGGACGCGTCCGGCCACCGAGCTCGGCCTCCAGCGGATGCCGGTCGGCGCGCAGTACGCGCAGGGCCGCGAGGACACCGGCGGGCCAGCCGCCGATCCGGTGCGACCAGCGGTCCCGCTCGCGCACCAGCTCCGGGTACACGCCCAGGCTGCACGTGTTGAGGAAGATGCCCTGCCGCTCCCCGCAGGTGACCCGGCCCACGTCCACGCGCACCGCCTCGCCCTCCCGCACCGCCCGGCCCAGCGTCCGCACGTCCTCCACGCCCAGGTCGTACGCGAAGTGGTTGAGCGTGCCGCCGGGCACGACGGCCAGCGGCAGCCCGTGGCGCAGGGCGACCTCGGCGGCCGTGTTCACCGTGCCGTCGCCGCCGCACACGCCGAGGACGCGGGCGCGGGCCGCCGCCTTCTCCAACTCGGCCGGCACGTCGGAGGGTTCGCACTCGACGAGCTCCGCGAGCGGCAGCGCGTCGTGCAGCGCGCGGACCCGGTCGGCGGTCCCGGCGGCGGTGTTCACCACGACCACCAGGCCCTCCCCGTCGGGCAGCGCCGGCGCGGCGGCGCGCGGCCGGGCCGGCGGAACGGCCGCGACACGGGCCGGCACCAGGCCCCGTACGGCGAACGCGGCGCCCACGCCCAGGGCGGCGCCGGCGAGGACGTCGCTCGGGAAGTGCGCGCCCGTGTAGACGCGGGACATCGCCACCGAGAACGCGACCGGCGCCACCGCCGCCCCCCACGCCGGTGACTCCAGGGCGACCCCGGTGGCGAAGGCCGCCGCCGACGCGGAGTGTCCGGACGGGAAGGACGTGGTGATGGGCTGCCGCTTGAGCTGCCGGACCAGCGGCACCGGATCGAGCACGGGCCGAGGGCGGCGCACCGAGCGCTTGCCGAGGGTGTTGATCGTCAGGGAGGCCAGGCTCAGCGAGGCGAGGCCACGGGCGGCGGCCCGGCGGGCCCGCGGGGTGCGGCTCGCCGCGATCGCGGCGGCCGCCGCGAACCACAGGACCCCGTGGTTGGCGCCGCGGCTCAGCCGCGGCAGGACCGGTTCGGCGCCGGGCCAGCGGCGCTCGGCGGCGAACTCGAACAGCCGGCAGTCGAGGGCGAGCAGCCGGTCGCGCAGCGCATGCCGGCCGGGTCGGGGCACGGTCAGATCGACGTCTGGGCTCATGGCCTGCGGGTACCCTGAGGTGGCCGCTTCCTGCGCGGGGAGGGCGCGTCGACACCCGGAGGCCGGCCGTATGCGTCTGATCCTCGTCCGCCACGGCGAGACCCCGACCAACGTGGACTACCTGCTCGACACCACCGCCCCCGGGCCGGGACTGACCGCGCTCGGCGAGCGGCAGGCCGCCGCGCTGCCCGGGGTCCTCGCCGGCGAGGACATCGAGGCCCTCTACGCCTCGACCTTGGTCCGCACCCAGCTCACGGCCGCCCCGCTGGCCGCCGCCCGCGGCCTCGAGGTGCGCGTGCGCGACGGCATCCGCGAGATCTCCGCGGGCGACCTGGAGATGCTGCCCGGCCATTCCGAGCTGGGCGAGCGCTACCTGCGCACCGTCTTCGCCTGGGCCGCCGGGGACACGGATCTGCGCATGCCGGGCGGCGAGAGCGGCGCCGAGTTCCTCGCCCGCTACGACGCCGTGGTCGCCGAGGCCGCCGGCAGCGGCGCCGCCGGCGTCGCCCTCGTCAGCCACGGCGCCGCCATCCGCACCTGGTCGGCCGCCCGCGCCCACAACGTGGACGTCCCCTTCGCCGCCGCCCATCGCCTCGCCAACACCGGTGTCATCGTCCTCGAGGGCTCCCCGGCCGACGGCTGGAAGGCCCTGACGTGGGCGGGCGCGACCGTCGTACCCGCGGGCGAGGGCGGACCCGCGGGGGAGCCGCTGGGCGGGGGCCGGTGAGAGGTGCCCCCGGGGCTCGCGAGGGCGTGGCCCGAACCCGCCCTCGGGCGTTCGCTCCCGGGAGGGTCCGCCGAGTCGGGGGCGGGCGCTCAGGACGCGTGCGGCGAGCGGCCGGTCCCGCCGGCCGCGGGCCGGGGACACCGGAGGGTCCGCAGAGCACGCCGGGCGCTCACGCCCCGTGCGGCGACCGGTTGGTCCGGCCGGTCCGGCCGGTCCAGCCGGCCGCGGCCGGTGTCGGCGGCCCCGGTCACGGCGGGCGCACCGCCGTGCGCCCGGACGCCGTCCGACCGCGGGAACCGCGACAACCGGTGCCGACCGGCCGCCCGCGCGAGAGCCTGCCGCGATAACGGTTTGCCGTGACTGACGGGCGGCCCGCAGAATGCCACCCCATGGGACATCTGGAAGCCGCGCACCTCGAGTACTACCTCCCCGACGGGAGGGCGCTGCTCGGCGACGTGTCCTTCCGGGTGGGAGAAGGCGCCGTCGTGGCCCTCGTCGGGCCCAACGGCGCCGGCAAGACCACTCTGCTGCGGCTGATCTCCGGCGAGCTGAAACCGCACGGCGGCACCGTCACCGTCAGCGGCGGGCTCGGCGTGATGCGCCAGTTCGTGGGCTCCGTACGCGACGAGACGACCGTACGCGACCTGCTCGTCTCCGTCGCGCCGCCCGGCATCCGGCAGGCCGCGCAGGCCGTCGACCGGGCCGAGCACGCCATCATGACCGTCGACGACGAGGCCGCCCAGCTCGCCTACGCGCAGGCCCTCGCCGACTGGGCCGAGGTGCGCGGGTACGAGGCCGAGACGCTGTGGGACATGTGCACCACGGCCGCGCTCGGCGTGCCCTACGACAAGGCGCAGTGGCGGCAGGTGCGTACGCTCTCCGGCGGCGAGCAGAAGCGGCTGGTGCTGGAGGCGCTGCTGCGCGGCACCGACGAGGTGCTGCTCCTCGACGAACCGGACAACTACCTCGACGTCCCCGGCAAGAGGTGGCTCGAGGAGCGGCTGAAGGAGACCCGCAAGACCGTCCTGTTCGTCTCCCACGACCGGGAACTCCTCTCCCGCGCCGCCGAGAAGATCGTCTCCGTCGAGCCCGGACCCGCCGGCGCCGACGCCTGGGTGCACGGCGGCGGCTTCGCCACCTACCACGAGGCGCGCCGTGAACGCTTCGCCCGCTTCGAGGAGTTGCGCCGCCGCTGGGACGAGAAGCACGCCCAGCTGAAGAAGCTCGTCCTGAACCTCCGCCAGGCCGCCTCCGTCAGCCACGAGATGGCCTCCCGCTACCAGGCCGCGCAGACCCGCCTGCGCAAGTTCGAGGAGGCCGGGCCGCCGCCCGAGCCGCCGCGCGAGCAGGACATCACCATGCGCCTGAAGGGCGGCCGCACCGGGGTGCGGGCCGTCACCTGCGAGGGACTCGAACTGACCGGCCTGATGAAGCCCTTCGACCTGGAGGTCTTCTACGGCGAACGCGTCGCCGTCCTCGGCTCCAACGGCTCCGGCAAGTCGCACTTCCTGCGCTTGCTGGCCGGCGAGGACGTGGCGCACACGGGCCGGTGGAAGCTCGGCGCGCGCGTCGTCCCCGGGCACTTCGCCCAGACCCACGCCCACCCCGAGCTCCAGGGCCGCACCCTCCTGGACATCCTGTGGCAGGAACACTCCCAGGACCGGGGCGCCGCCATGTCGAGGCTGCGGCGCTACGAACTGACCCACCAGGCCGAGCAGACCTTCGACCGCCTCTCCGGCGGCCAGCAGGCCCGCTTCCAGATCCTCCTCCTGGAGCTGGAGGGCGTCACGGCCCTGCTCCTGGACGAGCCGACCGACAACCTCGACCTGGAGTCCGCCGAAGCTCTGCAGGAGGGCCTGGAGGCCTTCGACGGCACGGTCCTCGCGGTCACCCACGACCGCTGGTTCGCCCGCTCCTTCGACCGCTACCTCGTCTTCGGCAGCGACGGCCGCGTCCGCGAGACGCCGGAGCCGGTGTGGGACGAGCGCCGGGTGGAACGGGCCCGGTAGTCACTGGGGCCGGCGACGACGCCGGGCACGAAGCCGGCCCGGCTCGTCCGGCGCCGCCGCCGGCCACGGGAGGAACCCGCCCCGGACCGCCCGCGGGCGGTCCGCGAACCGTCCGGCTTCGCGGGCGCCCGGTTCGCCGGCGGAGGTCGTGCCCGGTGGCGGGAACGTCACTTCCAGCGGAGCAGCGCGCCCATGCCGCCCACGGGGGCCTCCTCGTCCGCCGCGGAGACCACGAGGACCGGCGCGTCCGTGGCGACCGCCGAGCGGATCAGGGCGTCGTCCGCCCGAGCCGCCCACGAGTGCTGCTCACCGAGCGTCCGCAGCTCCGTACGGCGCACCGCCAGCTGGTCCGGGTCCTCGCCGATCCACACCTCGCGGCGGGTGTCCGGGGCCTCGGCGCAGATGATCAGCTCGTCGATCCGGTGCTCCCGGGCCGCCTCGACCAGCGCGGGTACACCCTCCACGGCCCCGGCCCGCCCCTCGTCGTCCGGTGCGCGGGCGGCCAGGAACCGCTCCAGCTCGGCCTCCGTCCGCCGGCGGGTGTGCTCGGCGCGGGCCGCCTCCACGTCCTCGTCCAGCAGGCGGCTGCCCGTCCCGTGCCGCGCCTCCACCACCCGGTCCTGCAGCCGCTGCGGCAACCGCTCGTGCACGGCCCGCCGCTCCCGGTCGTCACCGACCAGGATCAGCAGGTCCGCCTGGGTCTCCTCCTGGCAGACGGACAGCGCGTCGGCGATCTCCGCGGCGTTGTGCTCCCAGGTGTTCTCCACCTTCAGCTGGAAGTGCCGCTCGGACCAGTCGACGGACGACGTGCGGTGGATGGGGTGCTGCCGGCCGGTGACGGAACCCGCCTCCTCCCGTCCCAGCCCGCTGCGCAGCTCGAAGTCCGCGCCCTTGCGGTCGATGTACGCCACCACGCACACCGGGTCCTGGCCGGCCAGCTCCAGCAGCGGTGCGACCCGCGGCAGGGGCCCCCACTCCGCCATGTCGCCCTGCGGGGGCCGGGCGAGCGGCGGATCCAGGACGACCTCGCCGGCGCGGGCGAACAGGGCCCGCCCGTTCGGCTCGGAGGAGCGGCGCAACTCCTCGATCGCGTTCTCCACCGCCCGGCAGGTCGCCTCGTCCGCGCCCTGGTCCGCCAGCCGGCGGGCCATCGCGGACGCCGTGAGATGCCGTTCGTGGGCCGTGCTCTCCGTGTGCCGGGAGGTGTCGACGTACACGGAGGCCCAGGGGCCGGAATGTTCGTACAGTGGATGCAGGAAAGCGAGATCCATGGCTCCCTCCCGGTTGCCGCTCGAGGGTCGGTGCTCCTCAGGCGGGTACCCGAACCCCATGGACGAACACGACGAGTGGGGCACGACGATGACCGGAGTCGACCCGGACCGGCTGGACGACCAGCAGCTCATGAAGGAGCTGGAGACGATCCACCGCACGCGCCACGACACCCTGCTGTACGGCTCGAACGACGCGCTGCGCGCCCACAACGACCGCATGGCCCAGTTGGAGGGCGAGTACCTGCGCCGCAACCCGCGCCGCTCCGTCACGCCCGGACGCACCCGTGAGGGCGCCCGGGAGCGCGATGCCGCGGACGACCAGGGCGGCAAGAGCGCGGCCGGGACCCCGGTCGGCAAGTGGGGCCCGGGCAGGACGGGCCGCCCCGGCGGGGCCTGAGCCCCTCGCGGCCGCGAGGCCGCTGGGAGACCATCTCGGCTCGGGACGCCGAGCGGCCCGGACGTCAGTCCTCCCACGTCAGTCTCGGCGAACGCGGACGGACGGTCCGCGGGCGCTCGCTCGTGACCGGCGGAACACCGCCGTGGGCGAGCGAGCGCGGTCGGCGGACCGTCCAGCGTGTCGTTCCCGACCAGGCCCCATCGACCGGGGAGACCGTCAGCCGGCCGCCTCCTCGGCGAACACGTCCAGGAACGTCTCGCAGAACGCCTTCAGGTCGCCCGGCTTGCGGCTGGTCACCAGCTTGTTGGGCCCGTTGTCACAGACCTTGACCTGCTCGTCCACCCAGGTGGCGCCGGCGTTGCGCAGGTCGGTCCGCAGACTGGGCCAGGATGTCAGCACCCGGCCGCGTACGACGTCCGCCTCGACGAGCGTCCACGGCGCGTGGCAGATCGCGGCGACCGGGAGGCCCTGCTCGAAGAACTCCTTGACGAACGCCACCGCCTTGTCGTCGGTGCGCAGGAAGTCGGGGTTGGCGACGCCGCCCGGCAGGACCAGCCCGCCGAAGGACTCCGCGGAGACCTCGCCGACGACGGCGTCGACCCCGAACGTGTCCGCCTTGTCGAGGTGGTCGAAGGCCTGCACCTCACCGGACTCGGTGGACACCAGCGCGGGCTCGTGGCCCGCCTCCACCGCCGCCTGCCAGGGCTCGGTCAGCTCGACCTGCTCGACGCCCTCGGGAGCCGTCAGAAACGCGATGCGCATGATCGTTCAATGTCCTTTCGTGGCACGCCGGTGGGACTCGTCGCCCCCGGCACGCTGCTTCTTCCTGGCCTTGGTGGCCGCCCGCCGGCAGCGCAGCAGCTCCTCGCCGTAGGGCAGGAGCACGCACGTGCCGATCGCGGCGGCGATGCCCGCGAGATAGGCACGGGACAGCGGGCGTCGGCGCGGCACCAGCCGCCATGCGCCGGGATCGCCGCGCCCACCCCGCGCCAGGGACCTCACCTGGTCGGCGTGCAGGCACATCAGCGACGCCAGGGCGGCGAACGGCAGCGACTCCAGGAAACTGTGGATGTGCTGCTCGACCGGCCTGACCTCGCGCTCGCTGTCGACGGCCGTGCGGACGTCCCACAGCGCGGTCGCCTCGTGCACCGCGGCACCCGCCAGCTGCACCGACAGCAGCAGCGGGTTGACCTCGTAGCGCAGGGTGAGCGCGATGGGCAGGCCGACCTCGGCCATCATCAGGGAATGGATCAGGGACTCCTTCGTGCCCGCGGTGTCCTCGATCCGGGTACGGCGGTGCATCGCCCAGTCGGCGATCCCGGGCACGAACCAGCTGGGCAGCAGCCCGTACAGCAGGTAGCGGGTGGTCGCGTCACCGACATCCACGGTGGTGCCGGCCGCAGCGGTCTCCGCGGCCCGGTCACGGCTCATCCGCCGCCCCTGACCAGCGTCTCCGCCAGCTCCTGCACAGTGCTGTAGCGCTCCTTGTGCGGCAGCCGCCGCACCGCCTCCACGAGGGCGTCCGGCGCGTTCTTGCGGCGCAGGGCCCGGGCGAGTTCCTCCGCGCCCGCGGGGAAGGAGCTGCGGCCCAGGAGCCGGGCCAGTTCCAGCCGCACCTTCTCCAGCGACGCGCGCGGGTTGCCCGGCACCACCGGACCGCCCCAGACCTCCGGGTCGTCCTCGGCGGACGGCTCGGGGTCGTGCCACTCCTCGCTCCGCGTGGGGTGTCCGGACCTGAGCAGACCCTGCAGTTCGTGCTTCATCTCGTCGTCCCGGTGGACACTCAGCCGGTCACTGCCTCGCTGCATGTCTCCCTCCACATCTTCGGTAGCCGGCCCACCGCGTACCCGTGCGGCGCGGGCCGACACGGGATACGTGCCGCCGATGTCCCGCACCGCGCGGGGGCGCCGGCTACTTCCTGTCCCGGCCCGGCAGGAACTCCTGAATCTTCGCCTTGAAGCCCTGCTTGATCATCGAGCCGCGGTCCGCGTCGCCCTTGAGGATCGACGCGGCCGTCGCCTCCATCTGCTCCCAGGTCGCGTGCGGCGGGATCGGCGGCACGGCCGGGTCGGTGAGGAACTCGACCACCGCGGGCCCGTCCGCCTCCAGCGCCGTACGCCACCCCGCCTCGACGTCCTCCGGCTTCTCCACCCGCACCCCGGTCAGGCCCAGGGAGCGGGCGAACGCCGCGTACTGCACGTCCGGCAGCTGCTGCGAGGGCAGGAACGAGGGGGCGCCGCCCATGGCGCGCATCTCCCAGGTGACCTGGTTGAGGTCCTGGTTGTTCCACACGGCGACCACCAGCCGCGGATCCAGCCAGCGGTTCCTGTACTTCGCCGCCGTGATCAGTTCCGCCATGCCGTTCATCTGCATGGCCCCGTCCCCGACCAGCGCGATCACCGGCCGGTCCGGGTGGGCGAACTTCGCGCCGATCGCGTACGGCACCCCGCAGCCCATCGTCGCCAGCGTCCCCGACAGCGAGCCGCGCATACCGGGCCGCAGGGTCAGGTGCCGGGCGTACCAGTTCGCCACCGAGCCCGAGTCGGAGGTGAGGATCGCGTCGTCCGGCAGCAGCGGGTCCAGGGCGCGGGCGACGTACTCCGGGTTGATCGGGTCGGCGGACAGCTCCGCCCGCCGCTCCATCACCTCGCGCCAGTACCGCACGTTGTCGCACACCGTCTCGAACCACTCGCGGCCGCGTTCCCCGCCCGACCTCAGCATGGGGATCAGCCGACGCAGCGTCTCCCTCGCGTCGCCGACGAGATTCACCTCGTACGGGTAGCGCATGCCGACCATGTGCGGGTCGATGTCGATCTGCACGCCCCGCGCCTTGCCGAACTCCGGCAGGTACTGGGTGTAGGGGAAGGAGGAGCCGATGGTCAGCAGGGTGTCGCAGTCCCGCATCAGCTCGTACGACGGGCGGGTGCCCAGCAGGCCGATGGAGCCGGTGACGTAGGGGAGTTCGTCGCTGAGGACGTCCTTGCCGAGCAGGGCCTTGGCCACGCCCGCGCCGAGCAGTTCGGCGATCCGCTCCACCTCGGCGCGCGCCCCGGCGGCGCCCTGGCCGACCAGGATCGCCACCTTGTCGCCGGAGTCGAGGATCTCCGCCGCCCGCCGCAGCGACTCCTCCGAGGGGACGGTCGTCCACGCGCTCCGGTCCAGGCTGGAGGGCACCATCTTGAACTCGTGCGTGGGCGGCGAGTAGTCCAGCTCCTGCACGTCCCCCGGGACGATGACCGCGGTGGGGCAGCGGCGCGCGTACGCCGTGCGGATCGCCCGGTCCAGCACGTTGGGCAGCTGCTCGGGGACCGTCACCGTCTCCACGAAGTCGGAGGCGACGTCCTTGAACAGCGTGTGCAGGTCCACCTCCTGCTGGTAGGAGCCGCCCATCGCGGAGCGGTGCGTCTGGCCGACGATCGCCAGCACCGGCACATGGTCCAGTTTGGCGTCGTACAGGCCGTTGAGCAGGTGGATCGCGCCCGGCCCCGACGTCGCCGCGCACACCCCGAGACGGCCGCTGAACTTGGCGTACCCGACCGCCTGGAACGCCGACATCTCCTCGTGCCGGGACTGAATGAACCTCGGCCGGTCCTCGGCCCGCCCCCACGCGGCGAGCAGGCCGTTGATGCCGTCGCCCGGATAGCCGAAGACCTGCTCCACACCCCAGTCGCGCAGGCGCTGCAGGATGTGGTCGGAGACCGTGGTGCTCATGAAGGGGACCTCCCCGGTAGGAGACGAGGGCACGGGGTGCAGGGCGTAACCCGTGTCGAGTGACCCCGAGGGCCGCCGGGAAAACCTGGACGGGTGTTTGCGGACGGGGGCCGGGGGCAGGCGCACACACAGTGCTTCGGACCGGAGGCACGTCCGTGGGACACCGCCGCGGCGGCCCCGGCAGACCGTCCGGATGCTGCCGCGCGTTCCCACGCCGACCGGCCAACCCAGAGCACTTCCAAGGGAGTTGCTACGCATCATGCGAAACCGAGCGAGCGCGAAGCACCACCCGCACGACGACGCCCCCGACACCGCGCAGGCCTTTTGCCGGCTCGCCACCCTTCCCCCCGGCCCCCGGCGCGACACGCTCCGCGGCCAGATCGTCGAGGCCTGGCTGCCCATGGCCGACCGCCTCGCCGGACGCTTCCGCAGCCGCGGCGAGAGCTACGAGGACCTGCGCCAGGTCGCGGCCCTCGGCCTCGTCAAGGCCGTCGACCGCTACGACCCCGCACGCGGCAACGCCTTCGAGAGCTACGCCGTCCCCACCGTCACCGGCGAGATCAAGCGGCACTTCCGCGACCACATGTGGACGCTGCACGTGCCGCGCCGCATCCAGGACCTGCGCAACCGTGTCCGGTTCGCCTGCCAAGACCTGTCCCAGACAGTCTCCGGACGCCGCCCCACCGTCGCCGAGATCGCCGAGCAGGCGCAGCTCACCGAGGAGGAGGTGCGCGAAGGGCTCGAGGCGCTGGAGAGCTTCACCGCTCTGTCCCTGGACGCGGAGATGCCCGGCAGCGAGGACGGCTACTCGCTCAGCGACGCGCTCGGCACGTCCGATCCCGCCCTCGACACGGTGGTCGACCGCGAGGCCGTGAAGCCGCGGCTGGCCGCGCTGCCGGAGCGGGAGCGGGCGATCCTGTACATGCGGTTCTTCGGGGACATGACGCAGAGCCGGATCGCCGAGCAGCTGGGGATCTCGCAGATGCACGTGTCCCGGCTGATCAACCGGTGCTGCGACCGCCTGCGGGAGCAGGTGCTGAAGGACGCCGGGTAGGCGAGGCGGGCGGGTTTTCCACCGGCTCACCCGGGACGCCGGGTAGGCGCGGCGGGAGGGTTTTCCACCGGCTCACCCGGGACGTCACCCGCTCGGCGGGCCTCGTTCCCGCCAATGGCGGGTGGTCGCGCGCGGCCATGGGCGGCGCGGGCTGTGATGGCTGTGGGACACGGACGTCGTGCCCCGCAGCCGTCGGCCGAAGGAGCCGTCCCATGCGCCGCACCGCCCGTGTCCTGTCCGTCGCCGCCTTGGCCGGTGCCGTACTGGCCGGTGGCGCTCCAGCCGCGTCGGCCGACCCGACGGCCGAGACGGGCCCTGCCACGGCCGCCCCGGACGGCAGCGTCACCGTCTCCGTCGCCTGCGACCCGATCGGCGTTCCCGCCCCCCGGACCGTGGACGCGACCTCGGAGGCCTTCGCCGAGGGCACCGTGCGGCTGACCCTGGTGCCCGGCGACGACGAACTGTCCGGCCCCGCCTACCGCGGCACCGCCCGGATCGCCCCCGCCGACGACCTCGACGTACCGGAGGCGGCGGCCGGCACCGGCTCCGCCTGGACCGTCGACGGCGTCTGCCCGGCGCCGCCCGACGGGAAGGCCGCCCGGTGGAGCACGACCTTCGACGTCTCCCGCGACGACGAGCCCGCCTGCGCACCGTCCGGCGGCGCGGGGTGTGAGGGCGACGAGGAGAAGTGCACCCCCCACGGCGCTGGGTGTGAGGAGGACGAGCCGGAGTGCACTCCGTCGCACGGAGCGGGGTGTGAGGACGGCGAGGACGGCGAGGAGAAGTGCGGCCCTTCACACGGCGCGAACTGCGAGGACGGCGAGGACGGCGAGGAGAAGTGCGACCCTTCGCACGGTACGGGGTGTGAGGACGGCGTCTTCGAGGCCTACGACGACCTCCCGGACGGCGAGGACGGCGAGGAGAAGTGCACCCCGTCGCACGGTGCGAACTGCGAGGACGGGACGACATGCGCGCAGGGGCACGGGGAGGACTGCGCGAAGGGCGAGTCCTGTTCATGGGACCACGGGAAGGAATGCGGCGCCGAGAAGCCCTGCCGCGAGGACCACGGCGACCCCGGCTGCACCGGCGCCCCCGCCGTCCGGCACGGCGTCCACGCCGGCGCCGGAGGCGCGTTCGGCGGCTCCGTGCCCGCCCTGGCCGCCGGCGGACTGCTGATCGCCGGCGCCCTCGGCGCCGCCGTGCACCGGCTGTGCCGCCGCGACCCGGCGGAGGACGTCTGAACCGCGCGCCCGCGCGTCGGCCCGCCTCACGCTGTGACCGGCGCAACCACGGGAACCGGCCATGGGACGACGGCCCGCGGGGTACTCAGAGCCCGAGAGCACATCCGGCCCCGTACGAGACGTCCCGCACCACCCGGCACGCGGGGGAGCAGACCGCCCCGGCACCGCGGGGCGGCGCACCCACCGGCCGGCGACAGCACAGGGCACCAGGCACGGACTGCGCGGAGGACCGCATGCGGCGCACGGAACCGGAAGGGCACGGCCCTGTCCGTTACGGGCCGCCGCTGCCCCCGGACGGACTGCCGGTGCCGCCCGGGCTCGCCTCGGTGCTCGCCGCGGCCGCCACCCGCGCCGACGCCGAACCGGTCGGCGGCGGACGCACCCTGCGGGAGGCCGCCTGCGACTACTGGGAGCGGCGCGGCACACCCACCGGGCCCGAGCGGGTCGTGGCCGGCCCCGGCGCCCCCGCCCTGCTGCTCGCGCTGACCGCCGCCGTCGGCGGCGACGTCCTGGTGCCCCGGCCGTGCGCGGCCTGGTGGGCGCCGGACGCACGCCTGCTGGGAAGACCCGTCTTCCATGTGGCGACGCCCGCCGAGTGCGGCGGCGTCCCGGACCCGTACGCCCTGCTGGAGACCGTGCGCCGGGTCCGCGCCGAGGGAGGCGACCCACGGCTGCTGGTCCTGTCCGTCGCCGACGACCCCACCGCCACCGTCGCCCCGCCCGAGCTGCTGCACGAGGCCGTGGAGGCCGCCGCCGGGGAAGGCCTGCACCTGGTCAGCGACGAGACCTGGCGCGACACCCTGCACGACCCGCACGACACCGTGCTGGTCAGCCCCGCCGAGATGCTGCCCGATCGGGTCACCGTGGTCAGCGACCTCGCCGGCGCCCTGCTGCCCGCGGGCTGGCCGGCCGCCGTCGCCCGCTTCCCCGCCACCGCCGACGGAGACGACCTCCACGCGCGCGTGCTCGACGTCCTCACCGCCCTCGACGCCCGTGTCGCCGCGCCGGTCGCCGCGGCCGCCGCCCACACCCTGACCGAACCCGAGCCGGTCACCGAGCGCGTGACGGCCGCCGTACGCCTGCACGCGCGGGTGGCCGCCGCCGCGCACGCCGCCGTGGAGGCCGCGGGCGCCCTCGCCCCGCCACCGCGGGCCGGCCGGCACCTGTACGTCGACCTCGCGCCGCTGCGCCCCGCGCTCTCCGCGCGGGGCGTCGGCGACGCGCAGGACCTGGAAGACCTCCTCACCGACCGGCTCGGCATGCCCGCGCCGGGCGGCCACCGCTTCGGCGACGACCTCGGGGCGCTGCGCGTCCGCCTGTCCACCGGCGCGCTGCTGGGCGGCACGGACGAGGAGCGCACGGAATGCCTCATGTCACCCACTCCGTTGGAACTGCCGCACGTGCAACGCGCGTTGATCCTCCTGAGGTCCGTCTTCGACGATCTCCGTGACGACGCTCGGCGATGGGAGCCCCCTCGATGACGCAGCAGTCCGAGTCGACCACCCCCACCGGTGCCCTCGCCGCGAGCGCGACCGGTACGAGCGCCACCGTGCGGGAAGCCGGCCACCCGGCGGCCCCCGCCCCCCTGGCGTCTGCCGTCCCGCCGCCGGCCGAACCCCGCCCGCTGGGGGAGCGGCGGGTGTGGCCGCGCACCTTCCACGACCGGTTGACCGCCCCGCTGCCCGGCCTCAAGGCCATCGCCCGCTTCGCCCGCGAGGGCTCCGTACGACCCGGCAAGGAGGGCCTCGCCGACATCGCGCGGCTGCCCGTCGAACCCGGCCCGCTGCCCCGCGTGGACGCCCGCACCGTCGCCGTCACCTGGGCGGGGCACGCCAGTTGGGTGCTGCGCGTCGGCGGCCTGACCGTGCTGACCGACCCGGTCTGGTCCCGCCGCATCCTCGGCACCCCGGCCCGCATCACCCCCGTCGGCGTCCCCTGGGAGGCGTTGCCGCCCGTCGACGCGGTCGTCATCAGCCACAACCACTACGACCACCTGGACGCCCCCACACTGCGCCGACTCCCGCGCGACACCCCGGTGTTCGTGCCGGCCGGCCTCGGCCGCTGGTTCCACCGCCGCCGCTTCACCCGCGTCACCGAGCTCGACTGGTGGGAGGCGGCCGAACTGTCCGGCGTCCGCTTCGACTTCGTCCCCGCCCACCACTGGTCCAAGCGCTCCCTCGTCGACACCTGCCGCTCCCTGTGGGGCGGCTGGGTGCTCACCGACCCCGACGGACAGCGCGTCTACTTCGCGGGCGACACCGGCTACGGCCACTGGTTCTCCCGCATCGGGCAGCGCTACCCGGGCATCGACCTCGCCCTGCTGCCCATCGGCGCCTACGACCCGCGCTGGTGGCTCAGCGACGTCCACTGCGACCCGGAGGAGGCGGTGCGGGCGGCGCGGGACCTCGGGGTGCGCCGCATGGCGCCCATGCACTGGGGCACGTTCGTGCTGTCCGCCGAGCCCGTCCTCGAACCCCTCCTGCGCGTGCGGGCCGCCTGGGAGGAGGCCGGACGCGACCGCGACGACCTGTGGGACCTTCCGGTGGGAGGCTCACGGATCCTGGACCCGGCACGCCCGTTCGTCAGGCCGCCCTCGTCCTTCGGACACGACGCCACAGACTCGGTGCCACGCTGATCACCACGGTCAGCACGACCGCGGCGACCACGCCCTCCCACGGCTCCGGGAACAGCGAACCCCCCAGGATGCCGATCAGCTGGTAGGTCACCGCCCAGGCCAGGCAGGCCGGCAGGTTGCCCCGGGCGAAGCGGCGCAGCGGCCACGTCGCCAGCAGGCACGCCAGCATCACCGGGATGCGGCCCGCCGGCACCAGCCGGGACACCACCAGCACCGCCGTGCCGTGGTCGGTCAGCTTCGCCTGCGCCTGCGCGAGCCGCTCCTCCGGCGCCCGGGACCGGATCGCCTCCAGCCAGCGCGAGCCGTTCTTCGACGCCAGACCGCGCCGGCCCAGCCAGTACAGCGCCACGTCACCGAGGAACGCCGCCAGCGACGCCGTCACGAACACCAGCAGCAGCGAGAACGGCGCCGTCTGGTGGAAAGCGACCACCGCCGCCGAACTCACCAGCGCCCCGGTCGGCACCACCGGCACCAGCGCCCCGATCAGCACCAGCAGGAACAGCGACGGATAGCCGATCGCCTGCTGTGTGGACTCCGTCGGCACGACCGTCGTGACCGCGGCGGACAGCGACGGCGTCACCGCGGCACCTCCAGGCGCACCGTCTCCCCGTGCCCGAGGCGGTGCACCGCCACCTCCGGCGCCCGCTCGGCCGCCAGGCGCACGAACTCGTCACCCGGGGCGTGGAATTCATGGGGGCGCACGGCGTCCATCCCGATCGGCCAGTACGTGCCGTAGTGCACCGGCACCGCACCGCGCGGCGCCAGCCGGGCCAGCGCCTCGGCCGCCCGCCCCGCGTCCAGATGTCCCTCCCCGAGGTACGGTCCCCAGCCGCCCACCGGCAGCAGCGCCACGTCGACCGGCCCCACCTCCTTGGCCATGTCCTCGAACAGGCCCGTGTCCCCGGCGAAGTACGTCCTCGCCGCGCCCTCGACCACGTACCCGAGCGCGGGGGAGCGGTGCGGGCCCACCGGCAGCCGCCGCCCGTCGTGCCGCGCCGGCACCGCCCGTATCCGCACACCGCCCACGGACACCTCGTCACCGGGCGCCATCTCGATCCGCCGCAGGTGCGCCAGGCGCCGCAGACCGGGGACGGCGCGCGGCGCGCCCCGGGGCACCAGCAGGCGCGTGCCCGGCGCGAGGCGCGCCAGCGAGGGCACGTGCAGGTGGTCGGCGTGCAGGTGCGACACCAGCGCCACGTCCGCCCGCCAGGCGTCCGGCGGGGGCGGCGCACCCCTGCGGCGCCGCAGGTGTGCGAGCCTGCGGGCGAACAGGGGATCGGTGAGCACACGGACGTCCGAGTCCTCGACCGTGCAGGTGGCGTGACCCCACCAGGTGACCTCCACCGGCACCTCTTTCGCCTCCTTCGCGCGACTCCCCCGAAGCCTACGGGCAGGAGTAGGGTCGGCGGCGAAACCCGGAGGTGAGGGGGACGCCATGGGACCGGTGCGGGTCACGGCGATCGCGAGTCTGACGCCGCTGGAGGAACTGGACGCCGATCCCTTCCTGGTGGATTCCCGCGGCCAGCACGCGATGTGCGCGCGGTGGGCCGCCGAGCGCGGCTACGTCGTCAGCCGCGAGTTGCTCGTGCGCGGACTGCGCGCCGACCACGACGTGCTGTGGGACGGCGTCCGGCCCGGCGTCGACCTGTTCGTCGCGCCCAGCCGGCGGGTGCTGGAGAGCGCGCTGTCCTCCGTGGAGGAGTTCACCGCGGAGTGCGCGCGGCGCGGGGTGCGGGTGGAGACCGTGGGCTGCGCCGAACCCGCCTACGACGCGCAGATGAAGGCCCGCGTCCACCGCAGACTGTCGATGCCGACGGCCGGCTACGACGGCGGCTGACGCCTCGGAACGGCGGCTGACGCCCCAGTGCGGCGGAACCCGCGCCGATACGGCGGAGGGGACGCCTCGGGGCGGCGCATCAGCGCCGGTACGGCAGGTGACGCCTCGGGGCGGCGGATGACGCCCGGATACGGCGGATGACAACCAGGTACGGCGGATGACGCCCCGGCACGGCGGGAGACGGGGTTCGGGTTCGGCGGGGGACGGTGACGGGGTTCGGGTAAGGCGGGGGAGACCTCCGGGGTCGGCCGGGGAGACCTCCGGGTTCGGGTAAGGCGGGGGAGACCTCCGGGGTCGGCGGGGGAGACCTCCGGGTTCGGTGGGGGATGACCCCGAGGTGGCCCTCCGGCGCGATGTGACAGGGTGGAGGCGGCTCGCACGGGCGACGGGGCCGGATGGTGAGGTGGACGGGGCGTGGGTGCAGGGCGTTGGCGGCGGGCGGTCAGTCAGGCCGGGCGGAGCGTCGCGGTGTGGGGCGTGTCCACGGTCACGATGCTCGTGCTGGCGGGCATCCTGCCCGACTTCCGGCTCCAGTCGCCCGACGGTGACAGTGCTACCACCATCGCCGTCACCGCGGCCGTCGGCGCCGGTGTGTTCGGTGTGCTGTCCGCCCTCGCCTGGCCCCTGCTGGTCCGCCTGCTGCTGCTCGTCCCCGCGCTCGTCCTCGGCCTGCTGGTCTTCTTCCTCAACGGCTCGCTGCTTCTGCTGGCGCTGCGTCTGAACCCGTCCGGGCAGAGCGAGGCGGCGCCCGAGACCGCCGTCATCGTCGCCGCCGTGATGTCCGCGGTGGCCTCCGCGACGGGCGGTGCCCTCGCCGTGCGCGACGACGACGCCTACCGGCGCCGTCTGTACCGCCTCGCCGACCGCCGCCGCCGGGGCGGCCCGGCCTGCCCGTCCGCTCCCGGCACCGTCTTCCTCCAACTCGACGGCGTAGGCCACGACGTCCTCGTCGCCGCCGTCGGCAAGGGCCTCATGCCGACGATCGCCCGCTGGCTCGGCCACGACACGGGTCACGACGCGGACCCGAAGGCCGGGCAGCACGGCATGGAGCACGGCGCTCGGCCCGGCGCGCGGGGGCACGCCGATCGGGGCGCGGGGCACGGCATGGCGCACGGGGTCGGGGACGGCGCCGGGCACGCCGTGGGCGAGGGCTCCGGGGACGGTGCGGGGCACGGCGCCGTCCACGGGGCGGGGTACGGCGTGAGGAGCCTCGTTCCGGGGCATGGCGCGGTCGAAGACGCCGGGCAGGGAACCGGGCACGGCGACGGGCACGGCACGGGTCACCACCCGGGCCGCAGCACCGCGCCCGGCCCCGCTCACGGCCCCGCGCCCGGCCCCGGCCACCTCCCCGGGCAGAGCTCCCGCCCCCGCTCCCGTCCCACCCACCGGCTCACCCCGTGGCGCACCGACTGGTCCAGCCAGACCGGTGCCAGCCAGCTCGGCATCCTGCACGGCAGCAACCACGACGTCCCCGCCTTCCGCTGGTACGAGAAGGAGACCCGGGAGGTGATGGTCTGCAACCGCCCCACCAGCGCCGCCGAACTCCAGCGCCGCGCCGTGGAACGCACCGGTGACGGCGGGCTGCTCTCCGCCGACGGCGCCAGCCGCGGCAACCTCTTCGGCGGCGGCGCCGACGAGCAGGCCCTCGTGCTGTCCATAGCGACCCGCCGGCGCAGCCCCGCGAACCGCTCCCGCGCGGGCTACTTCGCGTACTTCTCCGACCCGGCCAACGCCGTGCGCACCGCCCTGTCGTTCGTCGCGGAGGCCGCCCGCGAGGTCGGCCAGTCCACCCGTGCCCGCCTGCGCAAGGAGCGTCCGCGCGTCGCCCGCGGCGGCCTCTACCCCTTCATCCGCGCCTTCGCCACCGTCGTCGAACGGGACGTCGTCGTCGCCGCGGTGATGGGCGACCTCCTCGCCGGCCGCACCGCCGTCTACGCCGACCTCGTCGCCTACGACGAGGTCGCCCACCACTCCGGCCCGCTCGGCCGCGACGCCGAACAGGTCCTGGCCCGCCTCGACCGGTCGCTCGCGCTCATCGAGAAGGTCGCCGAGCACGCCCCCCGGCCGTACCGGATCGTCGTCCTGTCCGACCACGGCCAGAGCCCCGGCGAGACCTTCCGCGCCCGTTACGGCCTCACCCTCGGCGACCTGGTGCGGGCCGGCTGCGGGCTGCCCGTGCCGCGCAGGGCCGAGCGCACCCACAGCGGCGCCGAGGCCCGCGCGGCCGTCCGGGCGGCCCTGCGCCGGCCCGTCGAGGAGGGCGACGAGCAGCACCGCCCCACCCGCGGCTCGGAGCCCGTCGTGCTCGCCTCCGGCAACCTGGGCCTGGTCTCCTTCCCCGACGTGCCGCACCGCATGAGCAAGGAGGAGATGGACGCCCGGCACCCCGCCCTGCTCACCACCCTCGCCAACCACCCCGGCATCGGCTTCCTGCTCGTGCGCAGCGAGGAGCACGGCGGGGTGGTGCTCGGCCCGTACGGCACGGAGATCCCCGTGGACCGGCTCGACGAGGAACCGGGCCCGCTCGCCGGTTTCGGTCCGGGAGCCGTCGAGGCGGTCCGCCGCACCCACTCCTTCCCGCACGCCGCCGACATCATGGTCAACTCCTTCCACGACCCCGCCGACGGGGAGGTCCTCTCCTTCGAGGAGCAGATCGGGTCCCACGGCGGTCTCGGCGGCGCCCAGGCCAAGCCGTTCCTGCTGTCCCCGCTCGCCCTGTCCGCGCCCGTCGCCGACGGCGAGGACCTGATCGGCGCCGAGCATGTCCACCGCGTCCTGCGCCGCTGGCTGCGCGAGTCCGACGGGCCGCAGGTGCCGCTGGAGCCGGCGCGGGAGGAGCGCGCCGCCTGAGAAAAACCGGCTGCGCCCCGGGAGCGGTACACCCACACTGTCCGTACCGATCCGCGCCCTCGCGCGCCCTCTTCCGCATCCCGCAAGGAGTTGCCGCTTTGCAGGCAGCCGTCACCGTCACTCCGGCCCGTGTTCCCGAACTGCTGCTCGGCCTCGCCACCGTGCGGCCCGTGTTCCTCTGGGGCGCCCCCGGCATCGGGAAGTCCTCCCTGGTACGGGACTTCGCCACCTCCCTCGGGCTGGAGTGCGTGAGCCTGCTCGGCACCCAGCTCGCCCCCGAGGACCTCATCGGCGTGCCGCAGATCCGTGACGGACGGTCGGTGTTCTGCCCGCCGGAGGCCATCGCCCGCGACGAGCCGTACTGCCTGTTCCTGGACGAGCTGAACGCGGCCACGCCCGATGTGCAGAAGGCGTTCTACTCGCTGATCCTGGACCGCCGCATCGGCAGCTACGAGCTGCCGAAGGGCTCGATCGTCATAGGCGCCGGCAACCGCGCCACCGACAACGCCCTCGCCCGCCCGCTGGCCTCCGCGCTGGTCAACCGCCTCACCCACGTCCACCTGGAGGTCTCCGCCCGGGACTGGCTGACCTGGGCGGTGGAGAACGGCATCCACCCGTGGGTCCTGGACCACCTCACCGACCGCCCCGACCACCTGTGGTCCAAGCCGCCGAAGACCGAGGAGCCGTTCTCCACGCCCCGTTCCTGGCACATGCTCTCCGACGCGCTGCACTCCTTCGGCCGCGACCTCGACGAGGACACCCTGAAGGTCCTCGCGCACGGCACGCTGACCCCCGCGCACGCCACCGCCTTCTGCGGCTACGTCAAGATCGTCCGCAGCCGGTACGGCATCGAGGCCGTCCTCAAGGGCGACGCGCCCTGGCCGCACCGCGTCGAGGACCGCGACCTGCTCTACTACCTCGCCGAGTCCTTCCGCGGCCGGCTCGTCAAGGAACTCCCCGCCGTCAAGGAGCACATGTCCGCGAACGGCCGGCAGACCGCGTACCGCGCCAAGTCGCTGCTCGTGCAGCTCGCCGAGATCTCCGTCGAGGTCGCCCAGACCGTCATCGCCTCCGACGCCGACGGCAACCCCGTGCTGCCCGCCTGGTTCCTGGTCGAGGCCGCCCGGGACATGCCCCGGCTGGTGGAGGCGCGGCGGTGAGCGGCCGCGGCCGCAAGAAGCGGGACCTGGCCGGGGAGGCCTTCGCCGAGGGGATGCGGCTGGTCCGCGCCAACCCGGCGCTGGCCGCCCTCGACTTCGACGTCTGCCGCCAGGAGGAGTGCGCCCTGGCCCCCCGCGACGGCCTGGTCCGCGTCGACTCCGACGGCACCCTGCACGCCCACCCCGCCCGCATCGCCGACCCCGCCCACTGGGCCTGGTCACTCGCGCACGCCGCCCTCCACCTGGGCTTCGGTCACGTCCCGGCGGCCAAGGGCGACCGGATCCAGCCCGACCGGTACGAGCTGGCCGCGCGCTGCACCGTCGTCAACCGCTTCCTGCTGACCTTCCCCGTCGGCCGCACCCCGGACGAGCTGCCGCAGGCCTACCCGGACGGCGACGAGGAACAGCTCGCGGACCGCTGGCGGCGCACCGGCCTCCCGGCCGCCTACGCGCGCTGCGGCACGGCGGGCGCCGAACCCGACCAGCTGCTGGTGCCGTGGGAGGGCTGGTTCGGCGGGCAGCTCCCCGACTGGCAGCTGGCGTTCGCCACCGCCCTCACCCGCACCGTGTCCGCCGCGATGGACGTGGCGGGCGGCCGCCGCGACACCCTCGACGGGGAGGCGCCCGGGCGGCGCCCCTGGGAGCAGGCGCTCGGCTGGTTCATCTCCTCGTACCCGCTGCTGGGCGGCATCGCCGCCGGCATCGAGCTGGTGGCCGACGCCGAGCTCGCCCGCGCCCACGGCATCCAGATCGCGGCCGTGAACCCCGAGGCGGGCGAGATCTACGTCAACCCCCTGCGCCAACTGGACGCCGAGGAATGGCGGTTCGTCCTCGCCCACGAGATGCTGCACGCCGCGCTGCGCCACCACGACCGCTGCGGCCCCCGCGACCCCTACCTGTTCAACGTCGCCTGCGACTACGTCATCAACGGCTGGCTGCGCGAGATGCAGGTCGGCGCCATGCCCGACGGCCTGCTGTACGACCCGGAACTGGCCGGCCTGTCCGCCGAGGAGGTTTACGACCGCATCGCCGGCGACCTGCGCCGCATGCGCCGCCTCGCCACCCTGCGCGGCCGGGGCGTCGGCGACGTCCTCGGCGGCCCGCTGGGTTCCCCGCCCCGCGACCACGTCGACCTCGACGGTTTCTACCGCCGCGGCCTCGCCCAGGGCCTCGACCTGCACGAGCGGCAGGAACGGGGCTTCCTGCCCGGCGGGCTGGTCGAGGAGATCCGCGCCCTGAACCACCCGCCCCTGCCCTGGGACGCCCGACTCGCCCGCTGGTTCGACGAGTTCGTGCCGCGGCCGGAGCCGCTGCGGTCGTACGCCCGTCCCGCGCGCCGCCAGGCCTCCACCCCCGACATCCCCCGCGCCGGCCGCTGGTTCCCGCCCGAGGAGGTGCCCCGCTGCACCTTCGGCGTCGTCCTGGACACCTCCGCCTCCATGGACCGCGCCCTCCTCGGCAAGGCGCTCGGCGCGATCGCCTCCTACGCCGAGGCCCGTGACGTACCGGCCGCCCGGGTCGTCTTCTGCGACGCGGCCCCGTACGACGCCGGCTACCTGCCGGTCGCCGAGATCGCCGGGCGGGTGCGCGTCCACGGACGCGGCGGGACGGTCCTGCAGCCGGGCATCGACCTGCTGCACCGCGCCCGCGACTTCCCGCCCGGCGCACCGGTCCTGGTGATCACCGACGGCTGGTGCGACGTCCTGCGGGTGCGCCGCGAACACGCCTACCTCGTCCCGCAGGGCCGTCACCTGCCGTTCACCCCGCGTGGGCCGGTCTTCCGGGTGCGGTGAAGCCGAGTGTGATCGGATAAGGGCAGGAACCCTCAACGGGACCCCATGCGAAAGGAAGAACCGTGGCAACCACGCGCTCCGCACACACCGTCTGGGAAGGCAGCCTGCTCGACGGCAACGGCGTCGTCACCTTCGACTCCTCCGGCGCCATCGGCGAGCAGCCGGTCACGTGGGCCGCCCGCAGCCAGGAGCCCAGCGGCAAGACCAGCCCCGAGGAGCTGATCGCGGCCGCCCACTCCAGCTGCTTCTCCATGGCCCTCTCGCACGCCCTCGCCGGCGCCGGCAACCCGCCCTCCAGGCTCGTCACCTCCGCCGACGTCACCTTCCAGCCGGGCGAGGGCATCACCGGCATCCACCTCACCGTGGAGGGCACCGTCCCCGGCCTCGACAACGACGGCTTCGTCTCCGCCGCCGAGGAGGCCAAGGTCAACTGCCCCGTCAGCCAGGCCCTGAAGGCCGTACCGATCACGCTGTCGGCGAAGCTCGCCTGAGCGGCGCACGACCTGCCCGGGGGTGCGGGGCGTCCACCACGGACGGCTCGCACCCCCGTTCGGTTCACGGAGGCCGGACCGGGTATGACGGGCTGTGCCCCAGGACCGGCTCCGGGGGCGACGGAAGGACGACGACGGTGCCGACAGCCGCCGCACCCGGCACGGGAAGGTGAGCCCATGGGGTCACGCCCCGCCGTCTCCGCACACCGCGGAGGCTCCGAGGTCTGCGGCGCCGCCACCCGGGAGGCGTACGAGGACGCCCTCGCCTCCGGTGCCGAGTACGCCGAGTTCGACGTCCGGCGCACCGCCGACGGCGTGTTCATCGTCCACCACGACGCCCGTGCCCGCCGGACGGGACCGCCGCTGTCGCGGATCGGCTACGCCGAACTGTGCGACCGCGCCGGGTACGCCGTCCCCGTCGTCGAGGACGTCATGGCGCTGGTCGCCGGGAGGGTCGTCGGGCACCTCGACCTGAAGGAGAGCGGGTACGAGCGCGAGCTGATCGACCGGGCGGTGGCGCTGCTCGGCCGGGACGGCTTCGTCGCGACCACCCTCGAGGACCGCTCCGTCGCCGCGATCACCCGCTCCTTCCCCGGCGTGCGCACCGCCCTGTCGCTGGGCCGGGACCGCGCCGAGATCGCGGCGGGCCGGCTGGTGGGCACCCGGGCGGGCGAGCTGTTCCCGATGCGCCGCCTGCGCGCCTGCGGCGCGCACGGTGTCGCCGTGCACCGGCGGCTCGCCCGCGCCACCGTGCTGCGCGCCGCGGCCCGGCACGGCCTGTTCACCATGGTGTGGACGGTCAACGAGGACGCCGCGCTGCGCGTCTTCCTGGCCGACCCGCGCGTGGACGTCCTGATCACGGACCGGCCCCGGCGGGCGGTGGAGCTGCGCGGGGAACCGCATCGAACGCTTCCGGCGGGGCACCTGTCCTCCTGACCGGCAACGAACCGTCCGCCTGCTGCCCGACCGGGCGCACGGGATCCGTGAACCGGGCGCACGACGGCACGTCCAGGGGGTACTCGGCACCCCGAGCGGGTGGCGCACCGCGGCCCCCAGGAGCGGGGACCCAGGGGCCCCATTGACAGGAGCCCGCTCAGGTTTTGTGCTGGAACTCGGCAAGCGCGGGGCTCCCTGGCGGAAGGGGACAGCGATGGGACGTCCGGTCGGCATCGATCTCGGGACCACGAACTCGGTGGTGGCCGTCCTGGAGGGCGGCGAACCCACGGTCATCGCCAACGCGGAGGGCGCCAGGACCACCCCGTCGGTCGTGGCCTTCGCCAAGAACGGCGAGGTGCTCGTCGGCGAGGTCGCCAAGCGGCAGGCGGTCACCAACGTCGACCGCACCGCCCGCTCGGTCAAGCGCCACATGGGCGACGCGGGCTGGCGCTTCCCGGAGCACGGTGACGTGGACGGCACCCGCTACCGCGCCCAGGAACTGTCCGCCCGCGTCCTGCAGAAGCTGAAGCGGGACGCCGAGTCCTACCTCGGCGAGGACGTCACCGACGCGGTGATCACCGTGCCCGCCTACTTCGACGACGCCCAGCGCCAGGCCACCAAGGAGGCCGGGGAGATCGCCGGCCTGAAGGTCCTGCGGATCATCAACGAACCCACCGCCGCCGCCCTCGCCTACGGCCTCGACCGCGGCGAGGAGCAGACCGTCCTCGTCTTCGACCTCGGCGGCGGCACCTTCGACGTCTCCCTGCTGGAGATCGGCGACGGCGTCATCGAGGTCAAGGCCACCAACGGCGACACCCACCTGGGCGGCGACGACTGGGACCAGCGGATCGTCGAGCACCTGGTGAAGAAGTTCAAGGGCCAGTACGGCATCGACCTCGGCAACGACAGGATGGCGCTGCAACGGCTGCGCGAGGGCGCCGAGAAGGCGAAGATCGAACTGTCCAGCTCCTCCGAGACGTCGATCAACCTCCCCTACATCACCGCCTCCGCCGAGGGCCCCCTCCACCTCGACGAGAAACTGACCCGCGCCCAGTTCCAGGAGCTGACGGCCGACCTGCTCGACCGTTGCAAGACGCCCTTCCACCAGGCCGTCAAGGACGCGAACATCAAGCTGTCCGCGATCGACCACGTCATCCTCGTCGGCGGCTCCACCCGGATGCCCGCGGTGACCGAACTGGTGCGGGAGCTCACCGGCAAGGACCCCCACAAGGGCGTCAACCCCGACGAGGTGGTCGCCGTCGGCGCCGCCCTGCAGGCCGGTGTCCTCCGCGGCGACGTCAAGGACGTCCTGCTCCTCGACGTCACCCCGCTGTCCCTCGGCATCGAGACCAAGGGCGGCATCATGACGAAGCTCATCGAACGCAACACCACGATCCCCACCCGCCGTTCGGAGATCTTCACCACCGCCGCCGACAACCAGCCCTCCGTCGGCATCCAGGTCTACCAGGGCGAACGCGAGATCGCCGCCTACAACAAGAAGCTCGGCGTCTTCGACCTCACGGGCCTCCCGCCGGCCCCGCGGGGCGTCCCGCAGATCGAGGTGGCCTTCGACATCGACGCCAACGGCATCATGCACGTCTCCGCCAAGGACCTGGCGACCGGCCGCGAGCAGAAGATGACCGTGACCGGCGGCTCCGCCCTCCCCAAGGACGACATCGACCGCATGATGCGGGAGGCCGAGCAGTACGCGGAGGAGGACCGCAGGCGCCGGGAGGCCGCCGAGACCCGCAACCAGGCCGAACAACTCGTCTACCAGACCGAGAAGTTCCTCCGCGACAACGAGCAGCAGGTGCCGGCCGACACCAAGGGCGAGGTCGAGTCGGCGGTCGCGGAGCTCAAGACGCTCCTGGAGCAGAACGCCGACACCGGCGCCCTGCGCGCGGGCGTCGACAAGCTCGCCACCGTCAGCCAGCGCATGGGCCAGGCGATGTACGCACAGGCCCAGCAGACACCGACGGGGGACGGAGCGCCGGGCGGGGCGGGCGGCGGCTCGGCCGGGCAGCAGGACGACGAGACCGTCGTCGACGCCGAGATCGTCGACGACGACCGCGACGAGGCCAAGGGCGCCTGACCTCCCGCGCACGGTGCGCGCCCCGCGGGGCGCGCACCGCCCGTACAGAGGCGGGCGCCGGAGCGACCCGTGCGGGATTCGGTACGACTCGGCCCGTGCCGGCGGTCAGGCCTTGCGGGCGACCCCCGCCTGCACGAGCCCCGAGCGGTCAGGCCTTGCGGGCGACCCCCGCGTACACCGGCACGATGCCCTCCGCCTGGAGCGCCACGTCCTCGGGGTCCGGCCGCCACCCGGAGACCGGGATCACGCCCGGCCCGAGCAGTTCGAGGCCCTCGAAGAAGCGGGAGAACTCCGCCAGCGAACGGGGGTGGAAGGGGGTGCCGCTGCGCCGGAAGTGGTCCGCGGCCTTCCCGATGGCCTCGGGATTCAGGTCGGGGGTGACCTGGGACAGGATCAGGTGGCTGCCCGGCGCGAGCGCGGCGACGTACCGCCGCAGCAGCCCGTACACGTCGTCGCCGGCCGGGTCCTCGTCCAGATAGTGGGTGAGCGCCACCAGCGACAGGGCGACCGGGCGGTCGAAGTCCAGCGACTCGGCCGCCCGGCCCAGCAGCGTGTCCAGGTCACGGACGTCGGCGTGGACGTACCGGGTGGAGCCCTCCGGCGAGCCGTGCAGCAGTGCCTCCGCGTGCCGGAGCACGATCGGGTCGTTGTCCGCGTACACCACCCTGGCCTCCGGGGCGACGGACTGCGCGACCTGGTGCAGGTTCGGCTCGGTGGGGATGCCGGTGCCGATGTCCAGGAACTGGCGCGTACCCGCTTGGGCGACGGTCCGCACGGCGCGCTGCATGAACCGCCGGTTGGCGCGCGCCCCGCGCAGCACCGTGCCGTCCACGGCGAGGATCCTGCGCGCCAGCTCCTCGTCCACGGGGTAGTTGTCCTTGCCGCCCAGCCACCAGTCGTACACGCGCGCCGGATGCGGCCTGCCGGTGTCGATGCGGACAGGCGCTCCGAACTCGGATCCGGTCATGCGAGCTCTCCTCCTGGAACGTGGTGGCGGCCGGAGCCGGGTGGACACGGCCCTGCTCAGAAGTCCCCGCGGGCCTCCCGCAGGAGCTTCCTGGTGCGGGGCGCCGACGCGGCGTGCGTCGTCATGTGGTCGAGGACCTCCAGATGGGCGGAGACCTCGGTGCGCGAGTCGAGGTACAGGGCGCCGGACAGGTACTCGCTGACCACCATGTCGGGCAACTCCGGCTCGGCGAACCGGAACAGCGAGAACGGCGCGTACGTCCCCGGATGCGGGCCGGCCGCGAACTCGGCGACCTGCAACGTGATCCGGTCGCGTTCGGCGAACTCCAGCAGTCTGTCGAACTGTTCGCGCATCACTGAGGCGTCCACGCTCACCGGGCGGCGCAGCACCGTCTCGTCCATCACCACCCACAGGTGCGGCGGGTCCGGGCCGTCCAGCAGCCGCTGGCGGGCCATGCGCAGCGACACGTGCCGCTCGAGCGCCTCCGGGCTGCTCCGCCCGACCGTCCCGGCCTCCAGCACGGCCCGCGCGTACGCCTCGGTCTGCAACAGCCCCGGCACGAAGTGCGGTTCGTAGGAGCGGATCAGACGCGCCGCGCCCTCCAGGCTCACGTACAGGCTGAACCACTCCGGCAGCACGTCGTGGAACCTCTGCCACCAGCCGGGCCGGTTCGCCTCCTCGGCGAGCGCGACGAACGCGGAGGTCTCCTCCTCGGACACCCCGTACGCCTCCAGCAGCACCTGCACGTACGGGATCTTCAGCGCGACCTCGGCCGTCTCCATGCGCCGTACGGTCGCCGGGGCCACGCGCAGCGCACGCGCCGCCTCCTCGCGGCCGAGGCCGGCCGCCTCACGCAGCTCCTGCAGCCGCCTGCCGAGTACCACCTGGCCCACCGTGGGCGCGGGCCGCCGCTCACTCACGCCACGTCTCCCCTACGTGTCGAGGCACGCGGGCCAGTGTGTCATGTTCGGGCCGAGGTCACACGACCGTCCGGAGTCCGACAGGACGGGAGTCGCCTCATGTGGGAACTCCGGTGGACCAGGCGGCTCCCGGCGGCGGTCCGGCGTGCCGCCGCGCATGCCCGCCGCGGTGGCGGGTACGACCCCTCCCGTACGGGGGCGTCGCGGAAGCGGCCGAAGAGCGAGGAGTGTCGGAAGTGATTCGAAAGCTGCAGGCGGTCGCGCTGGACTGTGCTGATCCGGTACGGCTCGCGCAGTTCTACGCGGACCTGCTCGGCGGACGGGTGGTCGCGGACCCGGAGGACTCCGGGTGGGTCGAGGTGCACGGCTTCGAGGGGACCCCGCTGGCCTGCCAGCGGGTGGACGGCTACCGACCGCCCCAGTGGCCCGGCCAGGAGCGCCCCCAACAGCTCCACCTGGACTTCGACGTGGACGATCTCGACGGGGAGGAGAAGCGGGCGCTCGCCCTCGGGGCGACCGTGCTGGAGCGGACGGACCAGCTCCGCCCGGGGGCCAACTGGCGGATCTACGCGGACCCGGCCGGCCATCCGTTCTGCCTCTGCCTCCACTGAGTCCGTCGGGCCGTGCGGGCCTCTTGTGTGTTTGCCGCCGGCCGGCCCGGTCGGATAGGAAGCCCTTCATGCTGAAGGGCGACAAGGTCGGGCTGAGGGCCCGGCACGAGGACGACATCCCGATCCTGCGGGCGGAGCTCTACGACGACGTGGTCAACGGCTCGCGGGCCGAAAGCGGGCCGTGGCGGCCGATCACGCCCGGCTCGAAGGACCCGCGGCTCGTGGTGGACGACAAGGAGCAGGGCCACGTCCCGTTCTCCGTGGTGGAGCTGGAGGGCGGCACGCTGGTCGGCACCGCGACGCTGTGGGGCATCGACAACCACAACCGGTCCGCGCACATCGGCCTCGGGCTGCTGCCGGCCTCGCGCGGCAAGGGTTACGGCACCGACGTGGTCGCGGTGCTGTGCCACTACGGTTTCGTCGTGCGCGGCCTGCACCGGCTGCAGATCGAGACGCTGGCGGACAACGCCGCGATGCTGCGCTCCGCCGAGCGCAACGGCTTCGTCCGCGAGGGCGTGCTGCGCTCCTCGGCCTGGGTGCTGGGCGAGTTCCTGGACGAGGTGCTGCTCGGCCTCCTCGCCCAGGACTGGAAGCCGGACGCGAAGGGCTGAGGCGGGCCCGGCAGTTCTGTCTCTTTCCACTGAGCCGTCGCCGTCGAGCCGGCTCTGGCGTCGTCCGTGATCCGCCGGACGGAACCCGGCGGTGACGCACCGGAAAACCAGTGGAGCAGCGCCGCCGTGCGCCACTACGGTGCTGCCGAACCAGTCGTCTGAGCAAGGACGTGCCGTTGTACACCGTGTGAGACCTCCCGAGCGCTGAATCGTCGCGCGTCGCGCATCCGCGCCGCGCTGCCTTTTGCTGCGGACTTCTCACTGAAACCGGTGTACTTCTGTGCTCAACAACTGGGTCGTCATGCCCACCTGCCTGCCGCTCGTTCTCCGCCGTTGCCACACGTGCGCGTCCGAGCGCTTCCGCCCGAGCGGCAGATTCCGCGTCAACGCACACCACAAGCTCATCGACGCCTGGCTCCTCGTGCTCTGTACCGCGTGCGGGGACACCGCGAAGCTCACGGTCCTGGAGCGGGTGAACGTGCGCTCCGTACGGCCTGACCTGCTGGACCGACTGCACGACAACGACCGTGACCTGACAGCCGAGTTGCTCCAGGATCCGGTCGTGCGGCGCCGCAATCGCATCGTCCTCGACTGGGACGGCGCCTGGCGCCTCGACACCGGCGGATCGGATCACCTCGACCGCGAGGTGATCGACGTCTCGGTCCGCTTCGCGGCACGGATCCCTGTCCGGCCGGTGCGACTGATCGCTGAAGGATGCGGTCTGTCGCGGGCCGAGGTGGAGGGACTGATCACGGAGGGGAGGCTCGTCTCGGCGGTTCGGCTGAGCGGCAGGCTCTCCGGCGACTTCACCTTCACGCTGAAGCGCTGAGCCCTCCTCGGGACCGGGGCCTGTCCGGCGAGATCCGCCGGGCAGGCCCTGAGATCCCCGCCCGGGAGCGTGGCCGCCGTGCATGACCCCGGGAGTAATCGACCCGACCTCCCACGGACGGGATCGTGGTGGCGACGGGTTCCGGGCCGGCGCACTCCGGTCCGGAACCCGTCGCCCAGGCCGCGTCCCGACTCCGACGGAGGGTGATTCCTCATGTCCGCCACCCAGCCCACCGCGCTCACCGCCCTTGCCCGCACCGCCGAGCCGCACACCGCGCTGCGCCGCTTCCTCGCCCTGGACGCCGTGGTCACCGGCGCCAACGGCCTCGCCTACCTCGCCGCCTCCGGACCGCTCGGCCGCCTCCTCGGCGTCGACCCGGGCCTGCTGCTCGCCCTCGGCGCGTTCCTCACGGCGTACGCGGCCGGCGTCGGTCTGCTCGCCTCCCGTGCCCGCCCGGCCGCCCTGCCCGTGCGCGTGGTGATCGAGGCCAACCTCACCTGGGCCGTCGTCAGTTGTCTTGCTCTCGCCCTCTGGCTGTCGCCGACCGCGGCGGGCGCCGTGTGGACGGTGCTGCAGGCGCTGACGGTGGCCGGCTTCGCGGCGCTCCAGCACCTGGCGCTGAAGGCCCGCCAGCACTGACGTGCCTCAACCCGCCAGTGCGTGCAGGTACTTGACCGTCGCCGGGTCGGCCGGGAGGAACGTCTCGATGGCCAGCTCGGCGACGGTCACGTCCATCGGCGTGTTGAACGTGGAGATCGACGAGATGAACGACAGCGTCCGGCCCTCGTGCTCGATCCGCAGCGGCAGCGCGAAGTACGGCACGAACTCCTCCTGTTCGCTCTCCGCTTCGCTCTCCGGAGCACTCTCCGGCACCGGAAAGGCGGCGACCTCCTCGTAGAGCTCCCGCAGCGGCGCCGAGCGGTGCAGCGCGATCTGACGTTCCATCTGGGAGAGCAGGTGCCCCCGCCATTCACGCAGGTTGCGGATACGGGGCGCGAGACCCTGCGGGTGGAGCGTCAGCCGCATCGCGTTCAGCGGGGGAGCGAGCAGGGACTCCGGGATCCCGTCCAGCAGCATCATGATCCCGCGGTTCGCCGCCACGACGTCGTACATCGCGTCCACGACCAGCGCGGGGTACGGCTCGTAGCCCTGGATCAGTCGCTCCACGCCCGCGCGCAGCGCGTCCATCGCCGGGTCGTCCAGCGGGGTCTCGCGGTAGTGCGGGGCGTAACCGGCCGCCAGCAGCAGCGCGTTGCGCTCCCGCACGGGCACGTCGAGGTGTTCGGCGAGCCGCAGCACCATCTCCTCGCTGGGCCGGGAACGGCCGGTCTCGATGAAGCTGATGTGCCGGGCGGAGGAGTCCGCGCGCAGCGCCAGCTCCAGCTGGCTCACCCGCCGCCGCTCCCGCCAGGCCCGCAGCAACGGGCCGACGCCCTGGCCGGAGGGGGCGGCGGAGGCGCGGGCGCCGGAGGCGACAGTCATGCCCCCGACCGTAGTCGAGCGGCGGCACGCACCACGACCCCGGGGCGACCGGATCCGGCCACGCCGACCGAAACGGACCGAGGAGGGGGCGAGGCGGCAGCCGGTTCGCCGGCGGGCCGGGGCAGGCGTAGCCCGGCGACGCTCCGGGAACGCTGTGACCAGCACCGCCGTACCCCTGCTGTGGCAGGCTGGACGGGTACGCGACACCCAGGAGAGGAGCCGGCCCATGGCCGTCGAACCGCTGTCGCAGAAGGAGATCGAGGACCGGCTGGCCGAGCTGCCCGGCTGGTCCCTCGACGCGGACCGCCTCACCCGCTCCTACCGGCTCGCCTCCCACTTCGCCGCCACCGCCCTGGTCATCCACGTCGCCCAGGTCCAGGAAGAGCTCGACCACCACTCCGAGCTCACCCTCGGCTACAACACGGTGTCCCTCGCCGTGAACACCCACAGCGTGGGCGGCGCCGTCACCGACCTCGACTTCCGGCTCGCCCGCCGGGTGGAGGACCTGGCCCCGGGCCACGGGGCGCACTGACCCGCGCCACGGACCGGACGGAAACGGGGGACGCGCGTGCTGGACTACGACAAGGAAGCCGAACGCTACGACGCCTCACGCGGCGGCGAGCCCCGGGCGGCCGCCGCCGCGCAGGCCGTCCTGAGCCTGGTGCCGGACGGGGCGCGCGCCCTGCTCGACGTGGCCTGCGGAACGGGCATCGTCACCCGGCGGCTCGCGGCCGGACGCGACGGCCTCCGGGTGACCGGCGTCGACCTCGCCTCGGCGATGGTCCGCCACGCCGCCGCCCGCCTGCCCGGCGCGGTCGTACGCGCCGACAGCCGCCGGCTTCCGTTCCGCGACGGCGAGTTCGACGCCGTCAGCAGCGTGTGGCTGCTGCACCTCGCGGAGAGCGACGCGGACGCGCGCGCGATCGTCGCCGAGTGCGCCCGCGTCCTGCGCCCCGGCGGCGTGTACGTCACGACGGTCGACAAGGCCGCCGCGCACAACGTCGGCAGCGACATCGACGCCGTGCTCGCCTCCCGGCCGCCCCGCGCGGCCCGCGACGGGGCGGCGCTCGTCGAGTCCTACGCCGCCGCATGCGGCCTTCTCCCTGCCGGGCGGGCCGGATTCCCGGGCCGGGGACAGGGCCGCAGCCCCCGCCGCACGGTCGCCGACCTGCGAAGGGGCTGGTTCGTCACCCTGCCGCCGGGGGATCCCCTCGCGGAACGGTTCGCCGAGCGGCTGGCCCGGCTGCCCGACCAGGACCGGCCGCGGCCCGACCCCTGGTTCACCCTCCGGGCGTTCCGTAAGCCGGCCGTGCGGCCTCCGGCCGCCTGAATCTCACGATTCCTCCGGTCACCGGGCGCTCCCCGCCGAACGCCGCCCCGGCCGGCCACCGATTCGCCACACCCCGGCAACCTCCCGTCCGCCGACGGCGACTGACCGGGCGGAACCCATCCGTCCTCCCGGGAGGTACGCCTCGTGCAGCACCCGCACCCGCCCACCCACCGCAGACGACGCAGGACCGCCGCCCTCGCCGCGGCGGCCGCCGCGACCGTCCTGGCCGGAGCCGGCCTCACCACGCTCACCACGGACACCGCCGAGGCGGCCACGGCCCGCCAGGTCGAGAAGCTCGACCGGGGTGTCGTCAGCGTGTACACCGGCAGCGGCAACCTGGTCAGCTGGCGCTGGCTCGGCACCGATCCGAACGACGTCTCCTTCAACGTCTACCGGGCCGGGACCAAGGTCAACTCGACCCCGGTCACCGGCTCCACGAACTTCTTCCACTCCGGCGCCCCCGCCCACGCCGACTACACCGTCCGCGCGATCGTGGGCGGCGTCGAGCAGGCCGACTCCGTCCACGCGGTCCAGCTCCGCACCGGCTACAAGGACGTGCCGATCAGCCCGCCCGCCGGCGGCACGACCCCCGACGGAGTGGCCTACACCTACGAGGCGAACGACGCCTCCGTCGGCGACCTCGACGGCGACGGCGCCCTCGAGTTCGTCCTGAAATGGCAGCCCACCAACGCCAAGGACAACTCCCAGTCCGGCTACACCGGTAACACGATCGTCGACGGCGTCAAACTCGACGGCACCCGGCTGTGGCGCATCGACCTGGGCCGCAACATCCGCTCCGGCGCCCACTACACCCAGTTCCAGGTGTACGACTACGACGGCGACGGCAAGGCCGAGGTCGCGATGAAGACGGCCGACGGCACGGTCGACGGCACCGGAGCGGTGATCGGCAGCGCGTCCGCGGACCACCGCAACTCCAGCGGCTACGTCCTGTCCGGACCCGAGTTCCTGACCATGTTCGACGGCCAGACGGGCAAGGCGATGCAGAGCGTCGACTACGTTCCGGCCCGCGGCACCGTCTCCTCCTGGGGCGACTCCTACGGCAACCGCGTCGACCGCTTCCTCGCGGGCACCGCCTACCTCGACGGCTCCCGCCCCTCCCTCGTCATGGCCCGCGGCTACTACACGCGGACGGTCGTCGCCGCCTGGGACTGGCGCAACGGCTTCTTCACCCGCCGCTGGACCTTCGACACCAACTCCTCCACCAACGGCGGCAAGGGCTACGACGGCCAGGGCAACCACAGCCTGTCGGTCGCCGACGTCGACGCCGACGGCAAGGACGAGATCGTGTACGGCGCGATGACCGTGGACGACAACGGCGCGGGACTGTGGACGACGAAGCTCGGCCACGGCGACGCCGGTCATGTCGGGGACCTCAACCCGTCCCGCGCGGGCCTGGAGTACTTCAAGGTCTCGGAGGACTCCAGCAAGCCCGGCTCCTGGATGGCCGACGCGCGCACCGGCGCCGTCCTGTGGCAGACCGCCTCGGGCGCCGACAACGGCCGCGGCGTCGCCGCCGACGTCTACGCCGGCAGCGCGGGAGCCGAGGCCTGGTCCGCCTCGGACACCACCCTGCGCTCGGCGACCGGCGCCTCCCTCGGCCGCGAGCCCTCCAGCATCAACTTCCTGAGCTGGTGGGACGGCGACACCGTCCGCGAACTCCTCGACGGCACCCGCGTCGACAAGTACGGCACCTCCGCGGACACCCGGCTGCTGACCGCGTCCGGCGTCCACTCCAACAACGGCACCAAGGCCACCCCGTCCCTGTCCGGGGACATCCTCGGCGACTGGCGCGAGGAGGTCGTCTGGCCGACGACGAACAACACGGCCCTGCGCATCTACTCCACGCCGACCGAGACCGGCACGAAGATCACCACTCTGCTGCACGACACCCAGTACCGCACGGCCCTCGCCTGGCAGAACACCGCCTACAACCAGCCCCCGCACCCGAGCTTCTTCATCGGCAGCGGGATGGCGACGGCGCCCAGGCCGACGGTCTACACCCCGTAGGCCGCGCGCCCTGTCCCCGCGTGCCGGCGGGGGCTGTCGTCGGCGCCGGCCGATGGCAGCCCCCGCCGGCGACCGCTGCATGCCGTGGGTTCAGGTGCCGGCCGTGCGTGGACGGACCCGCGCCTCGTCACGGTCCCGCCCGGGTGGAGCCGCGGTGATCGGCCCGGTGTCTGCCGCCGAGCATGACACCCAGAGCGATCATGCCGACGCCGAGAGCGAAGTGGAGCCAGTCGTCGGCGCTGTTCAGGGGCACGAAATTGGCGCCGGTGTCCTTCTCCACGATCAGCCCGTACAGCCACAGGACCAGGTAGACGGCGCCGCCGCCGATCAGGAAGGTGCGGGCCGAGGCGAAGCCACGGGCCATGACGAGGCCCGCGATGCCGAACAGCAGGTGGACGATGTTGTGCAGGATCGACACCTGGAAGATCCCCAGGAGCCGGGCCTCGGAGTGGTGCGAGGCGAACTGCATCTCGTTGTAGCCGGTGGTGATGCCCGGGATGAACCCGAGGACGCCCACCAGGAGGAAGACCAGCCCCACCACCTGTGCGGCCTGCTGGACGGGGGTGCGGGCGGGGGTCGTGAGAGGGGTGCGTGCGGTCATCGCAGAAAGACCTTACATTCGGTACAAAACGGTCATTCTGTGATCGTGTACCCGGAGCCGGGAGGTGCAAGCCTCGCCGTTCGCCGTAAGGGCGCGCGCCGCGGCACGCGCCCTCCCGTCCCCTCCCGCCGGCCGGGTCAGGTCACCGCGCAGGTCCGGTCACCCAGCTTGAACGACGTCGGTTTCGTGTTCGTCGTCCCCGACGAGGTGCCCGTGAAGCCGAAGCTCACGGACGAACCGGCCGCCACATGGGCGTTCCAGCCGACGTTCTTCGCCGTCACCGCCGCGCCCGACTGCGTGTACTCGGTGTTCCACGCCTGCGTGACCCTCTGCCCGTCCGCGAAGGACCAGCCGAGCGTCCAGCCGCTCCAGGCGCCCGTGCCCGTGTTGGCGAGCTGCACGTCCGCCTGGAAGCCGCCCGACCACTGGTTGGTGACCTTGTACGTCACCGCGCAGCCGCCGGTCGGCGTCGGCGTCGGATCCGTGCCGCCGCCGGTGTCGGAGGTGTCGCCGTAGACGACACCGCGTCCGTTCGTCGACACGTAGACACGGCCGTAGACCCTCGGGTCACCGGTGATCGCCGCACCCGTCCAACCCCACTGGTGGGCGTCGTCGTTGATGCGGGTCCACGTCGCGCCCCTGTCCGTGGAGCGGAAGATGCCGCGCACACCGCCGACCTTCGCGCTGGTGTACAGCGTCTGGTACGAGGCGCCCGGCGCCGCCTTGCCGAAGCCGATCGTGTCGGCCTGCTCGACGTTCGACAACTTGGTGAAGCTCGCCCCGCCGTCGGTGGAGTGCCACAGCCCGTACGCGCCGTCCGCCGCGCCGCCCGCCAGCCAGATGTCGCCCTTCGCGCCGGGCAGCGCCTTGAAACGCACGCTGTCGCCGCTCGGGAGCCCACTCGCCGCGGAGGCGGTGAACGTCGCCCCGCCGTCCGTACTGACGTAGAACGTCCCGGACTTGAAGCCGTAGAAGGTCCTCGCGTCGACCCGGTCGGACTCGACGACCGCCCCCGCCGGGATACCGGCCGACGCCGACCAGGAGTTGCCGAACCCGGTCGTGTACTGCACACCCGTCCCCACCGGGCTCCACACGAACCGGCTGCCGTCGGCCGCCGCGGCGACCGTACCGCCCTCGCGCACCCCCGAAGGGTCCGTCCCCGCGAACCAGTTGGCGCCGTTGTCCGTCGAGAACGCGATGTGCGGGCCCGAGTCCAGGTTGCCGACCCGGACCACCGTGTTCGGGGCGGACTCGGCGAAGTCCACACTCGTGGTGGTCGTGAAGTTGGGCGAGGTGTACATCATCGACGGCACCTTGGTGAGGTCCGTGTGCCGGAAGCCGCCGATGTCACCGAGGGCGCTGAGCAGCGGGGCGCCCGACGGGGGAGAGGCCAGGTCGTTGACGGCCGTCTCCTCCAGGCCCTGCACCATGGGCCTGATGGTGAACTGGCCTCCGCTGTCCCAGTTCGTCAGGTTCTCGGTGCCGTAGATCGTGGCGCCCGTCCCGTACATCATGCGACCGGAGTCGAACGGGTCGATCTCCAGCGCCTCCGTCATCCAGCCGAGTTTGGGCGTCTGCTCGGGCGGCGACGGGTTGGCGCCCCAGGTCAGCCACGGGGAGGACGAGACGTCCATCGTGTAGCGGTTTGAGCGGTCGGGGTACGACGTGTAGTCCCAGGCCTTCGTCCAGGTCGCGCCGCTGTCCGTGGAGCGGAAGAGCTGCGTGTCCGGCCACCAGGAGCTGTACGCCGTCGCCATCACCGTGCCGGGCCTCTGCCGGTCGACGGTCAGTCCGCTGAAACCGTAGTAGGTGTCGGCCTCGGCGACCGGGCTGATGTCCGTCCAGGTGCCGGTCGCGGTCGCGTACCGCCACAACCGGCCCTTGCCGCCGTCGTACGGGCCGCCCTTGTCGCTGTAGGCCAGGTACAGGTAGCCGTTCTCCGCGTCCAGCACGCCCTTGTGGGCGAGGTACCCGGTCGGCTGCCCGGCGACCCGCTGCCAGGTCGCGCCCGCGTCCGTCGACCGGTACACGGCGTTGTCCTTGTCGGCGACCCCGACGTAGATCGTCTTCGTCGCGTCGCCGGACGTGCCCGTGGACTCGTCGAAGGTCACCCAGACGATGCCCTGGTTGTCACTGGCGTACCCGGAGGTGTCGCTCGGATCCTGCACGTAGTTCCCGACGTTGGGGAAGTTCGCCACCTGCGACCAGGTGACGCCCGAGTCGGTCGAACGCCACAGCCCCTTCCCGCTGGGCGCGCCCAGGTACAGCACGCTGTTCCTGTTCGGGTCGACCGCCAGGCGCTCGCCCATGCCGCGACCGGGCATGTTGCCGCCCAGCTTGAACGGCAGACCGGTCTTCTGCCAGCTCGTGCCCCGGTTCGAGGAGCGCATGACCGCGCCGTTCTTCGGGTCCCAGCCGTTGGTGTACGTGCCGACCGCCGCGTACACCCTGTTCGGGTCGACGGAGTCGGAGGCGATGCTCACCACGCCCGTGTGGCCCCAGTCGTCCCAGCCGACCGAGTCCAGCAGCGGCGTCCAGGTCTTCGTCGACTCCTGCCAGCGGTAGGCGCCGCCGATGTCGGTGCGGGCGTAGGCGAGGTTCTTCTCGGTGCGGTTGAAGACGATGCCGGGGACGAAGCCGCCGCCGTCGATCCGGGCGTTCTTCCAGGTGTAGGTGTCGGCGGCGATCGCGGCCCGCGCGGAGTCGGCGGCCAGCGCGGGCGGGGTGCCCGCGAGCAGGCCGGCGGCGAGCGCCAGGGTGGCCGTGAGGATGCGGGTTCTTCGCACGGTGGGGGTCCTTCCTCGCGAAGCCGGGTGAAGGAATGCGCCTCGCCGGCGGCGGATCGAGGGGGGCGCGCGGCGGGGCGTGCGACAACCGGGCGGTCCCCTGTGCGGGTGGGGACCGCCCGGCGCGGTACGCGGAGTTTTCAGCGGGGACTTATTCGAGGAGCTCCGCGTACGAGCCCATGGCCAGGGCGATGTCCGCCTGGGCCCAGAACCGGTGGTACGTGAAGGACGGCGCGGCCCCGCCCGCGAGATAGGACTCGATCTTCGACCAGGCCGGGTCGTCCTCGTAGAAGGAACGGATCGAGTCGAACGTCGACGACGAGTCCACCGCGTCGCCGTTCGGCATGGTGCCGCTCCAGCCGCTCGGGACGTGAAGCGGGTCGTCGAAGCGGTTGTAGTCGGCGCGGGTCTCCGGGACGGCGATGCCCAGGCTGTCCTGGTGGTGGTTCCACATGCCGTCGAGGAGCGCCTTCGCCGTCGTCGCGGCCGCGGTGTCACCGGAGCGGTCGGCGTAGTACGTCAGGGTCTTGGCGTACGCGGCCGCCACACCGACGTCGTTGGTGTAGTCGGCGACGGTGACGTGCAGTCCCGTGTTGGCGCCGGGACTCGACGGGTTCCAGGTGTCGGGCTGGCCCGACCACTGCAGCGTCGAGGGGAACCGGAAGGTGCCGTCCGGGTTGACCGTGGTGTGCGCCAGCGCCCAGTCGACCCACTTGTCGAGGACGGCCTTCGCGGCCGCGTTCCCCGTCTGCTGGTAGTACTCGGCCACCCGCTCCATCGACCACGCCTGGAAGCCGAACCACTGGTTGGACGGCGGGTCGTGGTAGACGGGCTGCTGGTCGTAGTACATGCCGTAGAAGGTCGACTTGCCGGCCGGCGGCGTCGCGTACCGGCCCGCCCAGCTGTTGGTCGCCCCGCCCGCGATGGCGCCCTCGCTGGACTGCAGCCAGCGGTAGAACTCCACCTGCCGTTCCAGGGACTTGGCCCAGTCGGCCTGCCCGGTCGCCGACTTCGGCTTCAGCGGCGCGTAGGCGCTGAGCGCGTACGCGGCCAGGGGGTTCTGGTAGCCGCCGTGCGCGTGGCTGGAGCCGATGCGCCAGGCCCAGCCGGCGCTGGTGTCGGTGGCGCCGCCCCACGCGTAGTACCAGGACAGCAGGTAGTGCGAGGCGTCCTTGCCGGTGCCCGCCGGGCAGGCGGAGGCGCCGACACAGTTGCCGACCTTCTTGAAGTACTTGTCGAACATCGCATACCGCAGGTAGTCGCCCATCTTCGCGGCCTTGCCGACGGTCGCGGAGACGTCACCGCCCTTGCCCTGCTGCTTGGCCCAGATGTCCGCCCAGTACGCCGCCTGCACCGCCCGCGCGTCGGCGTCCGGCGCGTTGGTGAACTTCCACTGCTTGGCGTATGAGGCGTCACCGGTGAACAGGTCCAGGTAGCCGTTCGGGCCGCCGTACTTGAACGCGTCGCAGGTCGGCTGCGGCACCGTCTCCCACACAGACTCCTGCGCGCCGCGCTGGAAGGTGTTGATGTACGACGGGCCGGTGTCCGACGGGCCGGCCTCGCACTTGCCGGGCGAGTTGCCGTAGCCGTAGACGTTGTCGACGTCCTGCAGCCAGTGCATACCGTAGACGTCGTCCGTACCGTATGCGGTCTTCAGTTCACCGGCGATCGGATCCGGCCCCACCGACACACCGGCGTCCAGCTTCGCCGGGTACTCCTCGGGTGTGTCCAGCTCCGGCGCGTACGTCGCCGGCTTCGACGCGTTGTAGAAGGAGTTCGTCGGCTGGTCGGCGTGGGTCGGGATCATGTACTTCTCCATGATCTCCCAGGCGCCGTTGAACCTGGTCCAGTCGCCCGTGACCTTGCCGTACATGGCCTGCAGCCACAGGAGGTAACTGTAGGCCTCCGACGTGGTCTCGTGGCCGTGGTCCGGGGCCTCGACGATCAGCGTCTCCACCGAGTGGTAGGGGATGCCCTCGGGGGAGAAGTAGCCGTTCGCCGGATTGGTGATCTTCCCGTACAGCTGAAGGAAACGGGCGTCGTACTCCTTCGACGCGGCGATCTGGGTGACGGTCACCGAGGCCTTGGCGTGGCCGGTGGCCGTCGACTCGAAGGTCGCCGCACCCGTGCCGGTGGCGTTGCCCGTGATGGTCACCTTCTGGGCGGTGTTCCAGTTCGACGGGGTGAACGTGAGGCTCGCGCCTCCGGTCACCGTCAGGCCCGTGTTCCCGCCGGTGCGGGCGGTGGTGACGGTCACGTCGGCGGACGGCTGCGTCGACAGCTTGACGTCGTACGAACCCGTCCTGCCCTGCTGCACGGCGAGCTGGTTGGTGGAGGCCACCACGGACGGTCCCGAGGCGACCGTGATGCCGACGGGCGTCGAGGACGCGGACGCGCCCAGGCTGTCGTACGCCTTCGCCACCAGCGAATGACTGCCCACGGTCAAGCCGGAAGCCGACAGCGTGTACGGCGCGCTGGTGTCGGTGCCCAGCAGCGTCGTGTCGTCATAGAACTCGATCTTGGTGATCGTCGCGTTGTCGGCGGCCGCGGCCGTCGCCGCCAGCGGCACCGCGTCCCCCTGGGTGTACACGGCGCCCGGCGCGGGGCTGGTCAGTACGGTGACGGGGGGCTGATGGGCGCCGACGCACGGGGTGCCGTTGACCGAGAACGAGGTCGGGGCGGCGTTGCTGCCGCTGTAGGTGAACTGCGCGCCCGTGCCGACCGCCGCGCCGGCGGCGATCGTCCCGTTGTACGAGGCGTTGTTCACGGTGATCTGCTGACCGGACTGCGACCAGGTCCCGTTCCAGCCGTTGGTCAGCTTCTGGTTGCCGGCGTACGAGTACGTCAGGGTCCAGCCGGTGATCGGGTCCGTGCCGCGGTTGGTGAGGGTCAGATCCGCGGTGAAGCCGGAGCCCCAGTCGTTGGTCTTGTAGTCGACGCTGCACTGAAGTGCCGCCGCCTGGGCCGGAGTCGAGCTCGTGCTCAGCATGGCCAACGGAAGCGCGAGGGCCGCCACGACGGCGGTCCACAGCCGCCGCGCCGCGCGGCGTCTGCGTGAGGGATCCATGGTGCTGGTTCCTCCTTGCGGCTCGGAGAAGTGGGGAGGAGCAACAAGCCTTGAACCAGTGGGAGCGCTCCCATAGTGGGGAGGGGGTGGAGTGCGGTCAAGGTGCTTGAAGAGTCGAAAAGATTCGACGCGGGATGTTGAGGGAAAGTCAGCGGCTCCCCTGTTCTTTGCCGACACTTGGCGCTAGCTTCGTTGACACCAGTGGGAGCGATTCCATCAGTCGGCGCGTCCGCCACGACGTGCCCGAGCTGCAAGGAGTCGCTCATGCGACACCCCCCGCGTTCAGTACTTTTAGCCGTCACCGGCACGCTCTCCCCGACGAACCGCCCGCGCTGCGCGGCGCCGCGAACGAGCCCGTGGACGCCGACGGCGCCACTCGCCACCCGCTCGAGAACGACGCCGCGGTGGTGCTCGACCAGTTCGACGAGCCCCGCCCGGACCGCGCCACCTCCACGGCGGCCACGGCCATCCAGGGGTGGCGGTGCCGGCGGGACGGCGGCACCTGCCCCGGCATCGGGTACGAGGTCGCCGGTATGCGGGATCTCGTCGACGCCATACGGTCCACCGGCGCCCGCACCGTGATCCTCGCCGACGGATACACCCCCGGCGACGGCCTCGGTCGGCGGCCGGCCCGCCGGCCCACCGACCACGCGGGCCGTCCCGCCGCCCGGCACGTGGACGCCTTCCACACCTGCTCCCACGCGAACTGCCGGAGCTCCACGCTCTCCTGGGCCGGTCCCTCCTTCCGCGCGACGACGGAACGCCCACCGCGCACGGCATCGGGCTGCGCGCCCACCTGCGCGCCCTCACCACCCGGCACCCACAGCAACCGACCCCGCAGCAATACACACCGCAGCAACCGACCCCCGCACCGACCGACACCCGCAACCGACAAGGAAACCCGCACTCATGAGCCGTAGCAGAACAGCGATACTCGCCGCGATGGCGCTGGTCGCCGGCGCCTCCGGGACGGCCCTCGCGGTCGTCCCCGGTGACACCGGCATCGCCGCCGTGCCCTGCACCGTCGACTACAAGGTGCAGAACGACTGGGGCAGCGGCTTCACCGCCAACGTCACCGTCACCAACAACTCGGCCGCCAAGTCGAGTTGGGCGGTGAAGTGGACCTACGCCGGCAACCAGAAGGTCACCAGCGGCTGGAACGCGAAGGTCACCCAGTCCGGTACGGCCGTCACCGCGGCCAACGAGAGCTACAACGGAGCGCTGGCCACCGGCGGTTCGGTCAGCTTCGGGTTCCAGGGCACCTACAGCGGCAGCAACGCCGTCCCGACCACGTTCACCCTCGACGGCGTCACCTGCAATGTCGACAGCGGCGGCCCCACCGACCCGGGCCCGACCGACCCCGGCACCCCCGGCAGCAGGGTCGACAACCCCTACGCCGGCGCCAAGGTCTACGTGAACCCCGAGTGGTCGGCGAAGGCCGCCGCAGAACCCGGCGGCAGCCGCGTCTCCAACCAGCCCACCGGCGTCTGGCTGGACCGCATCGCCGCGATCAACGGCGTCAACGGCGGCATGGGCCTGCGCGCCCACCTCGACGAGGCACTGCGGCAGAAGGGCACCGGCGAACTCGTCGTCCAGCTTGTCATCTACAACCTGCCCGGCCGTGACTGCGCGGCCCTCGCCTCCAACGGCGAGCTCGGCCCGACGGAGATCGACAAGTACAAGACGCAGTACATCGACCCGATCGCCGCGATCCTCGCCGACTCCAAGTACGCCTCGCTGCGGATCGTCACCACTGTCGAGATCGACTCGCTGCCCAACCTCGTCACCAACACCGGCAGCCGCCCGACGGCCACCCCGCAGTGCGACGTGATGAAGGCCAACGGCAACTACGTCAAGGGCGTCGGCTACGCGCTCAACAAGCTCGGTGACGTCGCCAACGTCTACAACTACGTCGATGCCGGCCACCACGGCTGGATCGGCTGGGACGACAACTTCGTCGCCTCCGCCAACATCTTCAAGGAGGCCGCCACCGCCGAGGGCGCCACGGTGGGCGACGTCCACGGCTTCATCACCAACACGGCCAACTACAGCGCCCTGAAGGAGAACAACTTCACCGTCAACGACACCGTGGGCGGCAAGTCGGTCCGCGAGTCGAAGTGGGTCGACTGGAACCGCTACGTCGACGAGCTGTCCTTCGCCCAGGCCTTCCGCAACCAGCTCGTCTCGGTCGGCTTCAACACGAACATCGGCATGCTGATCGACACCTCCCGCAACGGCTGGGGCGGCACCGCCCGGCCCGGCGGCCCCGGCGCGCCGACGGACGTCGACACCTACGTCAACGGCGGCCGCTACGACCGCCGCATCCACATCGGCAACTGGTGCAACCAGTCCGGAGCCGGCCTCGGCGAGCGCCCGCAGGCCAACCCGGCCACCGGGATCGACGCCTACGTGTGGATGAAGCCGCCGGGGGAGTCCGACGGCTCGAGCCAGGCCATCGACAACGACGAGGGCAAGGGCTTCGACCGCATGTGCGACCCGACGTACACGGGCAACCCCCGCAACGGCAACAACCTGTCGGGTGCCCTGCCCAACTCCCCGCTGTCCGGGCACTGGTTCTCCGCCCAGTTCCAGCAGCTGATGCAGAACGCCTACCCGCCGCTGTCCTGACCGGGTGAAACGGGGCGGAGCTCCCGCCGGAACCGTGTCGGCGACGACCGTGTTCCGGCGGGAGCTCCGCCCGGCGCCGAGGGCGGCCACGTGCCCGAGGACGGAGGCCCCCACCGCGCCACCATCCCGTGCTCGAAGGGCCGGGAGCTGCCGCTTCCCGCGCCCGTTTTTTTGCCGCCTCGGCAACAGCGGTGGCCTGCGGCCGGTACGTCGGCGCACGCTGGCGGCATCCGGACGAGAGGCTGACCACCATGGCGCACCAGCAGCACGCACACCACGGCGACGAGAGCAACACCCACGGCCGTCACGGTCACGGCCACGACGGCCACGACGGCCACGACCACGGCCACCACCACGGACACGGCCATGACACCGACATCGACTGGGCCGAGATGGCCCCGCTCCTGGAGGCCCAGGCCGAGCTGTTCACACCCCTGTACGAGCGTGCCCTGACCTGGCTGGCGAGGGAGGTGACCGAGCCGGGGCTGATCGTCGACGCGGGCAGCGGCCCCGGCGTCGTCTCCTGCCTGTTCGCCGAGACGTTCCCCGGCGCGCGGGTCCTGGCCGTCGACGGCAGCGAGCCCCTCCTGGAACGCGCCCGCGCGCGGGCCGCCCGCCTCGGCCACGGCGACCGCTTCGGCACACTCGCCGGCGAGCTCCCCGGCATCCTCGACGAGATGGACTACCCGGCCGACCTGATGTGGGCCGGACGCAGCCTGCACCACCTCGGCGACCAGCGCGCCGCCCTCGCCGCGTTCGCCGAGCGACTGGCCCCCGGCGGCACCCTGGCGATCATGGAGGGCGGTCTGCCGTCCCGGTTCCTGCCGCGCGACCTGGGGTTCGGCCGCCCCGGCCTCGAGGCACGGCTCGACGCGCTGGAGGCGGAGTGGTTCGCCCGGATGCGGGCCGACCTGCCCGGCTCGGTCGCGGAGGCCGAGGATTGGGCGGCCCTGCTGAACACCGCGGGCCTGAAGCACACCCGCACCCGCAGCTTCCTCCTCGACCTGCCCGCCCCCGCCTCCGACCGGGCCCGCGCCTACATCGCCGCCTCCCTCACCCGGCTGCGCGACGGTTTCGGCGACGCCCTCGACGCCGACGACCGCGCCACGCTGGACCGGCTGCTCGACCCCCAGGACCCGGCGGGCGTCCACCGCAGGCCGGACGTCTTCGTCCTGGCGGCCCACACCGTGCACACGGCCGTCAAGCCGGCCTAGACGTCAACCCGCCCCGGCCGGGCTTGACCTGGAGAGCGCTCCAAGTGGTGGACTGCGTGCCGTCCACGCATCGCACTGGGGGTACACCATGGTCGACTCGCCCGACTCGCAGGACGCACCGGTCGCTCTGATCACCGGCGGCGGCAGCGGCATCGGCGCCGCCGTCGCGCGGCAGCTGCTGGACGCCGGACACCGGGTCACCGTCACCGGCCGCGGCGAGGAACGGCTGCGCTCCTTCGCCGCGGAGCTGGGGAACCCGGAGACGCTGCTGACGGTCGCCGGCAGCACCGCCGACTACGACTCCATACAGTCGGCGGTCGACCGTACGCTCGAGCGATACGGTCGACTGGACACCGTCGTCGCCAACGCCGGCACCGCCACCCACGACTCCGTCGCCGAGGGCGACCCGGCCGGCTGGACCGACATGGTCCTCACCAACGTGCTGGGCCCCGCCTTCCTCGTCCGCGCCTCCATCGACGCCCTCAAGGAGACCCGGGGACGGATCGTGCTCGTCGGCAGTGTCGCCGGCTTCGTGCCCACGCCGGGCAACATCTACGGGGCGACGAAGTGGGCGGTGACCGGGCTCGCGGAGAACACGCGCCGCCAGGTCACCGAGTGGGGCGTCGGCGTGACCCTGATCGCGCCCGGCCGGGTGGAGACCCCGTTCTGGGACGGCTACGGCAGCCTGCCGCCCGGGCATCTGCTGACCGCCGACCAGATCGCCGACTCCGTGGTGTGGGCGATCCGGCAGCCCGAGGGCGTCGACGTCAACACCGTCGTCGTACGCCCCGTCGGACAGCCCAACTGAACCCGTCGGGGCGCCCTCACAACGGGGGCGCCCCGACGGGGCCCAGGCGCACTCCGCGCCCGGAGACGTGTCAGGCCACGTCGAACGTGGCCGGGTCCGGGCCGATGCGCCGGTCCTCGTTCAGCGCGCTGATCGCGGCCAAATCCTCGGTGTCCAGGCTGAAGTCGAAGACCTCGATGTTCTCCTTGATCCGGGACGGCGTCACGGACTTCGGGATCACGACGTTGCCGATCTGCAGGTGCCAGCGCAGCACCACCTGGGCCGGGGTGCGGCCGTGCTTCCGCGCGATCGCGACGATCGCCGGAACCTCCAGCAGGCCCTTGCCCTGGCCGAGCGGCGACCACGCCTCGGTGGCGATGCCCTGCTCCTCGTGGAAGGCGCGCGAGGCGTGCTGCTGCAGGTGCGGGTGCAGCTCGATCTGGTTGACCGCCGGGATGACCGACGTCTCCCCGATCAGCCGCTCGAGGTGCTCCGGCAGGAAGTTGGAGACGCCGATGGCCCGCGCGCGGCCGTCCGAGAGGAGCTTCTCGAACGCCTTGTACGTGTCGACGTAGGTGTCCCGGGCCGGCAGCGGCCAGTGGATCAGGTACAGGTCGACGTAGTCCAGGCCCAGCTTCGCCAGCGAGGTGTCGAACGCGCGCAGCGTCGCGTCGTACCCCTGGTCGCCGTTCCACAGCTTGGTGGTGACGAAGATGTCCTCGCGGGGCACGCCGGAGGCGGCGACGGCCTTGCCGGTGCCCTCTTCGTTGCCGTAGATCGCCGCTGTGTCGATGCTGCGGTACCCGGCCTCCAGCGCGGTGGCGACCGCCTGCTCCGCCTCGTCGTCCGGCACCTGCCAGACGCCGAAGCCCAGCTGGGGCATCTCGACGCCGTTGTTGAGGATGATCGGGGGAACCTTGCTGCTCACGAGCTCTTGATCCTTCGGTTGTCCGTCAAGTGTTCCTTCCCATCGTCAACGATCACGAGACCTGATGCATTCCTGACAGCCGAATTCCGCCCCGCGCGCCTCAGGTGCGGTACAGCGCGTCGACCTCGTCGGCGTAGGCCTTCTCGATGGCCTTGCGCTTCAGCTTCAGCGAGGGGGTGAGCAGCCCGTGCTCCTCGGTGAAGGGCTGGGCGAGGATGCGGAAGGTGCGGATCGACTCGGCCTGCGAGACCAGGGTGTTCGCGGCGACCACGGCGCGGCGCACCTCCGTCTCGAGGTCCGCGTCACGCACCAGCTCGGCCGGCGTCAACGGCGGTTTCCGGCGCATCTGCAGCCAGTGTTCGACGGCCTCCTGGTCGAGGGTGACCAGGGCGGCGACGAACGGCCGGTCGTTGCCGACGACGATGCACTGGTTGACCAGCGGATGGTCGCGCACCCGCTCCTCCAGCAGCCCCGGCGAGACGCTCTTGCCCCCGGAGGTGACGAGGATCTCCTTCTTGCGGCCGGTGATGGTGAGGTAGCCGTCCTCGTCGAGCGAGCCGAGGTCGCCGGTGGCCAGCCAGCCGTCGTGCAGCGTCTCGTCGGTGGCCTTGGGGTTGTTGAGGTAGCCCTGGAAGACGTTGTCGCCGCGCAGCCAGATCTCGCCGTCGTCCGCGATGTGCACGGTCATGCCCGGGATGGGCCGGCCCACGGTGCCGTAGCGGGTGTGGCCGGGCGGGTTCGCCGTCGCGGCCGCCGTCGACTCCGTCAGGCCGTAGCCCTCGTAGATCTGCACGCCCGCGCCGGCGAAGAACAGGCCCAGCCTGCGGTCCATCGCGGACCCGCCCGACATGGCGTGCCGCACCCGGCCGCCCATCGCGGCGCGCATCTTCGAGTAGACCAGCTTGTCGAACAGTTGGTGCTGCAGACGCAGTCCCGCCGACGGCCCGGGCCCGATGCCCCACGCCTTCGCCTCCAGCGCCTCCGCATAGTCCACGGCCACCGCGACGGCCTTCTCGAACGGCCCCGCCTTGCCCTCCCGCTCCGCCTTGCGGCGCGCGGCGTTGAAGACCTTCTCGAAGATGTACGGCACGGCCAGGAAGAACGTCGGCCGGAACGCGGCCAGGTCGGGCAGCAGGGCGGCCGCGTTCAGCTGCGGCTGGTGACCGAAGCGCACCTTGCCGCGGATCGCGGCGACCTGCACCATCCGCCCGAAGACGTGCGCGAGCGGCAGGAACAGCAGCGTGGCCGCCTCGTCGCCCTTGCGGGAGTGGAACACCGGCTCCCAGCGCTCGATGACGGTGTCCGCCTCGAACATGAAGTTGCCGTGCGAGAGGACACAGCCCTTGGGGCGGCCCGTCGTGCCGGAGGTGTAGATGACCGTGGCGACGGAGTCGGGCGTGACCGCCTCCCGGTGCCGGTGCACCACGTCGTCCTCGATGGAGGCGCCCGCGTCGTACAGCTCCTGCACGCACCCCGCGTCCAGCTGCCACAGCCGCCGCAGCCGCGGGAGGCGGTCGATGACGGTGGCGATCGTCATCGCGTGGTCCTCGTGCTCCACGACCGCGGCCGTGACCTCCGCGTCGTACAGCATCCAGAAGCACTGTTCGGCCGACGACGTCGGGTACACGGGGACGACCTGGGCGCCGATGGTCCACAGGGCGAAGTCGAAGAGGGTCCACTCGTAGCGGGTGCGGGACATGATCGCGACACGGTCGCCGAAGCGGACGCCCTGCGCGAGCAGGCCCTTGGCGAGGGCGAGCACCTCGTCACGGAACTCGCCCGAGGTCACGTCCCGCCACTCGCCCTGCTCGTCCTTGCGGCCGAGAGCGACGTGCCGCGGGTCCTCCTGGGCGTGCCGGAAGACGACGTCGGCCAGTCCGCCCACCGGCGGTGCCAACGCCAACGGAGGGTTGGAAAACTCGCGCAAACCCCACACCCCGCTTCTCATGGCCGCACAGCGCGTGAAAGCTACCCCACGCCTGCGCGGGAGGGGAGAGGGCCGGAAAGCGAGCGATGCTCTCGTCTGCGCTGGTCAGTGCAGGAAAATGGGCTCACATGCGGAAGGGTCGGACAGAAAACTGACGACGGAGTAAGTTTCGGTGCCGTAATCTCCACCGAATCTGCCCGACCCGCTTACGCGGCCCGCCCTCCGCCGCGAAGCACGGCTCCGGGTCGGTTCGCTCTTCTCCTCTCAGCGCGGGAGCGACGGATTCCGTTACACCACGGGCATCGCCGCAGGCGCACTGCGGGCATCCCCGCAGGCGCACTCCGGCGTCACCACGGGCATCACCGAAAAGCCGCCGCCGCACCCGCCCCACGCGGGGCCTCAGGCGCCCGTACCCGCCCCTGACCCCCGGTCCGGCCCGCCGGGGCGCGGGCGCGGCCCCCGCCGGTGCAGCCGGTCGCCGCCCGCCAGGATCGCCGCCGCCAGCGCGTCCGCCGCGCCCTGGGCGGACGTACGGCGCCGGCCGTGCACCAGCACGAAGTCCACCCGGCCCAGCTCCGGCAGGCCCGACCGGTCGGGGACGCGGACCAGACCGGGCGGAATCAGCCCCCGCGAATGCGCCATCACCCCCAGGCCCGCGCGGGCCGCCGCGACGAGCCCGTTCAGACTGCCGCTGGTGCACACGATCCGCCACGCCCGTCCCTGCCGCTCCAGCGCCTCCAGCGCGAGGGCCCGGGTGATGCCCGGCGGCGGGTAGACGATGAGCGGCACCGGCCGGCCGGGCTCCACGCGCAGCCGCTCCGCGCCGATCCACACCAGCTCGTCGTGCCAGACCAGCTCACCGCGCGGGTCCTCGGGCCGCCGCTTGGCCAGCACCAGGTCCAGCTTCCCGGCCGCGAGCTGTTCGTGCAGCGTCCCGGACAGCTCCACCGTCAGCTCCAGGTCGACCTCCGGGTGGTCGTGCCGGAAGCCCTCCAGGATCTCCGGCAGCCGGGTCAGCACGAAGTCCTCGGAGGCGCCGAAACGCAACCGGCCGCGCAGCCGGGTGCCGGTGAAGAACGCCGCGGCCTGCTCGTGCACCTCCAGGATCCGGCGCGCGAAACCGAGCATCGCCTCGCCGTCCTCCGTCAGCTCCACCGAGTGCGTGTCCCGCGTGAACAGCGTCCGCCCGGCCGCGTCCTCCAGGCGCCGTACGTGCTGACTCACCGTGGACTGGCGCAGCCCGAGCCGCCGGGCGGCCTGGGTGAAACTCAGGGTCTGGGCGACCGCCAGGAAGGTACGCAGCTGAGAGGGGTCGTACACCCCTGCCACGGTACCCGCTCATCGCGGATCGTGATGACAGTCAGAACGGTATGACGGATTCCCGATCACGGAGGTCAGGAGGACGATGGAGGGGGGCCCTCCGGGCCCGCGCACCGACGGAACGAACGAGCAAGTGGAGCACCGTGAAACGCCTGCGCCTGCCGAGCTGGATGCCGATCGACCCGTACATCCTGCTGTTGCTCGGGACGGTGGGCCTCGCGGCGCTCCTCCCGGCGCGCGGCACCGCCGCCGACGTGGCCTCCGGCGCCTCCACCGCCGCGATCGCCTTCCTCTTCTTCCTCTACGGCGCCCGCCTGTCCACCCGGGAGGCGCTGGACGGGCTGAAGCACTGGCGACTGCACGTCACCGTCCTGGCCTGCACCTTCATGGTCTTCCCGCTGCTGGGCCTGGCCGCCCGCGGTCTCGTCCCGGTGTTCCTCACCGAGCCGCTCTACCAGGGGCTGCTCTTCCTCACCCTCGTCCCCTCCACCATCCAGTCGTCGATCGCGTTCACCTCCATCGCCCGCGGCAACGTGCCCGCCGCGATCTGCGCGGGCTCCTTCTCCTCCCTCGTCGGCATCGTCGTCACCCCGCTGCTGGCGGCCTCCCTGCTCGGCAGCACCGGCGGCGGCTTCTCCGCCGACTCCCTCGTCGAGATCGTGCTGCAGCTCCTCGTGCCGTTCGTCGCCGGACAACTGCTGCGGCACTGGATCGGCGGCTTCGTCGCCCGCCACAAGAAGGTCCTCGGATACGTCGACCGCGGCTCGATCCTCCTCGTCGTCTACACCGCGTTCAGCGAGGGCATGGTCCAGGGCGTCTGGCACCAGGTCAGCCCCGTCCGGCTCGCCGGACTCCTGGCCGTGGAGGCCGTCCTCCTCGCCGTCATGCTCGCGCTGACCTGGTACGGCGCCAAGGCGCTGCGCTTCGGCCGGGAGGACCGCATCGCCATCCAGTTCGCCGGCTCCAAGAAGTCCCTCGCCTCCGGGCTGCCCATGGCGAGCGTCCTGTTCGGCGCGCACGCCTCCCTCGCCGTGCTGCCGCTGATGCTCTTCCACCAGATGCAGCTCATGGTGTGCGCGGTGATCGCCAAGCGCCGCTCCCGTGACCCGGAGCCGGAGACCGCCACCGCGCCCGCGCCGCCCGCGGCGTCACGCACCGCGGTCGACACCGGGCGCCGTGCCCGCTGAGCCGCACCCCGTACGGCCGGCTACGGGCGTCCTTCCGCGTACGGCGCCACAGCCCACCGCCGGCACCGCGCCTCGCCGCCGCCCACCGCCGCGCGCCGGTGAACGCCGTCGAACGCCGGCCGTTCACGGACCTGTTGATCCGGATTTCCGGCACGGACGGCTGCCGAGGGTTAACGTTCCGTCATGACCGTACCCCTCGCGCTCGACGCCCCGCGTACCGCACTCGTCCTGGTCGATCTGATGGACCGGATCGTCGCGCTGCCCCTGGAGCCCCGCAAGGGCACCGAGGTACTGGCCGTCGCCGAGGAGCTGGCGGGCACGTTCCGGGCGGCCGGGGCCCTCGTCGTCCTCGTCCGCGTCGAACGCCCCGGCGTCGCCGAACAGCCGCCCGGCAGCGCCCTCGCCCACGGCCTGCCGCGCGAAGGCGACCTGGAGATCGTCAAGCGGACCGTCGGCGGCTTCCAGGGCACCGGCCTGGACGACCGACTGCGCCGGCACGGCGTCACCACCCTCGTGTTCGGCGGCATCGCCACGAACCTCGGCGTCGAGTCCACCGCCCGCGCCGCCGGCGACCTCGGCTACGACCTCGTCTTCGTCGAGGACGCGATGGCCGCGCTCACCGGCGCCGAGCACGAGGCGTCGGTACGGCTAGACTTCCCCCGGCTGGGCACGGTCGTACGCGCCGGCGACGTACGGTTCACGACCGGGCGAGCCGGAGACTGAGACGGGGCCCCTGCGGCGCAGGGGGCGCTCCCCGCCGGTCGGGGCCCCGCCGCCGTGCCGCGGGCAACCGCCTCAGCCCCGGGCGGCCGCGGTCCGCAGGGCGATGCGGTCCTCACCCGCGTACACGTTCATGGAACTGCCCCGCAGGAAACCCACCAGCGTCAGCCCGGTCTCCGCGGCCAGGTCCACCGCCAGCGACGAGGGCGCCGACACCGCCGCGAGCATCGGGATGCCCGCCATCACGGCCTTCTGCGCCAGCTCGAACGAGGCCCGCCCCGACACCAGCAGGATCGTCCGCGACAGCGGCAGCTCGCCGTTCTGCAGGGCGCGGCCGACCAGCTTGTCGACCGCGTTGTGCCGGCCCACGTCCTCCCGGACGTCCAGCAGCTCGCCGTCCTCGGAGAACAGGGCCGCCGCGTGCAGCCCCCCGGTCCGGTCGAACACCCGCTGGGCCGCGCGCAGCCGGTCGGGGAGGCTCGCGAGCAGCTCCGGTTCGACACGGACCGGGGGAGTGTCGGCGATGGGCCAGCGGGCCGTCGTACGGACCGCGTCCAGGCTCGCCTTGCCGCACAGGCCGCACGAGGACGTGGTGTAGACGTTCCGCTCGAGGGTGATGTCGGGGATCGTGACGCCGGAGGAGGTCTTCACGTCCACGACGTTGTAGGTGTTCGAGCCGTCCACGGTCGCGCCCGCGCAGTAGACGATGTTCAGTACATCGGATGCGGCAGCCAGTACACCCTCGCTGACCAGGAATCCGGCCGCCAGCGCGAAGTCGTCGCCGGGCGTGCGCATGGTGATGGCGAGCGGCTTGCCGTTGAGCCGGATCTCCAGCGGTTCCTCCGCGACGAGCGTGTCCGGCCGGCTGGACACCGCCCCGTCGCGTATGCGGAGCACCTTGCGTCGTTCGGTGACTCGTCCCATGTCGTGATCAGCCCCGGTTCTGTACGTGCTGGTAGCCGAAGCGGCCCTTGATGCAGAGGTTGCCGTGGGTCACCGGGTTGTCGTGCGGCGAGGTGACCTTCACGATCTCATTGTCCTGCACGTGGAGCGTGAGGTTGCAGCCCACGCCGCAGTACGCGCACACGGTCGTCGTCCGCGTCTGCGCCGACTCGTCCCAGGTGCCCGCCGCCCGCCGGTCGAACTCCGACTTGAACGACAGCGCCCCCGTCGGACAGACCTCGATGCAGTTCCCGCAGTACACGCACGCCGAGTCCGTCAGCGGCGCGTCGTGCTCGACCGCGATCCGGGCGTCGAAACCGCGCCCCGCCACGGAGATCGCGAAAGTGTTCTGCCACTGGTCACCGCAGGCGTCGACGCACTTGTAGCACAGGATGCACTTGTCGTAGTCGCGGACGTACAGGTCGTTGTCCACCCTCGGTTCCTCGTTCACCCGCGCCGCACCGGGGCCGAAACGATCCGGCTTCGCCTCGTACTCCTTGATCCATTCCGCGACCTTCGGCGTCGTGGACAGATCGACCGACGACGCGAGCAGTTCGAGGACGACTTTGCGGCTGTGCCGGGCGCGCTCGGTGTCGGTACGGACCTCCATGCCGGTCTCCGCCCTGCGCGAGCACGCCGGGACCAGGGTGCGCGACCCCTCGACCTCCACCACGCAGACACGGCAGGCGTTCTTGGGCGTGAGCGTGTCCCCCTGGCACAGCGTCGGCACGTCCTTCCCCGCCGCCCGGCACGCGTCCAGGATCGTGGAACCCTCCGGCGCGCGGACCGGCTCGCCGTCGATGGTGAACTCCAGCAGCCGACGCGGGATCCCCAGCGGTGTCACGGTCATTCGTACGCCCCCAAGCGGTCGATGGCGGATTCCACGGCGTTCCACGCGGTCTGTCCCAGGCCGCAGATCGAGGCGTCCCGCATCGCCCGCCCGACCTCCCTGAGCAGGGCGATGTCGTCGGCGGCGGCCGCGCCGGTGCGCTCCACGATCCGCTGCAGCGCCTCCTCCTGCCGGACGGTCCCGACCCGGCACGGCACGCACTGCCCGCACGACTCGTCACGGAAGAACTCGGCGATGCGCAGCAGGAGCCGGGGCAGCGGGACCGTGTCGTCGAAGGCCATCACGACCCCCGAGCCGAGCGTCGTACCCGCCTCCCGCGTGCCCTCGAAGGTGAGCGGGATGTCGATCTCGTCCGGCCGTACGAAGCCGCCGGCCGCCCCGCCGAGCAGCACCGCGCGCAGCCGGCCGCGCACCCCGGCCCGCGCGAGCAGCTCGCCCAGCGTCGCACCGAACGGCAGCTCGTAGACCCCCGGCCGCTCCACACTGCCCGACACGCAGAACAGCTTCGGACCGGTGGACCTCCCCGTGCCGATCGCCGCGTACGCCGCCGCCCCCATGGTCAGGATCGGCAGCACGTTCACCAGCGTCTCCACGTTGTTCTCGGCCGTCGGCTTGCCGAAGAGGCCCTTCTCCACCGGGAACGGCGGCTTCGAGCGCGGCTCGCCCCGGTAGCCCTCGATGGAGTTGAACAGGGCCGTCTCCTCACCGCAGATGTACGCGCCCGCGCCGCGACGGATCTCGATGTCGAAGGCGTAGCCCTGGCCGAGGATGTCGTCGCCGAGCAGACCACGCGCCCGCGCCTGGTCGACCGCATGCTGCATACGGTGTATCGCCCGCGGATACTCGCCGCGCAGATACAGGTAACCCCGGTGCGCGCCGACCGCGTACGCGGCGATCGTCATCGACTCCACCAGCGCGTACGGATCACCCTCCATCAGCACCCGGTCCTTGAAGGTGCCCGGCTCCGACTCGTCGGCGTTGCACACCAGGTAGTGCGGGTGGTCGGGCTGCGACGCGGTGGCCTGCCACTTGCGCCCCGTGGGGAAGGCGGCGCCGCCGCGCCCGACCAGCCCGGAGTCGGTGACCTCGCGGATGACGCCCGCCGGGCCGAGCGCGAACGCGCGGCGCAGCGCGCTGTAGCCACCGTGGGCACGGTAGTCGTCGAGGGACGACGGGTCCACGACACCGACGCGGCCCAGCAGCAGGAGACCGGCGTCACCCGTCTGCGGGACCGCCGCCACCGCGGGCGGTTCCTCCGGCGCGGAGTCCGGCGCGGTGGCGGCGAGCACGGCCTCGCGTACGGTCGCCGGCGCCGACACCGCCGTACGCACCGGATCGCCCGCCCGGATCGCCAGGGCGGCCGGGGCGCGTTCGCACAGGCCGAGACACGGACTGCGCTCGACGTGCACGCCTGGACCGACGCCGGAGACGACGCCCTCGCACAGCTCCCGCGCGCCGGCGGCCGTGCACGCCAGGTCCGTGCACACGTGCAGCACGGTCGAGGCACGCGGCCTGACGGAGAACATCGCGTAGAAGGTGGCGACCCCGTACGCCTCCGCGGGCGGCACGGTCAGCCGGCGGCACAGGTAGTCCAGGGCGCCCTCGCTGATCCAGCCGACCCGGTCGTTGATCGCGTGCAGCCCCGGCAGCAGCAGGTCCCGTCGGTCGCGGGCCTCCCGTCCGCCGCGCGCCCACCGCAGGTCCGCGTCCGTGCGGTCGGCGCCCTCCCAGGCGGACTGCGGGGGGCCGAGCAGGGCGTCGACGGCCGCCCGTTCGTCGTCCGTCGGCTTGCTGTCGCCGAAGTGCAGGTCCACGACGTCACCTCACACTGGTCGGGGCCGGGAGCTTCTCGATCCGGATCGCCGACGCCTTGAACTCCGCCGTCCCCGCGATCGGGCAGTTGGCCTCGATCGTCAGCCGGTTGGTGTCCACCTCGTCGGGAAAGTGCATGGTCATGAAGGCGAGCCCGGGCCGCAGCGCGGTGTCGACCCACACCGGGGCCACCACCGATCCGCGCCGGGACGCCACCCGGACCTCCTCGCCGACCACCACTCCGTAGCGCTCGGCGTCCTCCGGGCACAGCTCGACGTACTCCCCGCGCCGCAGCGGGGAGGCGTAACCGCCGCTCTGCACACCGGTGTTGTAGGAGTCGAGCCGCCTGCCGGTGGTCAGCCGGATCGGGTACTCCTCGTCCGTCAGATCGACCGGCGGATCGTGCCGCACGATCCCGAACGGCGCCCGCCTCCCCCGCCGCTCGGGGTCCTTCTCCCACAACCTGCCGTGGAGATAGGTGGGTTCGAGGCGTTCGGTGCTCGGACACGGCCACTGGATGCCCTGGTGCTCCTCGAGCCGGTCGTACGTCATCCCGTAGTGGTCCGGGGACACCGACCGCAGCTCGTTCCACACGGTCTCGGCGTCGGCGTACTTCCAGTCGTGGCCGAGACGGGCCGCCAGGTCGCAGAGGATGTCGATGTCCTCCCGGGCCTCACCGGGAGGCGTCACCGCACGCCGTACCCGCTGGACCCGCCGCTCGCTGTTGGTGGTGGTGCCCTCGGTCTCCGCCCAGCCGGCGGTCGCCGGCAGCACGACGTGCGCCAGCTCGGCCGTCTTCGTGAGGAAGATGTCCTGGACGACGAGGAAGTCCAGCGCCCTCAGCCGCCGCACGGCCTGCTCGCTGTCGGCCTCCGACTGCGCCGGGTTCTCACCGATGCAGTAGACGGCCTTCAGGGCGCCGTCCTCCATCGCCTCGAACATCTCCGTCAGGTTCAGCCCGTAGTGCGGCTGGATCACGGTGTCCCAGGCCGACTCGAACTTCAGCCGTACCTCCGGATCGAGGATGTCCTGGAAGCCGGGCAGACGGTTGGGGATGGCGCCCATGTCGCCGCCGCCCTGCACGTTGTTCTGGCCGCGCAGGGGCTGCAGCCCCGAACCGTACCGGCCGACGTGTCCGGTGAGCAGGGACAGGTTGATCAACGCGCGGACGTTGTCGGTGCCGTTGTGGTGCTCGGTGATGCCGAGGGTCCAGCACAGCTGGGCGCGCTCGGCGCGCGCGTAGGCGTGCGCCAGCTCCCTTATCGCCGCCGCCGGCACGCCGGTCACCTTCTCGGCGAGCGACAGCGTCCACGGCTCCACGAGGGCCGCGTACTCCTCGAAACCCGTGGTCGCCCGCTCGATGAACGCCCGGTTCGCCAGCCCGGCGTGGATGATCTCGCGGCCGATCGCGTGGGCCATCGGGATGTCGGTGCCCACGTTGAGGCCGAGCCAGCTCTCCGCCCACTCGGCGGTGGACGTCCGCCGCGGGTCGACCGCATACAGCCGACCGCCGTTCCGGACCCCCTTGAGGACGTGCTGGAAGAAGATCGGATGCGCGTAACGGGCGTTGGAGCCCCACATCACGATGACGTCCGTGTGCTCGATCTCCTCGTACGAGGACGTCCCCCCGCCCGAGCCGAAGGCGGCCGACAGGCCGGCGACGCTCGGCGCGTGACACGTCCGGTTGCAGGAGTCGACGTTGTTGGTGCCCATGACGACCCGGGCGAACTTCTGCGCCACGTAGTTCATCTCGTTCGTGGCCCGCGCGCAGGAGAACATGCCGAACGCGCCGCGCGCGGCGGCCAGGCCGCGGGCCGCGCGGTCCAGCGCCTCCTCCCAGCTCGCCGGCCGGAACGGTTCGTCGCGGGAGTCGCGGACGAGTGGACGGGTGAGCCGGGTGTAGGTCTTCGGTCCGCGTTTCCTCGTGCTCTTCATGCGGCGCTCCTCAGCGCGAGCAGGTCCGAGATGGCGTGCACGGTGCGCAGCGTGGGCACCTCGACGCCGGTGATCTCCGCCAGCTCGACGACCGCCGCGAGCAGTACGTCGAGTTCGAGCGGTTTGCCGCGCTCCAGGTCCTGGAGCGTGGAGGTGCGGTGGTCGCCGACGCGCTCGGCACCCGCGAGCCGGCGCTCGATGGAGACGCCCACCTCGCAGCCGAGGGCCTCGGCGACGGTGAGCGTCTCGCGCATCATCGTCTCGATGACCTGGCGGGTGCCGCCGTGCAGGCACATCTGCCGCATGGTCGCTCGGGCCAGCGCGCTGATCGGGTTGAAGGAGATGTTGCCGAGCAACTTGAGCCAGATGTCGTTGCGCAGGTCGGGCTCGACCGGGCACTTCAGCCCGCCCGCCTTCATGGCCTCGCTGAACGCCAGGCAGCGCTCCGAGACACTGCGGTCGGGCTCGCCGACCGAGAACCGGGTGCCTTCCAGGTGCCGTACGACGCCCGGCCCTTCGAGCTCGGTGGCCGCGTAGACCACGCAGCCGACGGCCCGTCGGGGCGCGAGCACCGCACTGACCGCGCCGCCCGGGTCCACGCTCTCGACGCGGTGGCCGTCGTAGGGGCCGCCGTGCCGGTGGAAGTACCACCAGGGAATGCCGTTCTGAGCGGCGATCACCGCCGTGGTCTCGTGCAGAAGGGGCTCGATGAGCGGCCCGCACGCCGCGTACGAGTTGGCCTTCAGGCCGAGGAAGACGTAGTCGACCGGGCCGATCTCGCCCGGGTCGTCGGTGGCGTGGGCGCGGGCGGTGAAGTCGCCGCGCGGGCTGAGCACCCGTACCCCGTGCCGCCTCATGGCCGCGAGATGCGGTCCACGGGCGACGAGGTGGACGTCGGCGCCGGCGCGGTGGAGCGCGGCACCGACGTAGGCGCCGATCGCACCGGCGCCGAGGACTGCGACTTTCATGGTGAGGGAGCTCCGTTCGGTCGAGGGTACCGAGGAACTGCCGAACGCTGTCGACTGAATATTGTCTACAGTATGGTGGTGGGGGCGGCAAGGGTCCGCGCAGCACCACGGGCGGCAAGGTCCGCGCGCCACCACGGACGGCGGGGGTCCGGCATCATTACGGCCGCCCGGAAGACGACCGCCCCGGACCGCGCCCCTCGCGGCAACCGGCCCGTCCGACGACCGTTCGGCGCATCCTGCATACCGCTCACCGCATACGGTCGACGCGCCGTCTTCTCAACTCCCGCGCCGCTTCCTACCGTTCCGGACTCATGAGTCCCCCTGTCGCCCCACCCGGCTGGAGCCGCTGGCTCGTCCCCCCGGCCGCCCTCTCGGTCCACCTCTCCATCGGACAGGCCTACGCCTGGTCCGTGTTCAAGCCGCCGCTGGAGTCCGCCCTCGGCCTCAGCGGCACCCAGAGCGCACTGCCCTTCCAGCTCGCCATCGTCATGCTGGGCCTGTCCGCCGCGTTCGGCGGCACCCTCGTCGAACGCAACGGCCCCCGCTGGGCGATGACCGTCGCCCTGGTCTGCTTCTCGTCCGGCTTCCTGATCTCCGCCCTCGGCGCCGCCACCGAGCAGTACTGGCTGATCGTCCTCGGCTACGGCTTCGTCGGCGGCATCGGCCTCGGCATCGGGTACATCTCACCCGTCTCCACCCTCATCAAGTGGTTCCCCGACCGGCCCGGCATGGCCACCGGCATCGCCATCATGGGCTTCGGCGGCGGCGCGCTCATCGCCTCGCCCTGGTCGGCGCAGATGCTGGAGTCGTTCGGCGCCGACCACTCCGGGATCGCCCTCGCGTTCCTCGTCCACGGGCTCTCGTACGCGCTCTTCATGCTGCTGGGCGTCCTCCTGGTACGGGTGCCGCGAGCCGCGGAGCCGGCCGCCGGCGACGGGCCGGCCGCCGTGCAGGGGGTGCAGGTCTCGGCCCGCAGCGCGGTGCGCACCCCGCAGTTCTGGTGCCTGTGGGTCGTGCTCTGCATGAACGTGACCGCCGGCATCGGCATCCTGGAGAAGGCCGCCCCGATGATCACGGACTTCTTCGCCGACACCTCCACACCCGTGTCCGTGACGGCCGCCGCCGGCTTCGTCGCCCTGCTGTCGGCGGCCAACATGGCGGGCCGCATCGGCTGGTCGTCGACCTCGGACCTCATCGGGCGCAAGAACGTCTACCGCCTGTACCTGGGCGCCGGCGCCCTCATGTACGCGCTGATCGCCCTCGTCGGCGACTCCTCCAAACCCCTGTTCATCCTGTGCGCGCTGGTGATCCTCTCCTTCTACGGCGGAGGATTCGCGACCATCCCCGCCTACCTCAAGGACCTGTTCGGCAGCTACCAGGTCGGCGCGATCCACGGGCGCCTGCTCACCGCCTGGTCCACGGCCGGCGTCCTCGGCCCGCTGATCGTCAACTGGATCGCCGACCGGCAGGAGGAGGCCGGCAAGCACGGCTCGTCCCTCTACACCCTCTCCCTGTTCATCATGATCGGGCTGCTCGCCGTCGGATTCGTCGCCAACGAACTCGTCCGCCCCGTCCACGTCCGCCACCATCACGTCCCCGCCCCGAGAGAGGCCGCCGATGCCGCACGACCCCCGTCCCAGCAGCCCGAGTCCGCCTGACCTCGCCCACCCCCGGCCCGGCTCCGGCGAGGGGAGCCGCACGCCGCTCATCGCCTTCTCCTGGCTGTGGGTGGGAGCGCCGCTCGCCTACGGACTGTACGAACTCGTGCGGAAGGCGACGCAGTTGTTCACCGGGTAGGCGCGCCGCGGGGCCCGGCGCCCTGCCGCACGCTCGGTCGCGGGCGCCCGAGCGCAGACGGGGAACGCACTGTTCGGGCGTCCGGGGGTTAGAGGGAAGCCGACAACCCCGGCGCCCGATTCCTGTCGCTTCACCTGACGTCGTACCCGTGAGTCACTGATCAGACTGGTGCATCCCGCTACCCACGGCACCGAGGGGACCACCCAATGAACGGCTCGCGCATCGCCGCCGTCGGCCACTACCAGCCCGCCAGGATTCTCACCAACGAGGACCTGGCGGGCATGGTCGACACCAGTGACGAGTGGATCAGGAGCCGGGTGGGCATCAGCACGCGCCACATCGCCGAACCCGACGAGCCCGTGGACGAACTGGCCGCGCACGCCGCCGCCAAGGCGCTCGCGACGGCCGGGCTCACGCCCGCCGACATCGACCTGGTGCTGGTCGCGACCTCCACGGCCGTCGACCGCTCACCCAACATGGCCGCCCGGGTCGCCGCCCGCCTCGGCGTCCCGCGCCCGGCCGCGATGGACGTCAACGTCGTGTGCGCCGGGTTCACCCACGCCCTGGCCACCGCCGACCACACCGTGCGGGCGGGCGCCGCGAGCCGGGCCCTGGTCATCGGCGCCGACAAGATGTCCGAGGTGACCGACTGGAGCGACCGCACCACCTGCGTCCTCGTCGGCGACGGAGCCGGCGCCGTCGTGGTCGAGGCCTGTCCCGCCGGCGCCGAGCCCGGTATCGCGCCCGTGCTGTGGGGCTCGGTGCCCGAGATGGGGCACGCGGTGCGCATCGAGGGGCAGCCGGCCCGGTTCGCGCAGGAGGGGCAGAGCGTGTACCGCTGGGCCACCACCCAGCTGCCGCCGCTCGCCCGGCAGGCGTGCGAGCGGGCCGGGCTCGCGCCGGCGGACCTCGCCGCCGTCGTCCTGCACCAGGCGAACCTGCGCATCATCGAGCCCCTCGCGGAGAAGATCGGCGCCGTCAACGCCGTCGTCGCCCGCGACGTCACCGAATCGGGGAACACCTCCGCCGCCAGCATCCCGATCGCCTTCTCCAAGCTGGTGGAGCGCGGCGCCATCTCCAGCGGCGACCCGGTGCTGCTCTTCGGCTTCGGCGGCAACCTGTCGTACGCGGGGCAGGTCGTACGCTGCCCGTGACGGGCGGCGCCCGGCGGCCGGGCGGGGGCGATGTGACGCGGTCGACGGCGCCCGGCCCTGGCTACAGTGGGCCGTAGACTGTAGACGAAAGACAATCGATACTGGCTTTCCGGCTGCAGGCGCCCGGCGCCCGGCGCTGCCCAGGAGGGGGACCGACCGATGTTGTCGACAGGACTGCCGCAGGGTGCGGTGCCCAAGCTCGAACGCCCCGGCCCGCTGCGCGAACGCGTCTACGAGGCGCTGCTGGAGCTCATCACCACCCGCGCGCTGCAACCCGGACAGCACCTCGTCGAGAGCGAACTCGCCGGCCACCTCGGCGTCTCCCGCCAGCCCGTGCGCGAGGCGCTCCAGCGGCTGAACACCGAGGGATGGGTCGATCTGCGGCCCGCCCAGGGCGCGTTCGTGCACGAGCCCACCGAGGAGGAGGCCGACCAACTCCTCACCGTGCGAACCCTGTTGGAGGCGGAGGCCGCGCGGCTCGCCGCCTCGCACGCCGACAAGGCCGGCATCGAGGCGCTCGACGAGATCCTGGCGCAGGGCATGCTGGCCGTCGCCTCCGACGACGTGGACGCCGCCGTCGCCCTCAACGCCCGCTTCCACGCCAAGATCATGGAACTCGCGGGCAACGCGGTCCTCGCCGAGCTCGCGGCGCAGGTCGACCGCCGGGTGCGCTGGTACTACACGCCGATCGCACGGCAGCGCGGACACCAGTCCTGGATCGAACACCGCGACCTCATCGCCGCGATCTCGGCGGGGGACGAGCAGCGCGCCACGCAGCTCATGCGCGAGCACACCGAGCACACACGCCGTTCTTACCACGCACGTCAGGGGGCTTAGCGCGGCTGGGCGACGCGCGGATCGGCTGCGGCGGATCGCCTGGGGCGGATCGCGGCTCGCGGTGGACCGTCTACGGCCGTCGTCCACGGGAGGGCGGGTCGGCGGGCCTGCGGCCGACAGCCGACAGCCGACAGCCGGTGAGCCGGAGGGGAGCCGGGCCGTCTCCGTGGAACGGGGCAGCATCCGGCGTCGGGCAACGCCCAGCCCCACGAGCGCTTGAACGCACCGGCCCACCCACCTTTGTCCTGCGAGTGGAGAAAGTCGGCGGCAATGCACGCACGACTTCTTCCCACTCCCGGCGACCGCTGCTACGTTCCCCTCCAAAGCCCGACGACAGGCGGTCGATTGAGGCGGGGAGGGGCTCGTGAGGCGCATGACGGCACGACCCGCGAACGCGCATCAGGCGCGGCTGCTCAAGCTGCTGCGCGACGGCGGACCCAACTCCCGCGCCCAGCTCGGCGACCAGGTCGACCTGTCGCGGTCCAAGCTGGCCGTGGAGGTGGACCGCCTCCTGGAGACGGGCCTCGTGGTGGCCGACGGACTCGCCGCCTCGCGCGGCGGCCGCCGCTCCCACAACGTCCGGCTCAACCCCCACCTCCGCTTCCTCGGCGTCGACATCGGCGCGACCTCGGTCGACGTCGCGGTCACCAACGCCGAACTGGAGACCCTCGGACACCTCAATCAGCCCTTCGACGTGCGCGAGGGACCGGTCGCGGTGTTCGAGCAAGTCCTCGCCATGGCCGCGAAGCTGAAGGCGACGGGACTCGCCGAGGGCTTCGACGGCGCGGGCATCGGCGTACCCGGGCCGGTCCGCTTCCCCGAGGGCGTACCGGTCGCGCCGCCGATCATGCCCGGCTGGGACGGCTTCCCCGTACGGGAGGCGCTCAGCCAGGAACTCGGCTGCCCCGTCATGGTCGACAACGACGTGAACCTCATGGCGATGGGGGAGCAGCACGCCGGCGTCGCCCGCAGCGTCGCCGACTTCCTCTGCGTCAAGATCGGCACCGGTGTCGGCTGCGGCATCGTCGTCGGCGGCCAGGTCTACCGCGGGACGACCGGCAGCGCCGGCGACATCGGGCACATCCAGGCCGTACCCGACGGACGCCCCTGCGCCTGCGGCAACCGGGGCTGCCTGGAAGCCCACTTCAGCGGCGCGGCCCTGGCCCGCGACGCGGTGGAGGCGGCGCGGCAGGGCCTCTCGGCGGAACTCGAGGCGCGGCTGGAGACGCACGGCGGCCTCACCGCCGCCGACGTCGCCGCCGCGGCCGCCGCGGGCGACGCCACCTCCCTCGACCTGATCCGCGAGGGCGGCAACCGCGTCGGCCAGGTCATCGCCGGACTCGTCTCCTTCTTCAACCCCGGCCTCGTGGTGATCGGCGGCGGGGTGACCGGCCTCGGCCACAACCTGCTCGCCGCCATCCGCACCCAGGTCTACCGCCAGTCACTGCCCCTGGCGACCGGCAACCTGCCCATCGTCCTCGGGGAGTTGGGACCCACCGCCGGTGTGATCGGCGCGGCCCGCCTGATCAGCGACCACCTCTTCTCACCCGCGTGACACCACCCCCGTAACCACACCTCTCCCCTCCCGGCCGCACAAGGCTCCTTCCACTCGCACAGAGCTGTTCACCCCCCCGCACGGCGCCCTGCTCTGCCCTGCTCCGAGACCGCCCCACCTCGGCCGCGTCGTCCACACCGCGCCCGCCCGCGAACTCGACGAACACCGCGTACCCGACCTCGTCATGGAAGGAAGCCCGCCGTCATGACGCAGCCCGTCTCCCCGACCGGAGGCAGTGCCGACAAGGTCCCCTCGGCCACCGGGGGCCCGGCCTGGCGTGCCCTCCTGTTCCGTGCCGACGTCCGGACCCTCTCCCTCCTCGGCGTCCTCGCCGCGCTGATCGTCATCGGCGGCATCACCAGACCCGACGAGTTCCTCGACACCCGCAACCTCCAACTCGTCCTCACCCAGGCCTCGGTGATCGGCGTCGTCACCGTCGGCATGACCTTCGTCATCACCTCCGGCGGCATCGACCTGTCCGTCGGCGCGATCGTCGCCCTCGCCTCCGTGTGGGCGACCACCCTCGCCACCCAGGAGTACGGCTTCGGCGGCATCCTCCTCACCTCCGTCCTCGTCGGCCTGGGATGCGGCCTGGTCAACGGCCTGCTCATCGCGTACGGCGGGATGGTCCCCTTCATCGCCACGCTCGCCATGCTCGCCTCCGCCCGCGGACTCGCCCTGCAGATCACCGACGGCAAGACACAGATCGTCACCGTCGACGGCATCCTCGACCTCGGCGAACGCGACGCCTACGTGCTCGGCGTACCGCCCCTCGTCATGGTGTTCGCCGTCGTGACGATCATCGGCTGGCTGGTGCTGAACCGCACCACGTTCGGCCGGCGCACCGTCGCCGTCGGCGGCAACGCGGAGGCCGCCCGGCTCGCCGGCATCGACGTACGCCGCCAGCGCCTCTACCTCTACCTGCTCTCCGGACTGTGCTGCGGCATCGCCGCCTTCCTGCTGATCATCCTGTCCGGCTCGGGCCAGAACACCAACGGCAACCTCTACGAACTCGACGCCATCGCCGCCGCGATCATCGGCGGCACCCTCCTCAGCGGCGGCCGCGGCACGATCACCGGCTCCGTCCTCGGCGTCCTGATCTTCACCACGATCACCAACATCTTCGCCCTGAACAACCTGCAGAGCGACGTCCAGCAGATCGCCAAGGGCGCGATCATCGTCGCCGCCGTGCTGGTCCAGCGCCGTACCGCGAGCACGACCTGAGGAAAGGGTTCACCGCCATGCCAGAGCCGACGTCATTCACGAGCCGCTTCACCAGCCGCAGAGGACTGCTCCTCACCACCGCCGCCGTCTCGGCCGGCACCCTCCTCACGGGTTGCACGAGCAACGACCCCAAGGAGGAACCGGCGGCGAACGATCAGCCGGCCGCCGACGACAAGCCCGGCAAGCAGGTCACCATCGGCTTCGCCGGCCCTCAGGCCGACCACGGCTGGCTCAACGCCATCAACGACAACGCCAAGAACCGCGCGAAGAAGTACTCGGACGTCACCCTGGAGATCACCGAGGGCTCCAACGACACCGCCCAGCAGATCGGCCAGATCGAGACCCTCATCAACAAGAAGGTCGACGTCCTGGTCGTCCTCCCCGCCGACGGCAAGGCCCTCACCCAGGTCGGCCTGAAGGCGATGCGGGCCGGCATCCCCGTCGTCAACCTCGACCGGATCTTCAACACCCCGCAGGCGTACCGCTGCTGGATCGGCGGCGACAACTACGGCATGGGCCTCAACGCCGGCCACTACATCGGCGAGAAGCTCAAGGGGAAGTCCGACGCCCGCGTCATCGAACTGGCCGGCCTGGACAACCTCGAACTGACCAAGCAGCGCACCCAGGGCTTCGACGACGCCCTGAAGAACTACCCGAACATCAAGAAGGTGGCCCGCCAGGCCGCCGAGTTCACGGTCGAGTCCGGGCAGGCCAAGATGGCCCAGCTCCTGCAGGCCCAGCCGAAGTTCGACGCGCTGTGGAACCACGACGACGACCAGGGCGTGGGCGCGCTGCGCGCCATCGAACAGGCAGGCCGGGACGACTTCCTGATGGTCGGCGGCGCCGGCGCCCTCTCCGCCTTCCAGGCGATCAAGCAGGACGACGGCGTCCTGAAGGCGACCGTCCTGTACCCGCCGACCATGGCCGCCTCCGCGATCGACCTCGCCCGCGCGCTCGGCCAGGGCAAGGGCGTCGGCGGCCTCGCCGAGTTCGAGATCCCCGCGTCGATCACCCTCTACTCGGCGGTCGTCGACAAGGAGAACGTCGACCAGTACATGTCCACCGGGTTCCGGTGAGGCGGACGGCCCGGCCGGGGCGGGAACGCCGACCACCGGCCGGGCCCGTACCGGACACGGCCCGAAGCCGCCTCGCGCGTCCGGGCCACCGGCCGCCCGCACGGCACGCCGCCGGTCGTGTCCCGTGCGGTCCCGCCGGACGGCGACCACCGGTGCCGGACCCACCCCGACCCACCGCCCGGCCGGGCCCACGCCCGCCGCTCCCGGGCCACCGCCCGCCCTGAGGCGCCCGCGCCCGAAGAGCCCGCGCCGCCCACCGCGCAGGCCGCACCCCCCACCGCGCCACGACGAGGAGGACACCTGCATGGAACAGCCGCAGCAGTCAGCGCGACCGGAGGCCGGCAAGCCACCGCTGCGCGTCGGCATGGTCGGCTACGCGTTCATGGGCGCCGCCCACTCCCAGGGCTGGCGCACCGCGGGCCGCGTCTTCGACCTGCCCCTCCGGCCGGTCCTCGCCGTGCTCTGCGGCCGTGACGCGACCGCCGTACGCGCGGCGGCCGACCGGCACGGTTGGGCGGCGACCGAGACCGACTGGCGGGCGCTCGTCGAGCGGGACGACATCGACCTCGTCGACATCTGCACGCCCGGCGACAGCCACGCCGAGATCGCCCTCGCCGCGCTGGCAGCGGGCAAGCACGTCCTGTGCGAGAAGCCCCTCGCCAACACCGTCGAGGAAGCCGAGACCATGGCCGGCGCCGCCGAAGCCGCGTACGGAAACGGGCAGTTGGCGATGGTCGGCTTCAACTACCGGCGTGTCCCCGCCACCGCGCTGGCCCGGCGGATGATCGCCGACGGCCTCCTCGGCACCCTGCGCCACGTACGGATGACCTACCTCCAGGACTGGCTCGTCGACCCGGAGTTCCCGCTGACCTGGCGACTGCGCCGCGAACTGGCCGGCTCCGGCTCGCTCGGCGACCTCGGCGCCCACATCGTCGACCTCGCCCAGCACCTCGCGGGGGAGCGCCTGGCCGGGGTCTGCGGGCTCACCGAGACGTTCGTGCGCCAGCGGCCCCTGCCGGGCGGGGCGACCAGCGGCCTGGCCGCCGGATCCGGCACCGCGGGCACCGGCACGGTGACCGTCGACGACGCCGCCCTGTTCACCGGGCGCTTCACCTCCGGCGCCCTCGCCTCCTTCGAGGCGACCCGCTACGCCACCGGACGCAAGAACGCCCTGCGCCTCGAACTCAACGGCGACCGAGGCTCGCTCGCCTTCGACCTGGAACGCCTCAACGAACTGTGGTTCCACGACGCCACCGAACCCGGTACCCACGCCGGCTTCCGCCGCATCCTCGTCACCGAACCCGACCACCCCTACCTGGACGCATGGTGGCCCCCGGGCCACGGCCTCGGCTACGAGCACACCTTCGTCCACCAGGCCCGCGACCTCGTCCACGCCATCGCCGAGGGCCGCCGGCCCGAACCCTCCTTCGCCGACGGACTCCAGGTCCAGCGCGTCCTCGCGGCGGTGGAGGAGAGCGCCCAGAAGAACTCCGTCTACACCCCGATCGCCGACTGAGGAAGGCCCCCGGCATGCCGCGCAGGTTCACCGTCTTCACCGGCCGGTGGACCGACCCGCCCCCGGACGCCTACTCGCGCGCTCGGGGCACCACTTCGAGGTCGACAAGGCGCTCGCCGACCCCGCCTATCTCGCCCCGCGCCGCCGGCTCCCCGACGCGTACGACCTCGAGTGCTGGGCCGCCTCCCACCACTCGGTGCTTCACCGGCTCCGCCGGCCAGGTGTCCTTCGGCGACGTCCGGATCAAGGAACCGCCCGTCCAGGGCCACTGAACGGCGGCGGGCGGAGGACGCCGGACCTCCGCCCGCCGTCACCTCCCCTTCCTCCAGCGGAGGTTCCTCCACGACAAAGAGGCCGTTCCTGTCCGCGCCCCGCCTTCACGTTCGCGCGGCGGTCGAGCGAGCACCTGCACTCGCTGCGCGAGAAGTGCTGAACGCGCCCCCGCGCGCGTGAGGCGGCCCTCCCCGCATCCTGGCCGGGGAGGGCCGCCTCACGCGCGCGGGCCGTGCCCGCTCAGCCGGCCGCCGGCGGGGCGTGGCGCGCCCCGCCCGCTGCCGCCGACGCGGTGGCCACGGCCGCGGGAGTCGGTCACGTCAGGGTGGGGACGGTGCGCGGCGTCGGGGTGTGCCGGTGAGGCGCGGGCTGCGACGGGGCCGGGCGCCCGCGCCCTCGGCGTGGGGCGTGGGCGGGCGTCACGCCGTCTCCTCGCCGAGCGGTTGCGGGTTCGGGACGATGCGCTTGGCCTTGGGACGTCCGGGCGGGTGCAGGAACAGGGCGACGAAGCCCGCGAACAGGGAGATCGAACCCGCCAGGACGAACGCGCCGGCGTAGTCCCAGGCGCTCACCACCACGGCGCCCATGCCGGAGCCGAGCAGGCCGGAGACCAGCTTCGACGAGTAGACCAGGCCGTAGTTGGAGGCGTTGTTGTTCTCTCCGAAGTAGTCGGCGGTCATCGCGGCGAACATGGGGAAGATGGCGCCGCCGCCGAAGCCGGAGATCGACGAGAACAACAGGAACAGCGGCAGGTTCCCGATGTTCCCGGAGAAGAGGATGCCGTACTGCGACAGGCCGAGGACGATGCAGACGAAGATCAGGCACTGCTTGCGGCCGTACCGGTCCGACAGCCAGCCGATGACCCCGCGGCCCGTGCCGTTCACGATCGCCTTCAGGGACATCGCCGTCGCCACGATGCCGCCCGCGAAGCCCGCCTCGTCACCGAAGGGCACCTGGAAGGCGATGCCGAAGATGTTCACGCCCGAGGTGCACAGCAGACAGAACCACATGAGGGCCACCCGGCCCGTCCTCCACGCCTCCAGCGGGGTGTACTGGTGCACGGCCGGCGGGTTCTTCTCCAGCGCGCGCCGGGCACGCGCGTCGTCGGGCTTCTTCAGCGGGTCGACGTCGGCCGGCCACCAGTTCTTCGGCGGGTCGCGGAAGAAGTTGCCCGCCACCGCCACCACCGTGGCCAGGAAGAGGCCCACCGAGACCAGCACCCAGCGGAAGTTGGTGAGGTCCATGTAGCCGGTGAAGAGGAAGACGAACGGGACGGACCCGTAGGCGAAGCCGCCGTTCACGAAGCCCGTCTTGCCACCCTTGCGCTCCGGATACCACTTGGCGACCATGTTCACGCAGGTCGCGTACACCATGCCCGCGCCCATGCCGCTGAACATGCCGAAGCCGATGTAGGCGACGATCACGTGCGGCGCGAAGGCGAGCGACAGGTACCCCAGCAGTGTGCCGACCGCGCCGCACATCATCGCCCAGCGGGCGGGCAGCCGGCCGCTCTCGCGGAGCTTGCCCGCGGGGAAGGCCACCGCGGCCTGGAAGAACACCCACACGCCGAGCATCCAGAAGATGTGGCCGCTGCTCCAGCTGTGCGCCGTGTGCAGGGTGTCCTCGGCGGACGCGAACGCGTACTCGGCCGAGCTGATGCCCATCATGCCCACCCACGGCAGGATGACCATCCACTTGCGTTTGCGGCCCATGATGTCGATGTCGGTCTCACCGACGCGGTAGACGCGTCCGTTGGCGTCGGTCACCTCACGGTAGGGAACCGAGGTCGGTAGATCGGTCGTTGTCATGTCGTGTAGCACCCCTCGCGTCGAAAGTTCTGGCCAGCGCCCCCTGTCCAATGCCTTTCGTGTGCGCACGGGTCCCGGGGCCGGCCGACGCGCACCGTCGGCCGGCCCCGCGCCGGGTCACCTCATGAACCGCCCCCCAACAACCCCGCCGCGCGCGCCCAGCGGTACTTGGCGCCGAGCACGGCCACCGGCCTCTCGGTCGTGTACGGGTAGGCGACCACGCCCCGCTCATAGAGGTACTGGCAGGCCTCCTCGACCTCCACGTCACCCGCGAGCGACGCCACCACGGGCTTCTCGACGCCGCGTGCACGGAACTCGGCCACCACGCGCGCGGTGAGCTCGGCGAAGACCATCGGCGGGGTGACGATGGTGTGCCAGTAGCCGAGGACGAGCGCGTGGATGCGGGGGTCCTCCAGGCCGAGGCGGATCGTCGCCTCGTACGTCGACGGCGGCTCGCCCCCGGTGATGTCGACCGGGTTGCCCGCGGCGCCGAACGGCGGGATGAACTCCCGGAACGCCGCGTCCAGATCCGGCGGGATCTCCATCAGCGTCAGACCGTTGTCGGTCACCGCGTCCGACAGCAGCACACCGCTGCCGCCCGCACCCGTGATGATCACGACGTTGTCGCCCCGGGGAGTGGGGAGCACCGGCAACGCGCGCGCGTACTCCAGCATGTCGTTCAGCCCGGGCGCCCGGATGACACCCGCCTGCCGCAGGATGTCGTCGTAGACGGCGTCGTCGCCCGCCAGCGCCCCCGTGTGGGAGCCGGCGGCCTTCGCACCCGCCGCCGTCCGCCCCGCCTTCAGCACGACGACGGGCTTCTTCGGCACGGTCTCCCGCGCCGCCTCGACGAAGGCGCGCCCGTCCTTGAGGTCCTCCAGGTGCATCGCGATGCACTGGGTGTGCGGGTCCTCGCCGAACCAGGTCAGCAGGTCGTCCTCGTCCAGGTCCGACTTGTTGCCGAGCCCCACGATCGCCGACACGCCCGTCTTCGTGGTCCGCGCGAAGCCCAGGATGGCCATGCCGATGCCACCGGACTGCGAGGTCAGCGCCACCCCGCCCTTGACGTCGTACGGCGTGCAGAACGTGGCGCACAGGTCCTGCCAGGTCGAGTAGTAGCCGTAGATGTTCGGCCCCAGCAGCCGGACGCCGTACCGCTCGGCGATCGCCACGATCTCCGCCTGGAGCGCGTGCTCACCGGTCTCCGCGAAGCCGGAGGGGATGAGGACGGCGTTGGGGATCCTCTTGCGTCCCACCTCCTCCAGGGCCGAGGCCACGAACTTGGCGGGGATCGCGAAGACCGCCACATCCACCTCACCGGGAACGTCCGTGACACTCTTGTACGCCTTGCGGCCGAGGATGTCATCGGCGCGGGGGTTCACCGGATGGATGTCCCCGGCGAAACCGCCGTCGACGAGGTTGCGCATCACCGAGTTGCCGATCTTGCCCGGCTCGTTGGAGGCGCCGATCACGGCGACGGACGCCGGCTGCATCAGGCGGCGCATCGACGTGAGGATCTCCGCGCGCGTGTAGCGCCGTCGCTCCTTCACGGGCGTCTCGGACAGGATCACGCGGATGTCCGCGGCGACCGCGCCCCGGGGCGTGGCGATCACCGGGTTGAGGTCCACCTCGGCTATCTCGGGGAAGTCGGCCACCAGTTGGGACACCCGCCGGATCTGCTCGGCGACCGCCCACCGGTCCACCCCGGCCTGCCCGCGCACCCCGCGCAGCACGTCCGCCGCCCGGATCGAGTCCAGCATGGACAGCGCCTCGTCGGCGTCCACGGGAGCGAGGCGGAAGGTGACGTCCTTGAGCACCTCCACCAGCACCCCGCCCAGCCCGAACGCCACGACCTTCCCGAACGTGGGGTCGGTGACCGCGCCGACGATCACCTCCTGCCCCTTCGGCAGCAGCTCCTGGATCTGCACGCCGTCGATGCGCGCCGCCGCGTCGTACGCGCGCGCGTTGTCGACGATCGTGTGGAACGCCGCCCGTACCTCCGCCGCGCCCTCGACGCCGACGAGCACCCCGCCGGCGTCGGTCTTGTGCAGGATGTCCGGCGACACGATCTTCATCACGACGGGCCCGCCGAAGCGCGCCGCGTACGCCACGGCCTCCTCGACGTCCCGCGCCAGCTCCTCACCCGGTACGGCGATCCCGTACGCGTCCGCGACCACCTTGCCCTCGGGCGCGGTGAGCGCGGTGCGTCCCTCGGCCCGCACCGCGTCGAGCAGCGCGCGCACCCTCAGCACCCGGTCCTCGGCCATCACGTCAGATCACCCCGTTCGACTTGAGCAGGCGCAGCTCCTCGTCCCCGAGGCCGAGCTCGCCGACGTAGACCTCTTCGTTGTGCTCGCCGAGCAGGGGCGAACCGGTCACCTCGACGGGGGAGTCGGAGAGCTTGAGCGGGCTGCCGACGGTGACGAACTCGCCCCGCTCGGGGTGCGGTACGCGCACCACCATCTCGTTGGCGATCAGCGACCGGTCCTCGATGATCTCCTTGGTGGACAGGATGGGACCGCAGGGGATGTTGTGGGCGTTGAGCCGCTCCAGCACCTCCCACTTGGGCAGGGTCGAGGACCACTCCTCGATCAGCTGGAACATCTTGTTCAGCTTGGGCAGCCGGGCCTCCGGCGTCGCCCACTCCGGGTCGTCGGCCAGTTCGGGCCGGCCGATGAGCTCACTGATCGGCTTCCAGCCGACGGGCTGCACGATGACGTACACGTAGTCGTTCGGGCCGCCGGGCGCGCACTTGACCGCCCAGCCGGGCTGCCCGCCGCCGGAGGCGTTCCCGGACCGGGGAACCTCGTCGCCGAAGTCCTCGTTGGGATATTCGGCGAGCGGGCCGTGTGCCAGGCGCTGCTGGTCGCGCAGCTTCACCCGGCAGAGGTTGAGCACGGCGTGCTGCATGGCCACATTGACCCGCTGACCGCGCCCGGTGTTCTCGCGCTGGAACAGCGCCGCGAGGATCCCCGCCACGGCGTGGACGCCCGTGCCCGAGTCACCGATCTGGGCCCCCGTCGCCAGCGGCGGCCCGTCCTCGAAGCCGGTGGTCGACATCGACCCGCCCATGGCCTGCGCGACGACCTCGTACGCCTTGAAGTTGGTGTACGGGCCGTCCCCGAACCCCTTGATGGAGGCGTACACGATCCGCGGATTGATCTCCTGGATGCGGTCCCAGGTGAAGCCCATCCGGTCGACCGCGCCCGGACCGAAGTTCTCGACCATGACGTCGGAGCGCCGGATCAGCTCGGTGAGGAGTTCCTTGCCGCGCTCGGTCTTGGTGTTGAGGGTGATGCTCCGCTTGTTGCAGTTGAGCATCGTGAAGTAGAGGGAGTCGACGTCCGGGAGGTCGCGCAGCTGCTTGCGCGTGATGTCACCGGAGGGCGCCTCCAGCTTGACCACGTCCGCGCCGAGCCAGGCGAGCAGCTGGGTCGCCGACGGTCCGGACTGGACGTGCGTCATGTCCAGCACGCGGATGCCTTCGAGAGCCTTGGTCATGACAGGCGCTCCTCACTTGTACATGGTCTGGTTCATGGTTCCGGGGGCGTACGCGTCGGGGTCGACCCAGACGTTGATCAGCGAGGGCTTCCCGGATTCGCGGGCGCGCCGCAGCGCGGGGCCGATGTCGGCGGGGTCGCGCACCTCCTCGCCGTGACCGCCGAGCATCTGCGCGAACTTGTCGTAGTGGACGTCGCCGAGGGTGTTGCCGACCCGCTCGCGTTCCTTGCCGTACTTGGCGGCCTGGCCGTAGCGGATCTGGTTCATCGAGGAGTTGTTGCCGACGATGCCGACGAAGGGCAGGTCGTAGCGCACGAGTGTCTCGAAGTCCCATCCGGTGAGGGAGAACGCGCCGTCGCCGAAGAGCGCGACGACCTCCTTGTCGGGCCGGGCCTGCTTGGCCGCGAGCACGAACGGGACGCCGACGCCGAGGGTGCCCAGCGGGCCGGGGTCCATCCAGTGGCCCGGCGACTTGGGCTGCACGACCTGCCCGGAGAAGGTGACGATGTCGCCGCCGTCGCCGATGTAGATCGAGTCCTCGGTGAGGAAGTCGTTGATCTCGCTGACCAGGCGGTAAGGGTGGATCGGCGAGGCGTCCGACCGCAGCTGCGGCAGCCGCTTCTCCAGGGCGGTCTGCTCGGCGGCGCGCAGCTCGTCCAGCCACTCCTTGCGCCGCGACGCGCCCCCGTTGAGGCGCCCGGAGGCCGCCTCGGTCACCGACTTCAGCACCAGGCCCGCGTCGCCGACGATGCCGAGGTCGACGTCGCGGTTCTTGCCGACGGTGCGGTAGTCGAGGTCGATCTGCACGACGGTCGCGTCCGGCGACAGCCGCTTTCCGTAGCCCATGCGGAAGTCGAACGGGGTGCCGACGATGACGATGACGTCGGCGTTGGTGAAGGCGTAGCGGCGGGAGAGCTGGAAATGGTGCGGGTCTCCCGGCGGGAGGGTGCCGCGGCCCGCGCCGTTCATGTACGCGGGGAGGTTCAGTGTGCGGACCAGTTCGATGGCCGCCTCGGTGCCGCGGGTGGTCCACACCTGGCTGCCCAGCAGGATCGCCGGCTTCTCGGCGTGCACGAGCAGGTCGGCGAGCTTCTCGACGGCCTCCGGGTCGCCGGCCGAGCGGGTGGAGGCCCGGTAGGCGCCGGGCTGGGGCACACGCGCCTTCGCCACCGGCACCCTGGCGTCGAGGACGTCGCGCGGGATCTCCAGGAAGGACGGCCCGGGCGCGCCGTGGTAGCACTCGCGGAAGGCCATGGACACCATGTCCGCGGCGCGCGCCGTGTCCGGCACGGTCGCCGAGAACTTGGTGATGGGCGCCATCATGTCGACGTGCGGCAGGTCCTGCAGCGAGCCCATCTTGTGCTGGGTGAGGGCTCCCTGGCCGCCGATCAGCAGCATCGGGGACTCCGCGCGGAAGGCGTTGGCGACGCCGGTGACGGCGTCGGTGGTGCCGGGGCCGGCGGTGACGACGGCGCAGCCGGGCTTGCCGGTGATGCGGGCGTATCCGTCGGCGGCGTGGGCGGCGACCTGTTCGTGGCGGACGTCGACGACTTCTATGCCCTCGTCGACGCAGCCGTCGTAGATGTCGATGATGTGGCCGCCGCAGAGGGTGTAGATGCGGTCGACCCCCTCTGCCTTGAGCGCCTTGGCAACGAGATGACCACCGGAAATCACGTCCTGGGTGTCGTCGGGCATGGCGAAGTCCCGTCCCTTCGTAGGGGGTTGGAAGGCTCTCGCGGTACATTGCATACAGTCGACGAATACTGTATGAATCTCGTTATCCCGCATCCGGTGGGTGGTGTCCAGGGGGCGTGCGGCACTTTCAGTCATCGGAGTTCGGCCTCGCGATGACTTCGCAGACGGGAGCCGAGATGGACCTGTACGAACACCAGGCAAGGGAACTCTTCGAGGAACACGGCATCGTGGTGCCGCGCGCCGAGGTGACCGACTCGCCCAAGGAGGCGCGGGAGATCGCCCGCCGGCTCGGCGGCCGCGTCGTCGTCAAGGCGCAGGTCAAGACGGGAGGACGCGGCAAGGCGGGCGGGGTCAAACTCGCCGCCGATCCCGCCGCCGCCGAACTGACTGCCCGTCAGATCCTCGGGATGGACATCAAGGGGCACACCGTCGGCACGGTGATGCTCGCGCAACCCGTGGAGATCGCGGACGAGTTCTACGTCTCCTACGTCCTGGACCGCGCGGCCGGCCGGTTCCTCGCGATCGCCTCCGCCGAGGGCGGCATGGAGATCGAGGAGGTCGCCGCCAGCCGACCGGATGCCGTCACCCGTATGCACATCGCGCCGGCCGAGGGCGTGACCTCCGCGAAGGCCACCGAGATCGTCGAGGCGGCCGGACTGCCCGCGCAAGCCGTGGACGTCCTGGTGCGGCTCTGGCAGGTCCTGGTGCGCGAGGACGCCCTCCTCGTCGAGGTCAACCCGCTCGTCCGCACCCGGCAGGGCCGGCTCGTCGCCCTCGACGGCAAGGTCACCCTCGACGACAACGCCTCCTTCCGGCAGGCGCGTTGGGGCGACGTCGCCGCCGAGGACGGCGACCCGCTGGAGACGGCCGCCGCGGCCAAGGGCCTGAACTACGTCCGGCTCGACGGCGAGGTCGGCATCATCGGCAACGGCGCCGGACTCGTCATGTCCACCCTCGACGTGGTCGCCGGCTGCGGAGCCCGCCCCGCCAACTTCCTCGACATCGGCGGGGGAGCCTCCGCCCAGATCATGGCCGACGGCCTCTCCGTCGTCCTGTCCGACCCCGCCGTGAAGTCGGTCTTCGTCAACGTCTTCGGCGGCATCACCGCGTGCGACGCGGTCGCCGACGGCATCGTGCGCGCGCTGGACACCGTACGGCTGACCAAACCGCTCGTCGTCCGGCTCGACGGCAACAACGCCGCCCGCGGGCGGGCGATCCTCGACGAGCGCCGCCACCCGCTCGTGGAGCAGGCCACCACCATGGACGGCGCCGCCCGCCGTGCCGCCCGACTCGCCACCGCAGCCTGAAGGGGACCGGACACCATGGCCATTTACCTCACCAAGGAGAGCAAGGTCCTCGTCCAGGGCATGACCGGCGGCGAGGGCATGAAGCACACCCGCCGCATGCTCGCGGCCGGGACGAACGTCGTCGGCGGCGTCAACCCGCGCAAGGCCGGCCGCACCGTCGACTTCGACGACCGGGCCGTCCCCGTCTTCGGGTCGGTCGCCGACGGTATGCGGTCGACCGGCGCCGACGTCTCCGTCGTCTTCGTCCCGCCCGCCTTCGCCAAGGCGGCCGTCACCGAGGCCGCCGACGCCGGCATCGGCCTGGCCGTCGTCATCACCGAGGGCATCCCCGTCCACGACTCCGTCGCCTTCACCGCCTACGCGGCCGCCCGCGGCACCCGCGTCATCGGCCCCAACTGCCCCGGCCTGATCAGCCCCGGCCAGTCCAACGCCGGCATCGTCCCGGCCGACATCACCAAACCCGGCCGTATCGGCCTGGTCTCCAAGTCCGGGACGCTGACGTACCAGCTCATGTACGAGTTGCGGGACATCGGCTTCTCGACCTGTGTCGGCATCGGCGGCGACCCGGTCGTGGGCACCACCCACATCGACTGCCTCGCCGCCTTCCAGGACGACCCGGACACCGATCTCGTCGTCCTCATCGGCGAGATCGGCGGCGACGCGGAGGAACGGGCCGCCGCCTACGTCCGCGACCACGTCACCAAGCCGGTCGTCGGCTACATCGCCGGCTTCACCGCGCCCGAGGGAAAGACGATGGGGCACGCGGGCGCCATCGTCTCCGGCTCGTCCGGAACCGCGCAGGCGAAGAAGGAGGCGCTGGAGGCGGCCGGGGTGCGGGTGGGGAGCACACCGACCGAGACGGCGAAGCTCGTGCTCGACCTGCTGGGACATCGGCCCTGACGCCCGCCCGGTGCGGCCGGTCCGCGGCCGGCGCCGGAGCCGTACCGGGTCGCGTGCCGCGGCCCGCGGGCACCTCCGGCGTCCACGGCCCGGTACGGCCCCGGGCCCGCGCCGTCCCCCACCACCCCTCCAAGGAAGGCCCTCCTGGCCCCCTTCCTCTCGACCGTGCACCGAGAGCGGAGCAACCGCATGACCACCACCCTCACCCTCAAATCCGGCACCTCCTGGGCCGACGCCTGGCGCCGCTGCCTCGCCGCCGCCCCCGAGGCCTTCCGCGACGACCGGGTCCTCAACCTCTGGAACGGCGCCTGGCAGGCGGACGGCCGGACACTGCCGGCGACCAGTCCGGTCGACGGCAGCCCCATCGCCGGACCGCCCCGCCTGGACGGCGCCACCGCCCACCGGGCCGTCCGCGCCTCCCTGGACCAGCACCGCGCCTGGCGGCACCTCCCACCGGCGGAACGCCGCGCCCGCGTCGCCGCCACCCTCGACGCCCTCGCCGCCCACCGCGAACTCCTCGCGCTGCTGCTCGTCTGGGAGATCGGCAAACCGTGGCGGCTCGCGCAGGCCGACGTCGACCGTGCCGTCGACGGCGTGCGCTGGTACGTCGACGGCATCGAGGAGATGACGGCCGGGCGGGCCCCGCTGGACGGCCCGGTGTCCAACATCGCCAGCTGGAACTACCCGATGAGCGTGCTCGTTCACGCGGTGCTGGTGCAGGCACTGGCGGGCAACGCGGTCATCGCCAAGACCCCGACCGACGGCGGTGTCGCCTGCCTCACCCTGGCCTGCGCGCTCGCCGCCCGCGAGGGCGTCCCCGTCACCCTCGTCAGCGGCAGCGGGGGCGAGCTGTCCCAGGCGCTGGTGCGGGCGCCCGAGATCGGCTGCGTCTCCTTCGTCGGCGGCCGCGACACCGGCGCCGCGGTGGCCACGGCCGTCGCCGACCTCGGCAAACGGCACATCCTCGAACAGGAGGGACTCAACACCTGGGGCATCTGGAACTACTCGGACTGGGACGCGCTCAGGGCCGTGATCCCCAAACTCTTCGACTACGGCAAGCAGCGCTGCACCGCGTACCCGCGGTTCGTCGTTCAGCGCGGGCTGTTCGACGCGTTCCTCGCGGCGTACCTCCCGGCGGTGCGCACGCTGACGGTCGGACACCCGCTGGCCGTCGAGCGGCGCGACGACCCCTACCCGCGGCTGGACTTCGGGCCGGTCATCAACGCGGCCAAGGCCAAGGAACTGCACGACCAGGTCGCCGAGGCCGTCGACCGGGGCGCGGTCCCGCTGTACCGCGGGAGCCTCGCGGACGCCCGCTTCCTGCCCGGCCAGGACACCTCGGCCTACGTCCAGCCGGTCACGCTGCTCAACCCGCCGCCGTCCTCCCCGCTGCACCACGCGGAACCGTTCGGCCCGGTCGACACCATCGTCCTGGTCGACACCGAGGCGGAGCTGCTCGCCGCCATGAACGCGTCCAACGGCGCGCTGGTCGCCACGCTCTCCACGGACGACCGTGCCACCTACGACCGTCTGGCCCCGCACATCCGCGCGTTCAAGGTCGGCCACGGCGCGGCCCGCTCCCGCGGCGACCGCGACGAGCTCTTCGGCGGCCTGGGCGCGTCCTGGCGGGGTGCGTTCGTCGGCGGTGAGCTGCTGGTCCGGGCGGTGACACAGGGACCGGCGGGGGAGAGGCTGCCGGGCAACTTCCCGGACTACCAGCTGATGCCCTGACCTCCTCCCGTTCCCGGGCGGCGCCGACAGCGGTGGGCGCCGCCCGGCCACCGGGTGAGAAGCGCTCCGGACGGCAGTGCCGGCCGACCACCGGCCGTCGGCCGTCGACCGCCGACCGCCGACCGCCGGCCGTCGACCGCCGCCTGTGGCCAGGGCGTCGCACGGCGGCCGTGACCGTCCGGTCACTTCCCGTCGACGCCCCGGGGGCCTCCCTCGGACCGGACCCGGCCGGGCGTCCGGCCAGCGGATATGCAGGTGAGAGGCACTCCGAAAGCTTGGTATTGTTGTCCATGTCGCCGCGGGGAACACCCCCCGTGCTGCGGCAGACACCTGGTCCGGGTGGCGGAATGGCAGACGCGCTAGCTTGAGGTGCTAGTGCCCTTTATCGGGCGTGGGGGTTCAAGTCCCCCCTCGGACACTTATCACCCTCCGTATCGAGCGCAATTCGCTCGGTGAGCGGGGTGGTGGATCTGTCGACACGGCCCGTATCCGGGATTCCTCCGGATGCGGGTTTCGTTGTTTCTTTGACCTTTTCGGTCCGCGGAACGGTTCCGTACGCCTCCATTACCCCTCGAATGCCGCGGAACCCCGTTTATCGGTTGCCCCCGGCGAGGGGTGTCGCGCGGTTGTCGGGCCGCTGCCGACGCGCTCTCTGACGGGCAGTCAATGTTCATCAGGCGCCCCTATGTTGGCTGTCTGCGATCGCATCGTGTGGTGATACGATCACCGCGCTTGTAGAGCGGGCGGATGGGTGCAAGACGACATCCCCGACTACGGGGACAGTCCGGGCGGTGACCCCGGTGCGGGCGGTCCGCCGGTCCACCCGCATTGACGGGAATTCAGCAACTGGCCGTCAGTCGCCTGAAGAGAGTCTTATGACTGATTACATACAGAACCCGGTACTCTGGGCTCTCCTCGTCGCCGTACTCGCCGCAGCCGCCGTCATTGTTCGCCAGCGCAGGGCGGCGCGGACGTTAAGGCAGGAGTTCGCAGACCTCCGGGATCGGCACGCCGAACTGGAGAACGGGTACGCGAAATCCGTCGAGGCAGCCCAGGAAAGAGCCGAAGAGGCAACCAAAACGGTCCTGAAGTCCGCCATGCGGACGCTCCAGGGCCTCGCCGCGGAACAGCAGTTGATCGTCTCCCGGCTGCAGAACAAGTACGGCGAGTCGGTCATCCTCCAGGACCTGCTGGAGATCGACCACACGAACTCCCAGTTCGGCCGCCGCGCCCAGTCCATCGCCGTGCTCTGCGACGGCTGGCTGGGCCGCCAGCGCGACGTGGCCTCCGTGTACGACGTGGTCCGCAGCGCGCAGGGCAGGATCCGCCATTTCCGGCGGGTGGAAATTCTTTCGCAGGTCGATTTCGGCATCACGAGCCGTGCCGTCGAGCCGGTGGCACTCGCCCTCGCCGAACTCCTCGACAACGCGACCAGCTATTCCAGCCCCGACACGGTCGTCGAAATCAATATTCGCACCGTGCCCAAGGGTATTTGCATCGTCGTCGACGACGCCGGTGTCGGAATGAACGACGAGGAGCGGGCCCGCGCCGAGAAACTCCTCACCAGCGAGCGCGTCTCCGGGGTCTCCGGACTCGGCAACCCGCCGCAGTTCGGCTTCGCGGTGATCGGCGTGCTCGCCGAGCGCTTCGGTTTCGAGGTGTCCGTGGACTCCACCTCGCCCTACGGCGGCGTGCGGGCGGTCCTCCTCCTGCCCCACGACCTGCTCACCAACGCGCCCGAGCAGAAGGAACCGGCCCCGGTCGCACCCGCCGCCGCCCCCGTCCGCAGCGGCCCCGAACCCGCGCCGGCCACGACCACCACCGCGGACGGCCTGCCCAAGCGGCGCCGCAAGCGGCCGATGGCCATCGTGCCCGGCACCGCGTCCACCGCCCCCGCCTCCGCCCGCTCGGGCGCGGAACGGGCGTCGATCATGGGCGCCTTCCAGCGCGGCACCCAGACCGGCCGGGCCACGCATGCGGACCCCGCGGAACAGTCGAGCAGCACACGTGGTGCAAGCAGCGAAGGGCATGAGGTCTCGTGAACGACGATCTGTCATGGATGCTGGACAGCGCCCTGGAGATTCCCGGGGCCCTGCACGCCGTCCTGATCTCCGCCGACGGCCTGTTGATGGCCCGGACGCAGGACTTCGACAAGGACGACGCCGACCGCGTGGCCGCCGCGATGAGCGGCGTGCAGTCGCTCAGCCGCTCCCTCGCCTTCTTCTGCGAGGACGCGCAGCAAAGGTGGCGGCAGACGCTGGTCGAGTTCGACGGAGGCTGGGTCTTCCTGATCTCCGCCGGTGAGGGCGCCTACCTCGGCGTCTCCGCCTCCCCGGACGTCGACATGGCGGACATCACCTTCCGGATGCAGCAGCTCGTCGGCCAGCTCGGCAAGGCCCTGACGACGCCGCCGCGCGAGAACCTCGGCGTGCGGTCATGACCGGTTTCGACGAACTCGAGCCGCAGACGCCGGAGTTAGTGCGTCCGTACGTCATCACCAAAGGGCGCGGACTGCCCGACGAGGAGCAGCTCTCCCTCATCACGCTGGTCACGGCCGCCGCCGACCACCAGCAGCGGCCCACCCGGCTGTCCCCGGAGGAACAGAACCTGCTCGACCTGTGCTCGGCCGGCTACCTCTCGGTCGCCGAGATCGCGGGGCACACCCACCTGCCGCTCGGCGTGGTGAAGATCCTCCTCGCCGCCCTCACCGAGGGCGGCTACCTCATCACCCGCCCGCCCGTACAGCGGGCCCCCCTCGCCGACCGGGAGATCCTGGAGGAGGTGCTGAATGGTCTCAGGGCCAAGTTTGGATGAGACGGCGTACGTCCGCGGCGGCGCCACACAGACGGCCGTGAAGATCCTCGTCGTCGGTCACTTCGCGGTGGGCAAGACCACGTTCATCGGGGCGATCTCCGAGATCGAACCGCTGTCCACCGAGGAGACGATGACCCGCGCCGCGGAGTCCGTCGACGACCTCAAGGGCGTCCAGGGCAAGACCACCACCACGGTCGCCATGGACTTCGGCCGTCTCACCATCAGCGACCGCGTCGTGCTCTACCTGTTCGGAACGCCGGGCCAGCAGCGCTTCGTCCAGATGTGGGAGGACATGGCCCGCGGCGCGCTCGGCGCCCTCGTCCTCGTCGACCCCGAGCGGCTCGCGGACTCCTTCGCCGTGATCGACCTGATCGAGCAGTACGGACTCGACTACGCCATCGCCGTCAACCACTTCGACGGCGCCCCCCTGCGGGACGAGAGGGCCCTGCGCGAGGCACTGGACCTGCTCGACGACACCCCCGTCGTCACCTGCGACGCGCGGGACGAGCAGTCGTCGGCCGAAGCGCTCATCACCCTCGTTCGCCACCTGCAGGACCGTGCCCACTAGGAGCAGACATGGACCAGCCCACGGCTCCCGTGCCCCCGCCCGGGTGCCCGGCGCACAACAGCGGCGGCCGCGTGCCGCTGTACGGCCCGGAGTTCGCGGCCGACCCGCAGGCCTACTACACCTACCTGCGCCACTACGGGCCGACCGCGCCCGTCGAGCTCTCCCCCGGAGTCGAGGCCACCCTCGTCACCGACTACGCCACCGCCCTGCAACTGCTGCAGGACTCCGGCTCGTTCCGCAAGGACGCCCGGCGCTGGCGTGACCTCAACGACGGGAAGATCGCCCCGGACAGCCCGGTCGTGCCGGTCCTGGCGTACCGCCCCAACTGCATGTTCAGTGACGGCGCCGACCACCTGAGGCTGCGTCAGGCCATCACCGACACCATGGCCCGGGTGGACTCCCGCCGACTGAGCCAGTCCACCGAGCGGATCTCCGACTTCCTCATCTCCCGGTTCGCCGACCGAGGCTCGGCCGACCTGCTCGGCGGCTACGCCAGGCAGCTTCCGCTGTTCGTGTTCAACGAGCTCTTCGGCTGCACCGCCGACATCGGCGACCGCGTGTTCTTCGGCATCTCCGGCATGTTCGACGGCATCAACGCCGAGAAGGCCACCGCCGTGCTGTTCGAGGCCGTCGGCGAACTCGTCGCGCTCAAGCGGTCCAAGCCGGGCGACGACGTCACGTCCTGGCTGATGCAGCACCAGGCCGGGCTGACGGACGAGGAGATGGTGCACCAGCTCGCCCTGCTGCTGGGGGCGGGGGCCGAGGCTCTGGTCAACCTCATCGGCAACACCCTGCACCGGCTGCTCACCGACGACCGCTACGCCTACAAGGGCGGGCTGATCGAGGAGGCGATGGACGACACGCTGTGGGAGAACCCGCCCATGTCGAACTACGCGCCCCACTACCCGGTGTCCGACATGGAGTTCGCCGGCCGGCAGCTGACGGCGGGCGACCTGGTGCTGGTGAGCTTCGCCGCGGCCAACACCGGTCCGGCGCTGTCCGCGGCGCGCCAGGCGGGCAGCAGCCGGGCGCACCTGGCATGGAGCGCGGGACCGCACGCCTGCCCCTCCAAGGACCCCGCCCGGCACATCGCCGTCGCGGCCATCGAGAACCTGCTCAACAAGCTGCCCGACGTCGAACTCTCCGTGCCGGAGGACAGCCTGACCTGGCGTCCGGGGCCCTTCAGCCGGGGCCTCGCCACCCTTCCCGCACGGTTCACGCCGGTCCAGCCGGTGCGCCGCCCGACCGCGCAGACCCGCGCGGACACGACCGCGTCCCAGGGCGCGGCCACGACCCGGAAGCCCGAACGGGCCGGCGTGTGGAGCCAGTTCCTCAACTGGCTGACGAGGTGATTCACACAACATCCACGGCCTCCCCGACAACCGCATGATGGTTGAAGCACGGGGGTAGTGAGCACCACGGTATCCGTGTTGTTCACGAGAAGAAGGAGGTGTCGTGGACCTCATCCCCCTCGACGCCACCCCCGTCCGACCCTCCGCGGGACGACCCCGCAGAGGGCCGCACATAACCGGGGGGCGTACCACCGTCCCCACCCTCAGGTCCCAACTTCACAGGCAGCACAGCCGGATACCCGCCCCGCCAGGCGGGTATCTTCTTGCCCGCCCCACGGCGCCGGGGGAGTCCCGGTGACCGCCGCCGGGCTCGAAGGCCGCGGCACGTCGGGGGCGCCGACGCTCGGCGCCCTGACCGCCGGCCAGCTGGTGCGCCTGTGCGACGTCGCCGGGCTCGGCCTCGCCGACGCCTACGCCTACGCCACCGTACTCATCGAGGCGCTGGGCCCGGTCGCCGAGCGGCCGCTGAACCTCCCGCCGGTCTACCGGACCTACCTGTCCGACGACCACACACCGGTCGAGTACTCGCTCTCCTTCCTCCCGGACGGGGCGCCCGCACTCCGCGTCCTGCTGGAACCCGGCTACCCGGCGGGCGGGCGGATGGACCGGAACGGGCGCGCGGGACTCCGGCTGATGCGTGACATGGCACAGCGGTGGAACGTCACCACCGACCCGCTGGACGAACTGGAGGACCTGTTCTTCCCGCCGAACCCCCAGGGCCCGCTGGCTCTCCTGTGCGCCTTGGAGCTACGTCCCGGCGGCGTGCCCCGGGTCAAGGTCTACCTGAATCCGGCCGCTCGGGGAGAGGAACGTTCCGCCGAGACGGTGGCGGAGGCCCTGCGCCGGCTCGGCCACCGGCGGGCGTCCGCGTCACTGCCCGCGGCCGACGGCTACCCCTTCCTCGCCCTCGACCTGGGTGACTGGGAGTCGCCCCGCGTCAAGGTCTACCTGCGCCACGACGGCCTCGCCGCCGAGGAGGCGCCCGCCCTGTGCCGTATGGACCCCGGCCCCGGCCCGGCGGAGCTCGAGGAGTTCGTCCGGACGGCGACCGGCCTGGACGCGGACTCCTCCCGGACGGGCGGCACGACGGCGCGGCTCACCGGGCGGCCCGTCCTGACCTGTCACTCCTTCACCGGGACGGACGGCGACGGCCCCGGCGGCTTCACCCTCCACGTCCCGGTCAGGGACTACGCCCGGCACGACGAAGAGGCCATGGCCCGCGCCGTGACCCTCCTCGGCCGTTACGGCATGGACCCCGCCCCGCTGCTGCGTGCAGCGGCCGCCGTCACCTCCCGGCGGCTCGAGGACGGCGTGGGCCTCATCGCCTACCTGGCGCTGGCCCACCAGCACGGCCGCCCGCCGCGCGTGACGGCGTACGTCTCCGCGGAGGCCTACGAGGTCCGCCCGCCCCTGGGTCTCAGGCCGGCCCGGGTCGCGACCGCCGGCGGGCGTTAGCGCACGTCAGGGGAGCCGTACGCCGATGTCGCCGGACCGCTCCCCTGGTGCACCGCGGCACCCGTCCGCCCCGCCGTGGTACCGCCGCCGCCCGGACCGGCCGGGCGGTGCGACGAAGCGGGCCGGCGTGTGCCGGAGACACCGGCAGGGCCGGCCGCCAGGTGAGTACGGACGACGGACTGTCACACTCGCGCCGAGCTGTCCGGGTGCGGCGCCGCACTGCCCCGCGAGCAGTGCCGACGTACCGTCACTTCGCGCACTCCTCCAGGTACGGCGTCACGCTCCCCGCGAGCACCGCCGACGCCCGTCACACCTCGCGCAGTTCCTCCAGGTACGGCGCCACGTTGACCTGGATCGACGCGCCCTCCGTCTGCCCGTACTGGCCCGCGATACCGCCGAGGTGCGCGGCGATCTCCTTGCGCATGACCTCCGGCTCCGGCAGGACGGTCTCACCCGTGATGATCCGCGCGACCCAGCGTGCCTGGGCCTCCACGAGCCGGGTGATGGAACCCAACGGGCGGATCAGGCCGATGAAGTACAGCCCGGGGCGGTCGGCCGCCACGATCCGCTTGTACAGCTCGACCGAGCCCCGCGGGCCGACCGGGCACTCGGCGGGCAGGAACGGGAAGGCCATCCGGTAGCCGGTGCAGTAGACGATCGCGTCGGCCCGCGCGGAGGTGCCGTCGGTGAAGGCCACCCGGTCGCCGTCGAGGAAGTCGATGGAGGGTCTGGGCGTCACCGCGCCGTGCCGGATGCGGCTGAGGATCTCGTCGGAGATGGTGATCGCCGAGGCGAAGACCGGGTGGTCCGGCTCGGGCAGGCCGTAGTTGGCGAGCTTGCCGCGCACCACGAGCAGGGCCTGCTCGACGAAGCGGCGCTGCTCGGCCAGGGACATGCTCGTCCACCACGGGGCGTCGGCGATCTCGTCGAGCGACATGCCGAAGAGCTGCTTGGGCAGGATGTGCAGCCCCCGGCGCACGGACAGCAGGGTCCGCGCGGCGTACCGGGACAGGTCCGCGGCGATGTCCACCGCCGAGGCACCGAGCCCCACGACGACGACGTCCTGTCCGGCGAAGTCGCTGCCGTCGCGGTAGTCGAGGGCGTGAAGAATCGTTCCTGTGAAGGTGCCGGAGCCGCGCGGCGGAGCCGGCATCGACGGCTCGGTGTTGTGCCCCGAGGCCACCACGACGTGGGAGAAGCTCCGGGTGGTGCGTGTGCCGCGGCCGTCCACGGCGACGACCGTCCACGAGCCGTCGGCCTCCTGCCGCACGGACTCGACGGTCGTCTCCAGCTCGATGTGGTCCGGGAGGTCGGCCCACTCGGCGAAGGCGCGCAGGTAGGCGGCCACCTCGCTGTGCCGGGGATAGAGGGGGTAGGACCCCGGCATCGGGTAGTCGGCGTAACCGGTGAGCTGCTTGGCGGTGTTGAGGTGCAGGGAAAGGTAGCCGGGGCCGCGCTCCCCGGCCTGCGGACGGCGCCAGATGCCGCCGACGTCCGCCGCCTTCTCCAGACAGACGAAGTCGATGCCCTGCGACTTGAGGGCGTGGGCGGTCGCCAGTCCCGACAGGCCCGCACCGATGAGACACACACTCACGGTTTCCCCCACAGGAAAGACACCATCCTTTCGCGCACGCGCATTGACTGCCCAACCGTCACTCCTCTCACACCAGCGACGAAGATCACAGACCTCGCGTCGGTGCGCCGGGAAGCCGGTGACGCTACGCGCGCGCGGACGCCCACAACCCCCGCACGTGACCCAGGTGCCGGGTCATGACCTCCCGCACGGCCCGCTCGTCGCGGGCCAGCAGCGCGTCGAGGAGCTCCAGGTGTTCCTCGGCGGAGGCCAGCAGCCGGCCGGAGGCGGACAGCGCGGTGAGGCCGTACAGGCGCGCCCGGCCGCGCAGGTCGCGGACCACCTCGACGAGGTGGGCGTTGCCGGCCAGGGCGAGCAGGCCGAGGTGAAAGCGGGTGTCGGCCTCCACGTAGGCGATGAGGTCGCCCGCCACCGCGGCGGTGACGATCTCCCGGGCCGCCGGACGCAGCGCCTCCAGCGACACCGGGTCGGCACTCGTCGCCAGCGCCACCACCGTGGGGATCTCGATCAGCGCCCGCACGTGCGTGTACTCGTCGAGCTGCCGGTCGGAGACCTCGGTCACCCGGAACCCCTTGTTGGGGACCGCGGCCACCAGGCCCTCCTTGGCGAGGTCCAGCATCGCCTCGCGCACCGGGGTCGCCGAGACACCGAAGCGAGTGGCGAGCGCCGGCGCCGAGTACACCTCGCCCGGCCGCAGTTCACCCGCGATCAGCGCGGCCCGCAGGGCGTCGGCGACCCGCTCGCGGTAGCTGCTCCGGCGGCCCCCGAGCACCGGCAGAGCGGGTGCGGGCACCGGAGCGGCGGGCGAGGGGCTGCTGCGGGGGGCGGCCATCGTGGGTCTCCTCGGAGCGGGCTGTGCCATGTCACGTGGCATCAGTATCCACCGGGCGGGTCGGGGGCCGAGCCCCACGCCCCCTCCCGCACCGGTCGACGTGCGCGGCCGGGACGCGCACCCATGCCGGCGTGCGCGGCCGGGACGCGCACCCATGCCGGCGTGCATGGTCAGAGCACGGAGTCGATCGGTGTGCACGGGCGGAGCGCGGACCCCGGCCGGTGTGCATGGTCAGAGCACGGAGTCGATCGGTGTGCACGGGCGGAGCGCGGACCCCGGCCGGTGTGCATGGTCAGAGCACGAATCCGCCCGGGAACGGGTCCGTCGGGTCGAGCAGGTACTGCGCGGTGCCCGTGACCCAGGCCCGGCCGGTGAAACTGGGCAGGACCGCGGGCACACCCGCGACCTCCGTCGTACCGAGCAGCCGGCCGGTGAAGCGGGTGCCGATGAAGGACTCGTTCACGAACTCGGTGTGCAGGGGAAGTTCACCCCGCGCGTGCAGCTGCGCCATGCGCGCGCTCGTCCCCGTACCGCAGGGCGAGCGGTCGAACCAGCCCGGATGGATGGCCATGGCGTGCCGGGAGCGGCGGGCGGTGGCCCCGGGCGCGTACAGGTGGACGTGGTGGCAGCCGCGGATGGACGGATCCTCCGGGTGGACCGGCTCCGCCTCCGCGTTGATCGCCTCCATCAGCGACAGCCCGGCGCGCAGGATGTCGTCCTTGCGGGAACGGTCGAAGGGCAGCCCGAACTCCTCCAGCGGCAGGATCGCGTAGAAGTTGCCGCCGTAGGCCAGGTCGTACGTCACCGCGCGCCCGTCGGGCAGGGTGATCTTCCGGTCCAGGGCGACCGCGAACGACGGGACGTTGCGCAGGGTCACCGCCGTGGCCGCGCCGCCCTCCACCGCCACCTCGGCGACGACGACCCCCGCCGGGGTGTCCAGGCGGATGGTCGTGACCGGTTCGACGACCTCGACCATGCCCGTCTCCACCAGCACGGTCGCCACACCGATCGTGCCGTGCCCGCACATCGGCAGATAACCGGAGACCTCGATGTAGACGACGCCCCAGTCGCAGTCCGGGCGGGTGGGCGGCTGGAGCACCGCGCCGCTCATCGCGGAGTGGCCGCGCGGCTCGTTCATCAGCAGCTGCCGCACGTCGTCGCGGTGCTCACGGAAGTACAGCCGCCTCTCGTTCATGGTGGCGCCGGGGATGGTGCCGATGCCGCCGGTGACGACACGGGTGGGCATGCCCTCGGTGTGCGAGTCGACGGCGTGCAGGACGAGTTTGCTGCGCATGACATCCCTTTCCCGCGGGTGGACATTCCTGAGGCCGGTACTACGCGAGACCCGCGGCGACGGCCTTCTCGGTGGCCGCGCGGACGGCCGCCTCCTGCTCCGGCAGCAGCGGGACACGCGGCGGCCGGCACCGTCCGCCGTGCCGGCCCACGACGTCCATCGACAGTTTGATCGCCTGGACGAACTCCACGCGCGAGTCCCAGCGCAGCAGCGGGTGCAGCCGACGGTACAAGGGCAGCGCGCTGGTGAGGTCGCCGGCGACGGCGGCACGGTACAGCTCCACGCAGGCCTGCGGCAGCGCGTTGGGGTAGCCGGCCACCCAGCCCTTGGCGCCCGCCACCGCCAGCTCCACCAGGACGTCGTCGGCCCCGACCAACAGGTCCAGCTCCGGGGCGAGTTCGGCGATCCGGTAGGCACGGCGGACGTCGCCGGAGAACTCCTTGACGGCGTGCACCAGGCCCTCGCCGTGCAGCCGGGCGAGCAGTTCGGGCACGAGGTCGACCTTGGTGTCGATCGGGTTGTTGTACGCCACGACCGGCAGGCCCGCCTTCGCGACCTCCGCGTAGTGCGCGAGGACCGCGCGCTCGTCGGCGCGGTAGGCGTTCGGCGGCAGCAGCATCACCGCCCCGCAGCCCGCCTCCCGGGCCTGCTCGGCCCAGCGGCGCGCCTCCGCGGAGCCGTACGCGGCGACCCCGGGCATGACCCGGTCCCCACCGACCGCGGCCACCGCGGTCTCGACGACCCTGGCGCGCTCCTCGGGCGTGAGCACTTGGTACTCGCCGAGCGAGCCGTTCGGTACGACGCCGTCGCAGCCGTTCGCGACGAGCCAGGCGCAGTGGTCGGCGTAGCGGTCGAGGTCGACGCGGAGGTCGTCGTCCAGGGGGAGGGCGGTGGCGACGAGGACGCCGCGCCAGGGATGGGATCGGGGAGCGGTCATGGGTGAGGGCCTCTCTTCCGGGTCGTTCGGGAGCGGGTGCTCCGGCGTGGCGTGTGACATATCACTGAAGTGAGCGGGCGGGCGGGCGCGTAGGCGGGGGTGTGTGCGTGCGGGTCCGGCTCCGGGCGCGGGTACGGGGCCGAGTACGGGTCCTGGTCCTGGTCCTGATCCGGGTACGGATGCGGGTCTCCGTGTTCACGGCGAGCTCACAGGGGATCGGGCGGGGTGGCCAGCACTCCGAGGGGGACCGGGCGGGCCAGGAGTCTGCGGGCCGGGCTGGGGTCGCAGCCCGCGACCCCCGCGACGCCGGGCTCGCACATCCGGCCCTGGCACCAGCCCATCCCCGCCCGGGTCAGCAGTTTCACGGTCCTCAGGTCGGCCGCGCCGAGTGTGCCGACTGCCTCGCGTACGGCGCCGGCGGTGACCTCCTCGCACCGGCACACGACGGTCGCGTCGGTCACCCGCTCCGCCCACCGCACCGGCGCCGCGTACGCCCCGTCGAGTTCCGCGAAGAACGCCCGCAGCCGGGTACGGGACCGGGCGGCCGCCGCCCATTCCCGCGGGTCGGGCGCGGAGCCGTGCAGGCGGGCGGCGGCGGACCGCCCGGCGATGTGGCCCTCGGCCAGCGACAGGCCAGCGCCGCCGACGCCCGTGGCCTCGCCGGCTGCCCACACGCCGGGAACATCGGTGCGCTGTTCGTCGTCGACGCGCACGGTGGAGCCGTCGAGACGGCAGCCGAGCCCTTCGGCGAGATCGGTGTGCGGCAGGAGGCCGTGGCCGACGGCGAGGGCGTCACAGGCCAGACGCCGTTCGCTGCCGGGCACGGCTCCGCCCTCGGCGTCGAGTGCGGCGACGGTCACCGACTCCAGACGGTCACGGCCGTGGGCCTCCACGACGGCGTGACGGGCCATCACACGCGTGCCGCCGGCGAGGAGCGCGGCCGCGTAGCCGGCCGCCTCGGCGAGCTTGGCCGGCTGGGCGGTCAGAGCGCGGATCCGGCGCAGGAGACCTCTCGGGTGGACGCGGTGACGTCCGAGGCCCCCCGGCTCCGCGGACCGGGCCGCGACACGTCTGGGGCCGGCGGACTCGACGAGCGCCGCGACGCGGGCGCCCGCCGCCGCGAGACCGGTGGCGACGGGCAGGAGCAGGGGTCCCGTGCCGGCCACGACGGCCGTGCGGCCCGGCAGCACGAGGCCGCCCTTCAGCATGGCCTGGGCGCCGCCCGCGGTGACCACGCCCGGCAGGGTCCACCCGGGGAACGGCAGGACCTTCTCGTACGCGCCGGTGGCCAGGAGCACCCCGTCGGCGCGGACCGCGACGGACTCCTCCTGCCCCGGGCCGAGCAGGGCGTGCACCGTGAACCCGGCGGACTCCCTCTCCACGCACCACACATGATGGTCGCTCAGGTGCGTGACCCGTTCGGCGGCGAGGTGGGCGCCGAGTCCTCCGCTCAGCCGTTCCCAGGTGCGCCACTGGTGGTGGAGCGCCTCGGGGCGCCGGGCTCCGAGTCCGCGGGCGGGCTGACGGTAGAACTGTCCGCCCGGCTCGGCCGCGGAATCGATCAACACCACCCGGACGCCCCGCGCGGCGGCCGCCAGTGTGGCGGCGAGGCCCGCCGGGCCCGCCCCGACCACCGCGAGCACCGGCCGCTCAGTCACGGCCCGTCCCCACCTGCGTACGCACGTCCGCGCCCGGCGCGGCCGGGACCAGGCAGGCCCGCTGGTCGGGCCGGCCGTCCACGGTCACCAGGCAGTCGAAGCACACGCCGATGCCGCAGAACACCCCACGGGGCCGGCCGCCTGCCCGTGTGGTGCGCCAGGAGGTGACGCCCGCCGACCAGAGCGCGGCGGCGAGCGTCTGCCCGGGCAGCGCCACGATCTCCCGGCCGTCGAACGTCACGGTGAACGGCGGTCCGGGGCGGGCCCGGACCAGTCGCAGGGGGTTCACGGCGCGGCCTCCTCCAGGAAGCGGTCGGGGCGGAACGCGGCGAGGTCCAGGTCGGGGGTCGTGCCGGTCAGCGACTGGGCGATCAGATGCCCGGTGCCGGTGGCCAGACCGATGCCCGCGCCCTCGTGGCCGCAGGCGTGGAACAGGCCGGGCACCCGGGGGTCCGGCCCGACGGCCGGCAGATGGTCCGGCATGTACGGCCGGAAGCCGAGGTACGTGCGCATCGCGCGGACCCGCGCGAGGAAGGGGAAGAGCCGTGTCGCCCCGGCCGCCAGCGCCCTGACGACCGGCAGGGAGAAGGACCGGTCGAAGCCGACCCGTTCACGGCTCGCGCCGATCAGGACGGGCCCGGCCGCGGTTCCCTCGACGACCGGAGAGGTCTGCAGCGCGGCGGAGTCGCTGGCGACGTCGGCCACGTAGTCGGCGGCGTACACCTTGTGCCGCACAACGCGCGGCAGCGGCTCGGTGACCAGGACGAAGCCGCGGCGGGGCAGGACGGGCAGGGTGACGCCCGCGAGCGCGGCGACCTCGCCGCCCCAGGTTCCGGCCGCGTTCACCACGGCCGGCGCGAGGAGGTCGCCGCGAGCGGTGCGCACCCCGCGCACGGCACCGTCGGCGCCGCGCAGTACGCCGGTCACCGCGCGGCCCGTCTCCAGGCGCGCCCCCGAGACCCGCAGGAGGTGGGCGGCGGCCAGGGTCGGCATGACCTGGGCGTCCTGCGGGTACAGCACGCCGCCCGCGAGGTCCGGAGCCAGGTGGGGTTCCAGGTCGTGGAGCCGCCCGGCGGGGACCGCGACCGTCTCCACCCCGGCCGCGCGCTGCCCGGCCGCCAGGTCCGTCAGGGCGGTCAGCGCCTCGGGAGTGGAGGCGACCACGAGGCCGCCCTTGGGCTCGTACTCGACAACCTCGCCCACCTCTTTGGCCAGTTCGCTCCACAACCGGCCCGAGAGGAGGGCGAGTCCGAGTTCCGGGCCGGGCTCCTTGTCGGAGACGAGGAGGTTGCCCTCGCCCGCCCCCGTCGTGCCGCCGGCCACCGCGCCGCGGTCCACCACGACGACGTCCAGCCCGGCGCGCGCCGCGTACAGCGCGCAGGCGGCGCCCACCATGCCGGCGCCGACGACCACGACGTCACAACCCGGTCCGTTGGTCACGCCAGTAATATGTCACATGGCGCTGCGCGGGGGAACAGGCCGACAGGGGGCCGGTTTTCCGCGCGGGACGGCGGAGGCTCAGCCGGTCGCGCCCGGCGACGGCGTACCGGACGCGTCCGGTGACGGCGTACCGGTCGCGTCCGGTGACGGCGTACGGCCGGCCTGCACCTCCTCCAGCCGCTGGACGCCCGACTGCACGGCGGTCTCGGTGCTGTCGTGGTCGGCGCCGTCGAGCCCGCCGTTGGTGACCGTGATCGCGTCGGTCCCGACGCGGACGGCCGCGACGTCCAGGGTGAGCGTCACCGGGTTGCCCTCCGCGGTGCCCTTCACCGTCACCGTCAGGCCCTGCCGGGCGTCGCCCTCGTCGGGCAGCGACGCCTCGACGACCTGCACGGTCCGCTCGCCGCTGTCGCCGCCGGTCACCGTGAACTGGTCGCACTTCTCGGGCAGCGACTTCAGCCAGTCCATCGACGTGTCCAGGTCCGCCTGTTCGTAGGCGGCGACCTGGTAGAGCAGCCGGGACTCGCCCTCCTGGAAGCCGGTGAGCGCGGACGTCCCGGACGGCTCGCCGAGGAGGTTCTCGTCGTAGAGCCCGTCGAGGAGGCGCTGGCAGTCGGCGGCGTCCGTCTTGCCCGTGAGGAACGCGGCCGCGTCCACCTGCCCGATGAGCAGCGAGTCCTGCCAGGTGTCCGCGTTGTCCACCTGGGTCCAGTCGTCCTCCAGGTCCGCCTCGGTGATCAGCGCGGCCCGCGCGCCGGCCTCGTCCAGGGTCCTGGTGGGCGACGGGGTGACGGTCTGCCGGGCGGGCCGCTCGGCGACGGCGGCGGCGCGGTCCGCCGCGGCCGTCGAACCGCCGTCCCCGCCGGAACAGGCCGCCGTCGCCAGCAGCGCCCCCGCGGCCAGAACGGAGGCCAGGACACGGGCGGGACGGGCCGGACGGGCCGCGGGAGCGGCGGTCGCGCACGCCGCACACGGCACGGGAGCCCTACCGGGCCCGCGCGCGGTGCGCGCCGCACGAGCCGCGGCGGCCCGGCGGGACGGGGACAGACGAGGGATGGTCACGGATGCCTCCTGGAACGGGACGGTTCCCGGTGCGTGCACGCCCCGGGCGTGGCTGCTTCCCCCCGCCCCTCCACCGCACCACCAGCCCGGCCGGGTGACCAGTGCACTGAGCCGGACGGGTGAACGCACCGGGCGGCCCCGAGACGCCCCGGAAGCCCTGCGACGCACCGAAAATGCGAGGTGAGGGGACCGGCGGCCGAGGCATCATGGCGGTCCCGCCGCCCTGCCGCGGCGGCAGCAGATCACCCGCCGCCCGGTCGCGCGGCGGCAGCAGATCACCACCGGGGGGCACCTGTGACCGTCCAGAACATCCTGCTGTCCGGGATCGTCGGCTCGACCGCCTACGGGCTCGCGCACGCGGGGTCCGACGTGGACCGCCTCGGCCTGTTCGCGGCGCCCACCGAGGCGCTGCACGGCCTGCACCCGCCGAAGGAGTCCCACGTCAGCACGGCACCGGACCGCACCCTGCACGAGGCGGCGAAATGGTGCCGGCTGGCCCTCGGCGGCAACCCCACCGTGACGGAACTCGTCTGGCTGCCCGACGACCTCTACGAGGTGCGGACACCCCTGGGCGACGAACTCATCGGCATCCGCACCACGTTCCTCGGCGCCCGCCGTGTCCGCGACGCCTACCTCGGCTACGCCGCCCAGCAGTTCAGGAGACTGCAGAACCGCGGCGACGGCTCCTTCTCCGCGGACACCCGCAGGCGCACCGCCAAACACGCCCGCCACCTCAAACGCCTGTGCGGGCAGGGCTACGAGCTGTACACGACCGGACAATTGACCATCCGGCTCGAGGACCCGGAGAGCCATCACCGGTTCGGCGAGGAGGTGGCCGCGGACCCCGACGCCGCGCTCCCACTGCTGCGCCGGTTCGAGGCCGCGTTCGAGGAGACGCGCAGCGTGCTGCCGGAACAGCCCGACGAGGGGGCCGCCGAGGCCTGGCTGCGGCGGGTGCGGCGCCACTTCTACGCGGCGCGGGACACCGAGACGGACGCGCCCGCGTGACCGAACGGGCCGGCGCGCACGGAAAATCCCGCGCGGCGCCCGCCCGTTCCTCCCTACACTCACGGCACGACCTGCGCCGCCCACGAGACGGGGCCAGCGCATCACCGCGACGAACGAGGGGAGCCCGCCATGCGTGACCGCACCGCTGCCGCCGCTCCCCGTTCCCGCTACGAGGTGATCCTCGTGTCCCGGTCCGTCCGGTGCCCGCTGCGCGGCCGGTACCGGATGGCCTGACGAGCCCTCAGCCCTCAGCCCACCGACAGCGCCCCGCTCGCGACCACGGGTTCCCCGCGGTCGCGTGGGGCTCTGCCCGTGGTGTCACGGTCACCACTCGTCGGAAATCGCGCTGCCCGTTTCCGGAAACACCCCGAAAGGCCAAGGGCCGTGCGCAACAACCTCGACCGTCGAATCGCCGCCGTACGCAACCTGGGCATCCTCGCCCACGTCGACGCGGGCAAGACCACCGTCACGGAGCGGATCCTCTACGCCACCGGGACCACGCACAAGCGCGGCGAGGTCCACGACGGGACCACCGTCACCGACTTCGACCCCCAGGAACGCGACCGCGGCATCACCATCTTCGCCGCCGCCGTCAGTTGCGCCTGGAAAGACCACCGCGTCAACCTGATCGACACCCCCGGGCACGTCGACTTCGCCGACGAGGTGGAGCGCTCGCTGCGGGTCCTCGACGGGGCGATCGCCGTCTTCGACGCCGTCGCGGGCGTGGAACCGCAGAGCGAGGCGGTGTGGCGGATGGCCGACCGGCACGGCGTACCGAGGATCGCGTTCGTCAACAAGATGGACCGGACGGGCGCCGACCTCGACGCGGCCGTGGAGTCGATCCGTGCACGGCTCCACCCGGCCCCGCTGGTCGTCCAGCTGCCGATCGGCGCGGAGGCCGCCTTCACCGGCGTCGTCGATCTGCTGAGGATGCGCGCACTGACCTGGGACGACGGCGGCGAGACGGCCGTCGACGGGTCCCTGCCGGAGGACCTGCGGGAGGAGGCGCTGCGGCGGCGCCGGCTGCTGGAGGAGGCCGTGGCGGAGCGCCACCCGGCCGCCCTGGAGGAGTTCTGCGACCGCGAGACGCTGTCCGCCGGGACCCTCACCACCGCCCTGCGCGACCTGACGCGCAGCGGCGACGGTGTGGTCGTGCTGTGCGGTTCGGCCTACCGCAACCGGGGGATCGAACCACTGCTCGACGCGGTGGTCGACTGGCTGCCGTCGCCTGTCGACGTGTCGGCGGTATCCGGTGTGCGTGCGGTCGGCGGTCTGCGTGCGGTCGACGGTATGCGCAGGGTCGACGGTCTGCAGGCGGTCGGCGGTATGCGGCATCGTGTCGACGAGGAGCCACCCGTCGACGGTATGCGGCATGGTGTCGACGGAGAGCCCCCGGTCGACGGTATGCGGCATGGTGTCGACGGAGAGCCCCCGGTCGACGGTATGCCGCACGGTGTCGACGAGGAACGCCCCGCCGACCCCACCGCACCCTTCGCCGCCCTCGCCTTCAAGGTCAACGCCACCCCCACCGGCCGGCTGACCTACCTGCGGGTGTACTCCGGAACGATCGAGAAGGGAGACGCGGTGTGGGACTCGACCGCCGGGCGCACCGAGCGGATCGGCCGCATCCTGCGGGTCCAGGCCGACCGGCACGCCCAGTTGGAGCGCGCGGTCGCCGGGGACATCGTCGCCGTGGTGGGGCTGAAGTCGGCCCGTGCGGGCTCGACCCTGTGCGCGCCCGACGCCCCGATCGTCCTCGAACCGCCGGGTGTCGCCGACCCGGTCGTCTCCGTGGCGGTCGAGCCGCGCCGGAGCGCCGACGCCGAGCGGCTGGTCTCCGCGCTGGCCCGGCTGGCCGAGGAGGACCCGTCGCTGACCGTCCGGACCGATCCGGAGACCGGCCAGACGGTGCTGTCGGGCATGGGTGAACTCCATCTGGAGGTGGCGGTGGAGAAGATCCGCCGTGCCCTCGGGCTGGAGGTCAACGTCGGGCGGCCGCGCGTCACCTACCGCGAGTCGGTCGCGCGCGGGGTGACCGGACTGGTCTTCCGGCACGTCAAACAGGACGGCGGTGCGGGGCAGTTCGCGCACGTCGTGCTGGATGTGGAGCCGCTGGAGGACGGGTTCGACTTCCGGTCCACCGTCGTCGGTGGCCGGGTTCCGCAGGAGTACGTCCGTGCCGTCGAGGCCGGTTGCCGGGACGCCCTCGCCGAGGGCCCCCTGGGCGGGCACGCGGTCACCGGGCTGCGCGTCACCCTGACCGACGGCGCGACCCACGTGAAGGACTCCTCCGAGATGGCCTTCCGTACGGCGGGCCGGCTCGGCCTCCGGGAGGCCCTGCGCGGCTGCGCGATGGTCCTGCTGGAGCCGGTCGTCGAGGTCACGGTCACCGTGTCCGAGGACGCCGTCGGCGGGGTCCTCGGCGACCTGGCGGCCCGGCGCGGCCGGGTCACCGGCTCCCAGGTGCGCGGCGGCGCGGCGGTGGTGACGGCGACGGTGCCGTTGGCGGAGCTGTTCGGCTACGCGACCCGGTTGCGCAGCCGCACGCAGGGCCGTGGCACGTTCACCGCCCGGCCCACGGGGTACGCCCCGGCGCCCGCGGTGGCGGCGACACCGTAGGTCCGCACGCGGGCGCCCGCGGGGTCGTAGCTCCCGAACTCGGGCGCGGGCGGCCGTGCGGGCAGGGGTGACTCCCTCGTCCGAGCACGGTCGACCGTGCTCGGACGAGGCTCCCGCGACGCCGGCGCCCGCCGGGTCGTAGGTCCCGAGTCCGTGCGCCGACGGGAGCGGGGCGTAGGCCCTGCGTCGCATTGTCGGTTCGCACCACGCACAAATACTGTTCGTGGTGCGAACCGAATGGGCGTCCCGGTCAGGACGCCTCCGTCGACGGGGAAAGGGCGGTTCCCGCCATGCCACCGCACCAGCCGCTGTTCGGGACCGGCGTGAGCACCGCGCTCGGCGAGGTGGAGGAGAGCCTGCGCCTCGCCGTCCGGGCCGACCGTCAGGGCCTGGACCTGATCACCGTCTCTGACCACCCCTACTACGCCGCCCGGCTCGACGCGTACGCCCAGCTCGGTGTCGTCCTCGGCCGGACCGGGCGCGTCTCGGGCCTGGTGAGCGTCACCAACCTGCCCAGCCGCCCGGCGCCGATGCTGGCGCGCACGGTCACCTCGCTGTCCGCCCTGACGGGTGGGCGCCTGGTGCTGGGCATGGGCGCGGGCGGGCTGTGGGACGACATCGCCCGCCTCGGCGTCCCGCGCCTCGGACCGGGCGCGGCCGTCCGCGCGCTCGAGGAGGCGATCACCTTGGTCCGCCTGCTGTGCGGAGGGGGTGGGGCGGTCACCTTCGAGGGGGAGTTCTACGAGGTGCGGGACCTGGAGCCGGCGCCGGTCGAGGCCCCGCCGGTGTGGACCGGCTCCGTCGGCCCCAGGTCCCTCGAGGTGACCGGCCGGGTGGCCGACGGCTGGATCCCCGGCCATGCGGCGGACTGGCTCAGCCCGCGGTACCGGGAGTCCCGTCCCCTGATCGACGAGGCCGCGGTGGGCGCGGGCCGCGACCCCCGTGACGTCGCCACCGTCTTCAACCTGCCCGGCGTCATCACGGACGCCCCGCTGGCCGCCCCGCGCGACCGGGAGGGCCGCTGGCGGGGCGGTTCGGTGGCGCAGTGGGTCGAGGAACTCACCGGCGCCGTCCTGGAGTTCGGCGCGGCCGGCTTCGTCCACTTCCGCACCGACGACACGCCCGCGGAGGTCACGCTCGGCCGCTGGGCGGAGGAGATCGCGCCCGCGGTACGGGAGGCGGTGCTCGCCGCCCGTACCTGACGTGACGTCGAACCGCCCTCGACGGCCACCGACCTGGACGGCCACCGACGTGGACTTTCGACCCACCCGAAAGTCGACGGACCCGCAAGTCAACCACCGGGAAGTCGTCCGACCCGCAAGTCGTCCGACCCGGAAGTCAACCGACCAGGGAGCCAGCCGATCCGGACGTCAGCCGATCCGGACGTCGCCGATCCGGACGTCGACCGACCTCCCGTCCGCCCGGTGTCACGGGTACGACACCACCGTCGACGGAATCGTGGACGTCCCCGAGGTCGGCGCCCCGATGTCGTTGATGACGTGGGCGTACTGGCCGTTGCCGCCGAGGGAGACCACCAGGAGGCCGTGGAACCGCACGCCCGGTGTGTTCGGGGCGGCGAAGCCGTGGTGCTGGACGATGGTCGGGTCGACGTTGTAGTAGCAGTAGCTGCCCAGGCCCCAGCCCTCGTGCGCGGTGACCTTGTCCCCGACCTTGTAGGCGGCGTAGCCCCTGAGCGCGCCGTTCTGGACGGCGGCCTGGTTCGGGGCGTCGTAGGCCTTCTCGTTCTGGAAGAAGATCGTGCGGCCGCGCTGGCCGTACCACTGCACGTCGTACTTGTTGAAGTGCTCGACGAACAGGCCGGTGGCGAGGACGTCGTGGCCGTTGACGACGACGCCGTAGTCGGCGCGGTTGGTCTCCCAGCCGACTCCGTCGCCGTGGTCGGCGCGCCAGACCCAGGTGTGGTCGACGATCGTGTGGCGGTTGTTGATCACCAGGCTGGTCGTGGCCTTGCCGGGGCCGGCCCCGCCGATGCGGATGAACACGTCCTGGACGGTGGTCGGGTTGGCGGAGTGGTCGCGCCGCGCGCCGCGCGGCCCGACCTCCACCAGCGTCGCGGAGTTGACCGGCCCGGCGTCGACGAGGAAGCCGGCGAGGCGGACGCCGTCGACGTCGGCGACCTTCAGCGCGGTGACGCCGTTGTCGGGGATCAGGGTGGCGTATCCGAGGCCGAGGACGACGGTGTTGGCCCGGTCCACCCGGAGCGGCCGCTCCAGGTGGTAGACGCCCGGCGTCAGCAGCAGGTGGAGTCCCTGGGCGAGGGCCTGGTTGAGGGTGGCCGCCGCGATGCCGGGGCGGGCGACGTAGAAGCGCGACAGGGGCAGGGAGGTGCCGCGCGGGGTGCCGTTGCCCCAGGTGACACCGCGTGCGTCGGTCCGCTTCTCGGGCAGGAAGACGCGGTACTCGCCGCCGCTGAGGTACAGGAACGGCTTCTCCCGTGAGACGGGGGTCGTGGTGAGCGTGGTGTACGGCGGGTCGGGGAAGCTCTGGGCGGGGGCGCCCTCGACGCCCGAGAAGACCATGTTCCACACGCCGTTGAGCCAGCCGCCGATCGCGCTGTCGCGGGTGTACCACTGCTGCTGCGAGTACGGGCCGACCTGGCCGTCGATGCGGCTGTCGGCGATGTATCCGCCGCTGGCCCAGCCGTAGCCGCTGGGCGCGAGGTCGAGGCCGCCGCGGACGTGCATCCGGCGGAAGGGGGCCGCCTGCGCGACCGCCCACCGGTTGGTGCCGTTCGCGGGGACGAGGGCGAGGTTCTCCGCCGACCGCCAGAAGTTCTGGGTGGCGTTGCCGTTGAACCAGCCGGCGTCGACGGTCACGTCGCCGTTGATGGTGGTGTCGTCGGGGGAGAGGCCGAGGCCCGCGACCGAGGTGTAGAAGCCGAGCTGGACGTTGAGGCCGTGGTAGGCGCCGGGCTTGAACAGGAGCGCGTAGCGGCCGGCGCCGAACTGGGCCGACTCCTGCTCGCGGAAGACCGCGTCCACCCTGGCCTGGATGTCCGGGGTCGACGGGTCGAAGACGAGGACGTTCGGGCCGAGGTCTCCGCCGCCCGGCAGGGCGCGGGGCCGCCGGGGGGACGGGCGGCGGGCGTCCGGTCCGGCCGGGGGAGCAGGGGCGGGTGCGGCGCCGGCCGGGGAGGCGCTCAGCCCGGCGGCGAGTGGGGCGGCCGCGGCCGCCGCGAGAACGGCTCTGCGACGCACGGAGGGCGAGTCCGGGGAGGTCTGGGGCATGGGGCGGCTCTCCTGGTTCAGAAAGTGAACGGTCGTGGGGCTGGGAGCGCTCTCTCGCCGCTGAATGCTTCAACTACCCGAACTGGCGCGTCAAGAGGCGTGGCGGAGTTGGGCGATGCTCGTCGAAACCCTTGACGTCGCACGCTTCCGAGGTTTAACTCACGTCCTAAATTAAGCCCTGAGGACACCTGGAGCCGACCCATGCGCACCATCCGAGCCGCGGCCGCAGGAGCCGTCGTGATGTCACTCGCCCTGGCCGCGACGGCCTGCGGCGGGGGTTCCTCGACCGACGGCGGCGGGTCGAACGACTCGCCGAAGACGCTGACGTACTGGGCCTCCAACCAGGGCGCCAGCATCGAGATCGACAAGAAGGTCCTCCAGCCGGAGCTCGACAAGTTCGAGAAGCAGACCGGGATCGAGGTGAAACTGGAGGTCGTCCCCTGGTCGGACCTGCTCAACCGGATCCTCACCGCGACCACCTCCGGTCAGGGCCCCGACGTCCTCAACATCGGCAACACCTGGTCGGCCTCCCTCCAGGCCACCGGCGCGCTGCTGCCCTGGGACGAGGCGAACTTCGCCAAGATCGGCGGGAAGGACCGATTCGTGGAGTCCGCGCTCGGCTCGACGGGCGCGCCGGGCCAGGACCCCGCCGCGGTGCCGCTGTACTCGATGGCGTACGCGCTGTACTACAACAAGCAGATCTTCGCCGACGCCGGCATCGCGCAACCGCCCGCCACATGGGCCCAGTTGGTCGCCGACGGCAAGAAGATCCAGGCGAAGGGCAAGCAGGTCCTGGGCGCGGAGGGCGCGAACGTCTCGGAGAACGTCCACCACGCCTTCGTCTTCGCCGAGCAGCACGGCGCCGACTTCTTCACCGCCGACGGCAAGCCCGACTTCACCTCCGACGGCGCGGTCACCGCGGTCAAGCAGTACGTCGACCTGATGGCGAAGGACAAGGTGATCCCGCAGGGCAACGCCGAGTACGCGCAGAACCAGTCCGTCAGCGACTTCGCCAAGGGGAAGACGGCGATGCTGCTGTGGCAGTCCGCCTCCGCCAACCTCAAGTCCCAGGGCATGAGCGAGGACCAGTACGGCATCGCCCCCGTGCCCGTGCAGTCCGGAACCCCCGGCCCGGGAACGCAGGTCAACTCGATGGTCGCCGGCATCAACCTGGCCGTCTTCAAGAACACCGACAACCTCGACGGCGCCACGGAGTTCGTGAAGTTCATGACCAGCGACGAGGAGCAGAAGATCCTCAACAAGGCCTACAGCACGATCCCGCCGGTCGCCTCCGCCCAGTCCGACGCCGCGTTCGCCACCCCCGCCAACGCCGTCCTGAAGGACACCCTCGCCAAGAGCGCCGCCGCACTGCCGCAGGTCGCCGACGAGTCGCAGTTCGAGACGGCGGTCGGTACGGCCGTCAAGGAACTGTTCGCCGACGCGGCCGCCGGGCGCCCGGTGACCGAAGAGTCGGTGAAGGCCCGCCTGGAGAAGGCCCAGCAGCAGATGCCGGCGAAGTGAGCACGATGACGACCACGGTCTCCGCAGAGGCCACCGTGCGCAAGGACACCCCCGGGGCGGCGGGCGGCCCCCGCCGCCGCCCCGGGCGGATCCGCCGCATCGGACTGCCCTACCTGCTCCTCCTGCCCGCCCTGCTCCTCGAACTCCTCGTCCACCTGGTGCCGATGGTCATCGGCGTCGTGATGAGCTTCAAGGAACTCACCCAGTTCTACATCCGCGACTGGGGCACGGCCCCCTGGGCCGGACTCGACAACTACGCGCTGTCGGTCGACTTCAACGCCCCGGTCGGGGAAGCCCTGCTGCACTCCTTCCTCGTCACGGTCGCCTTCACCCTGCTCTCGGTGGGCCTGTGCTGGCTGATCGGCACGGCGGCCGCCATCTGCATGCAGGACACCTTTCGCGGCCGCGGCCTGCTGCGGGCGCTGTTCCTCGTCCCGTACGCCCTGCCGGTGTACGCGGCCGTCATCACCTGGGTGTTCATGTTCCAGCACGACAACGGCCTGGTGAACCACGTCCTGCACGACCAGCTGCACCTCACCGACAAGCCGTCCTTCTGGCTGATCGGCGACAACAGCTTCTACGCCCTGCTGACCGTGTCGGTGTGGAAGGGCTGGCCGTTCGCCTTCCTCATCGTCATGGCCGGCCTGCAGAACATCCCCCGTGAGCTGTACGAGGCGGCCGCCCTGGACGGCGCCGGCATGTGGCAGCAGATCCGCCGCATCACCCTGCCGTCCCTCAGCCCCGTCAACCAGGTGCTCGTCCTGGTGCTGTTCCTCTGGACGTTCAACGACTTCAACACCCCGTACGTCCTGTTCGGCAAGGGCGCGCCGGAGGCCGCGGACCTCATCTCGGTCCACATCTACCAGGCGTCCTTCGTCACCTGGAACTTCGGCGCCGGATCCGCGATGTCCGTCCTGCTGCTGCTCTTCCTGCTGGCCGTGACCGGCGTCTACCTCGCGGTCACCTCGCGCGGACGGAGGACCTCCGATGCGTAACCCCTCGACGGCGTCCCCGGCGCCCGCCTCGCCGATGGCGCCACCGCGTTCGTTCCTGTGGACACGCCGGATCTTCCTCACCCTGCTCGCCGGCTTCGTCCTGGTGCCGGTGTACGTGATGGTCTCCAGCTCGCTGAAGCCCCTCGCGGACGTGTCGGGGCAGTTCCGCTGGCTGCCGAGCGGGCTGACGATCCGCCCGTACATCGACATCTGGTCGACCGTCCCGCTCGCGAAGTACTTCGTGAACTCGCTGATCGTGGCGGGCGCGGCGACCGTCTGCTCGGTGGTGATCGCCGTCTTCAGCGCCTACGCCGTCAGCCGGTACGACTTCCGGGGCAAGCGCGTCTTCACCGTCACCGTGCTGTCCACGCAGATGTTCCCCGGCATCCTCTTCCTCCTCCCGCTGTTCCTGCTCTACGTGAACATCGGCAACGCCACCGGCATCGCCCTGTTCGGCTCGCGCGGCGGACTGATCCTGACGTACCTGACCTTCTCCCTCCCCTTCTCCATCTGGATGCTGATCGGCTACTTCGACTCGGTGCCGCGCGACCTGGACGAGGCGGCGCTGGTCGACGGCTGCGGCCCGCTCGGCGCGCTGTTCCGGGTCGTCGTACCGGCGGCGATCCCCGGCATCGTCGCGGTCGCCGTCTACGCCTTCATGACGGCCTGGGGCGAGGTGCTGTTCGCGTCCGTCATGACCAACGACACCACCCGCACACTCGCCGTCGGCCTCCAGGGCTACTCCACCCTCAACGACGTGTACTGGAACCAGATCATGGCCGCCTCGCTGGTCGTCAGCGTGCCCGTGGTGGCCGGCTTCCTCCTCCTTCAGCGCTACCTCGTCACCGGGCTGACGGCCGGAGCGGTGAAGTGACCGACAGCGGTGAAGCGACCGACAGCCGTGAAGTCACCGACAGCCGTGAAGCGACCGATGTCGGTAGAGCGACCGCTGTCGGTGAAGCAACCGACAGCGGTGAAGCGACCGACAGCGGGGAAGCGACCGACTCGCCCGTTCCCGAAAGGACCTCTGTGACCATCGACCTGACCGCCCTCCCGCAGGACTTCCTGTGGGGCACGGCCACCTCGGCGTACCAGATCGAGGGAGCCGTGGCGGAGGACGGCCGTTCGCCGTCGATCTGGGACACCTTCTCGCACACCCCCGGGAAGATCGCCGGCGACGATCACGGCGACATCGCCTGCGACCACTACCACCGCTGGCGCGAGGACATCGACCTGATGCGCCGGCTCGGCACCAACGCCTACCGGCTGTCGATCGCCTGGCCGCGCGTGGTGCCGGGCGGCGACGGCCCGGCCAACCCCAAGGGCCTCGCCTTCTACGACGAGCTGATCGACGGCCTGCTGGCCGCGGGCATCACCCCGTCGGTCACCCTCTACCACTGGGACCTGCCCCAGGAGCTCCAGGACCGCGGCGGCTGGCCCGAACGCGACACGGCCGAGCACTTCGCCGCGTACGCGTCGGTCGTCGCCGAACGGCTGGGCGACCGGGTGACCCACTGGGCCACCCTCAACGAACCGCTCTGCTCGGCGTGGATCGGCCACCTCGAAGGCACGATGGCCCCGGGATGGACGGACCTGACCGCCGCAGTCCGGGCCTCCTACCACCTGCTCCTCGGCCACGGCCTCGCCGCCCAGGCCGTCCGCGCGGCGGCCCCCGGCGCCGAGGTCGGCATCGTCAACAACCTCTCCACCGTCCACCCGGCGACCGACCGCCCCGAGGACGTGGCCGCCGCCCACCGCATGGACGGCCACACCAACCGCTGGTGGCTCGACCCGGTCCACGGCCGCGGCTTCCCCGCCGACATGCGCGAGGTGTACGGCGTCGAACTCCCGGAGAAGCCGGGCGACCTGGAGACCATCGCCGCGCCGCTCGACTGGCTGGGCCTGAACTACTACTTCCCGGCGACCGTCGCCGACGACCCCGACGGCCCCGCCCCGCACGCCCGCGCCGTACGGCGCCCCGGCGTCCCGCGCACCGGCATGGACTGGGAGGTCGACCCGAGCGGCATCGAGACGCTGCTCATGCGCCTGACCGACGAGTACGGCGCCCGGCGTCTGTACGTCACCGAGAACGGCTCCGCCTACCCGGACATCGTCCGCCCCGACGGCACCGTCGACGACCCCGAGCGCCAGGCCTACCTGACCGGCCACCTCGCCGCCTGCGCCTCCGCCGCCCGCAGGGGCGCCCCGCTGGCCGGCTACTTCGCCTGGTCGCTGCTGGACAACTTCGAGTGGGCGTACGGCTACGACAAGCGCTTCGGCCTGGTCCACGTCGACTACCGCACCCAGACCCGCACGATCAAGGGCACCGGGCGCCACTACGCGGACATCATCCGCCGGCACCGGGAGGGGGTGGCGAAGGCGGCCTGAGGCGAGGCCGCCGACGGCAGGGCACGGCACGGTGGGCGCGGGCACGGGATCCCGCGCCCACCGCTCCCCCCATTCTGGCTGTCATGAGCACGCTATGCAGCCCGCGTGTGCTCCGACGAGCCACGCCATCCGAACGAGCCACGCGATCCCCCTCTTTCCGTCATCCACACCGAGGAGAGCCGCATGTCACCCCACGCATCCCGCACTCCCCGCACCTCCTGCGCATCCCGCACTCCGCGCACCCTGCTGACCGCCCTCGCCGCCCTGGCCCTGCTGTCCGCGGGCCCGGCCTTCACCCCACAGGCCACGGCCGCGCCCGCCGTCCAGGCCGCCGCCTGGGACACCGACCGCGCGGCAGCCGCGTACGTAGTCAACCCGGCCGCCGTCACCGCCTCCGGCAGCGAGAACGCCGGTACGGCGCCCGGCCTCGCCTTCGACGGCAACGGCGCCACCCGCTGGTCCAGCAACTTCGCCGACGACGCCTGGATCCGCGTCGACCTCGGCGCCACCATCCGCGTCGACCGGGTCGTCCTGGACTGGGAGGCCGCCTACGGCAAGCGCTACGTCCTGGAGGCGTCGAAGAACGGCACCGACTGGACGCCGTTCTACACGGAGACCGCCGGCAGCGGCGGAACGGTCACCGCGCACACGTACCCGCAGGAGGTGACGGGCCGCTACCTCCGCCTGCGTGGCCTGGAACGCGCCACGCCGTACGGCTACTCGCTGTGGTCCTTCCGGGTCCACGGCGGTGAACCGGCCCCCGCGTCGACGACCCGCACCAACCTCGCCCTGAACCACCCGGCGTACTCGAACTACTACCAGCACGCCGGGAACTCGCCGGCGTTCGTCACCGACGGCGGATGGCCGGCGAACCTCAAGGACGACGCGACCCGCTGGTCGAGCGACTGGAACGCGGACCGCTGGATCTCGGTCGACCTGGGCGCCCCGTCGACGATCGACACGGTGGACCTGTACTGGGAGGCGGCGTATGCGGTCGACTATCTCCTGCAGGTGTCGACCGACAACCGTACATGGCATACCGTCCACCAGCCGTCGGCCGCCGAGGTCGCGGCCCGCCGCGCCAATGTCAAGTCGCCGGCCGAGGCGGTCGGCCTGCACGACAGCGTGAGACTGCCGCAACCGGTCACCGGCCGCTACGTCCGCGTGGTCGGCAAGGAGCGCCGCTCCTTCCACAACCCGGCGCCCCACACCGCCCAGTTCGGCTACTCCCTCTACGAGTTCCAGGTCTGGGGCACCGGCGGCAGCGCCTCCGCCGCCTACCCGGCCCTCCCGGGCGAGCAGCCCGGCACGTACCGCACGACGTTCTTCGACGACTTCACGAGTTCGGCCCTCGACCGCTCCAAGTGGCGTGTCGTGCGCACCGGAACGGAGATGGGATCGGTCAACGGCGAGGCACAGGCGTACGTCGACTCCACGGACAACATCCGCACCGAGAACGGAAACCTGGTCCTGCGGGCCAAGTACTGCAAGGGCTGCACCCAGGCGGGCGGCGGCACCTACGACTTCACGTCGGGCCGCATCGACTCCCACACGAAGTTCGACTTCACCTACGGCCGCGTCAGCGCCCGCATGAAGCTCCCGGTCGGCGACGGCTTCTGGCCGGCCTTCTGGCTGCTCGGCAGCGACGTCGACAACCCGTCCGTGTCCTGGCCCGCCTCGGGCGAGACCGACATCATGGAGAACATCGGCTACGCCGACTGGACGAGCACCGCCCTGCACGGCCCCGGCTACTCCGCGGACGGCAACATCGGCGCCCGCCAGACCTACCCGAACGGCGGCCGGGCCGACCAGTGGCACACGTACGCGGTCGAATGGACACCGACCGGCATGCGCTTCTTCGTCGACGAGCGCCTGGTCCAGGAGACGACCCGCAACAAACTGGAGTCGACGCGGGGGCAGTGGGTCTTCGGCCACAACCAGTACGTGATCTTGAACCTCGCCCTGGGCGGCGCCTACCCGGCCGGCTGGAACCAGGTGACCAGCCCCTACTGGGGCCTGCCCCAGTCGAGCGTGGACCGGATCGCGGGCGGGGGAGTGCAGGCGGAGGTGGATTGGGTTCGGGTGGAGCAGAAGGGGTAGTGGCGGGCAGCGACACGACGGTTTGGAGGGTGCGCGCTGGAGGGCTCGCCCCACTGCCCATCTCCACCGCACCCGTCGGCAGGCCGTGATCAGAAGGATCCCGCGGATCGGGGGACGGTCCGGTCCTGGTCCTGGCTTGTCGGTCGGGGCCCGATGCAGGACTCCGCCAGCAGCGCTCTCCGGATGGGGCGGTCAAGTCAGCGGATCAGGACCGGTACGAGGGATCACGAGGGCGACGACCGCCGCCGTGGTGGCCGAGACTTTCCACCGGTCCTCCTCCGATCGTTCGTCGAGAGGCAAGCACGCCGTTTGGTGGACGCGATGCAGGGGCGCCGGACCCCGTTCGGATGCCACCGTCACCTCTGCTCAGCCCACCGTATCCAAGGTCCTGGTGCCGCTGTCGGTATCGCCAGGTACCCTCGACGCATCGTCAACGCGGCCCGACGGGCTTCCGCTCCGCTCCGGTGGAGTCTCGAAGGACATGCCCCCACCCGCACGAGTCTCTTCGTGCTGCCCGGGGGAAGTTCTTGCTGTTCCGCGCGTCCGCGAAAACGGTCGCCGTCATGGCGCTCGACGGTTCGCTGTTCCTGCACCTCACCGACAAGTTCGTCCACATGCACGGCTACCGGCCCGGCACCTCGGAGGTGCGCTCCTGGGAGCGGAGTATCCCCGTCCTGGCAGCCGCGCTCACCGACGCGGGCCTGGGCGACGTGGAGGTCATGCTGGAGTACGCGCTCCCGCTGAACAGCAAACGCGCCGACGTCGTCCTCGCCGGAGTCCACCCGGCCACGGGCGAGCCGTCGTACGTCGTGGTGGAGCTCAAGCAGTGGAGTCAGGCTCTTCCCCACGAGGACGACCCCACCCTCTGCCACGTCGACGCCTACGCCCACCCGGTCCTCAACCCGATCGAGCAGGTGCGCCGCTACTGCGAGTACCTCGTCAACTTCAACGGCGCGGTGGCGGAACACGGGCATCGGGTCAACGGGGTGGCGTTCCTGCACAACGCCACCGAGTTCGGTGTGACCGGTCTGCGCGAGATCGAACGTGACGGCCACGGACTGCTCTTCACAGGGGAACGCCGCGGAGCCTTCCTCGACCATCTCCGTACGAGGCTGAGCGACAAGCACCCGGGTGCAGGAGCGGCGGACGAACTGTGCGCGGGCGCCGCCGTGCCGTCGAAGCAGCTGATGTCCGTGGCAGCCGAAGAGGTACGGGAGCGCACGCAGTTCGTGCTCCTCGACGAGCAGCAGGTCGCCTACCGCATGGTGCTCAACGCGGTGCAGAAGGCGAAGCACGCCGACCGCAAGGAAGTCGTCATCGTCACGGGCGGCCCCGGCACAGGCAAGAGCGTGATCGCGCTCCAACTGCTCGGCGAGCTGTACCGGCGCGGGGTTCCGGCACTGCACGCCACCGGCTCGCAGTCGTTCACCAAGACGATGCGGAAGATCGCCGGGGCCCGCAAGCGGGAAGTCCAGGACCTGTTCAAGTACTTCAACAGCTTCATGACCGCCGAGAAGAACAGCCTGGGCGCCCTGATCTGCGACGAGGCACACCGCATCCGGGAGACCTCGGCCAACCGCTACACCCGCGCCGAGCACCGGACCGGCAGGGCCCAGATCGACGAACTCATCGACGTTGCCTACGTGCCCGTCTTCTTCCTCGACGAGCACCAAGTCGTGCGCCCCGGCGAGATGGGCACCGTCGCCGACATAAAGGAGGCGGCGGCGAAGCGGGACATCCCGTGCCACGTCGTCCCCCTGGACAGTCAGTTCCGCTGCGGTGGCAGCGACGCCTACCTGCGCTGGGTGGTCCGTCTCCTCGGCCTGGAGGCGGGCGGACCGGTCATCTGGGAACCCGACGGCCGCATGCAACTCCTAGTAGCCGACAGCCCCCAGGAGATGGAGGCGTTCCTGGAGGCCCGCCGCGCTCAGGGTTATGGCGCCCGCATGTCCGCCGGCTACTGCTGGCGCTGGTCCCCGGAGCCCAAGCCGGGCGCCCCGCTGCCGCCCGACGTCGTGATCGGCGACTGGGCCCGACCCTGGAACCTGCGCGGCGACCGCGCCGTCTCCGGCGCGCCCCCGGCAGCCCTGTGGGCCACCGACCCGGCCGGCTTCGGCCAGGTCGGCTGCGTCTACACCGCCCAGGGCTTCGAGTACGACTGGTCCGGCGTCATCATCGGCCCGGACCTGCTCTGGCGCGGCGACCGCTGGGTCACGGACCGCACGGCGTCCAAGGACCCGGTCTTCAAGCGGTCCACCACCGACGCCGATGTGGACCGCCTGATCCGCAACACCTACAAGGTGCTGCTGACACGCGGCATGGTCGGCACGGTCGTGTACTCGACCGACCCGGAGACGCGGGAGAAGCTGAGGGAGTTGGCGGGTGGCGTGGTGCGGGACGCCGTACCGGCCTGACGGAGGGCATACGAGTCGCGCTCCCGTTGTGTACGGGACAGTACGGTTCCACCGACCAGAGCGAACGCATTCGCCTCGGGGACACCTACTTCCGCAACGGCCCCCTCGGCCTGTCCGCGAAGGCGACCACCGGTGTGGACATGGGCTTCAACCGCGAGCCCGGGGGCACGTTGAACTCCATGACGACCGGGGGCAAGAGCAACTACTACCTCACCGACGCCATCGGCAGCGTGATCGGTCTGGTGGACGTGGACGGCAACAAGGTCGACAGCTACGCCTACAGCCCGCGCGCGGTGCGCATCCTGGGCCCGTTCGACGGAACCGGTCGCCCAGCCCTACCGCTTCGCCGGCAACTACCAGGACCCCACCGGCCTCTACCACCTGGGGGGACAGGAGCAGTGGGCACTGCCGTGAAGCTCGCGTCGGCATCGTCGGCAGGGGAACGGCGGACCCGATCGGTCCGGGCGGTGAGAGCCCCTTGACGCGGGTGAACGAGCACGGCGCCGTGCTGCGGCAAAGGAGCGGAGCCTCCGTGGTCATCGCAGCGCGGGGAACTACGTGATGCTCGCGGCCGGTGTCGTCGCGACCACAGAGGGCACCGAATCCCGCCGTGACGACGACGCGCCGTCCGATGTCACGAAAGTGACCCCGAACCTCGCCTCGGGGTGATCCCCGCTCCAGGGGGCCCGAGCCGGAACTCCCCCCGGCACACGGCGAAGCGGACGGTGCTTCCGCCCGCTTGGTGACGATAAGCGTCATGACCCACGCGCCGGGGGTACGGTGCGGGTCGAGTGCGGCAGGGTGCGGAATCGGCAGGGCTCCGGTGACGGAGAACCGAGGCGTCGACGCCTCCCCCAACGGCACGGGAGGCCTGTCGGACGGTCAGCCGTAGGCTGTCGCCGGAGAACAAGGGGAGACGATGACTGACGACCACAAGGCGACCGTTCCGGTGTGGACGCTGGCGACCGGTGACGTCCGGGTGCCCGCACTGGCCGGGGACGAACCGATGACGGCTGAGCGCTTGGCCGAACTGCGCGGTGTTCTGGCGGCCCTGGCCGACCAGCCGATCGCCACACTCGAGGCACATCCGCTGCCCGACAAGCTCGACCGCAGCCGCGGTATCCCGCTCGATGCCGCGAGTCCCCTGGCACAGCACCTGTCGCAGCTCATCACGCAATCGGCGCGAGGTTCCTCTGCGGCCGCCACGGCGACCGCTGCCGGCGAAGGCCTGTATCGCATGGTGGTTCCGGCGAAGGTCGCCGCCCAGCTCGGTCAGGGCATCGTTCGCCCGATGGCGGCGAAGGGATCTGCCGGTGGCATCCGCAGTGCACTCGTGAGCTCGACGACGGGCCGCATCGCCGCCGGCGCGACGTTCGAGCCGGTCGGTAAAGCGGCAGCGGCGGGCGCGGTCGGCGGAGCCGGTGCGACAGCCGGCGTCGCGGCCGCCGGGAGCGCGGCGCTCACCGTGGCCGCGCCGCTCGTGCTCATGGCCGTGGCGGTGGGGGTGAGCGCGAACGCCGACTCCAAGCGCCAGCAGGCCATCGAGCACATCACGGAACTGCTGGAGCAACTGCAGGAACAGGAGCTGGAGAAGGAGTACAGCGAACTCGACGGCTGCCGCGATGCCATCGCCAAAGCCACCGCCGTTCTGCTCGACCAGGGCAAGCTCGGTGTCTCGCTGGGACTGGACTCGGCAGTGCACGCCATCAACACGGTGCTGGGCGCCGCCGACCGCCGCCTCGCCCGGTGGCAGAACGCACTCGACAAGCTGCCCGACGGCAAGGCCGTCGAGATCGGCACGTTGACCAAGTCGTTCCCCGGCGTCGACGAGGACGGCGGCACGTTCCACGCCCACCTGGAACTCGCGGCCCTGGCCATTGCGCTGAAGCGGCGGGTCAACGTGCTGCAGGCCGTCGAGCATGCGCAGAGCGACCCCGGCAACCTGTTCGACAACTTCGTCCGCGCACTCAAGGTCGACCAGCAGCGCCTCGACAAACTGGAGTCAGGCATCGCCGGTGTCCTGCAACGCCTGTCGGCGCTGGAGCTGGCACGCCCGCAAGGTCTGCGGCCTGTCTTCACGACCAGTGAAGTCGATCGCCTCATGCGCACGGCGAACCGGATCCACAAGCTGGGCGACGGCGTCATGGCCGACAGCCGTACGACGGACGTGGCGATCGAGATCGCCCGCGACAAGGACGGCTCGGTGGTCGTGTTCCCCGCGCTGGCCGCGTAGGCGCAGGCGCGCCCGCACTCACTCGGTGAGCGGTGCGAGGGTTGCGGAAGAACCCGAACGCGGTGGTCGCTCTCTTCCGCATGGTGGGAACGGGTCTTGCGGTCTCGTGGGTGGGCGGGGGCGGATTCCGGCGCCGGGGCGCGTGGTACGGGCAGACGTCGCCCGCCGGGCACTAGACGAGTAGTTCCGAATGCGGGGTTCACGGACGCGGGGAGGGTGTCCAACATCGGGTTGTGACGACCGAGTTAGACACCCTCTTGACCGCACTGTACGTGCACATCGACGACCGCTTGAAGACCTCGCGGTGGCGTGGTCGGCCGCCCCGGCTGACCGACGCGGAACTGGTCGCCCTGGCCGTGGCCCAGGCCATGCTGGGCTTCCACTGCGAGGCCCGCTGGCTGCGCTTCGCCCACGCCCACCTGCACGGCCTGTTTCCCTATCTG